>NZ_BDBA01000052.1 GCF_001612745.1 Nocardia amamiensis NBRC 102102 | reverse complement strand
TAGAACGGCAGCAGCCGCTGCACGCGGTCGGTGACCTCAACCAACGCCGGCGCGCTCGCCGCGTAGTCGAAGTTGGCGTATGTGGCCGTTCCGCCCTGCACGAGCGGCACCAGCAGCTCGTCGCCGGAGACCCGGGCTAGTGCGGCACAGGTGTTGTCGACAGCAATAGTCATCACGTGAATCCCGTCGGCTCAGGGACCCGCGATCGCATGATTCGCCGAGTCCGCGCTTGCCGCGCCCGGTTGGGCGTCGGCCGGGTCGTCACCCGGAGCACCCCACCGCGGAGGAGGGTTGCCGACCAGCAAGCCGGGGCTTAGCGCTGGCACTCGTGACCTGACCCGAGACTGGCAGAAGCGGCCTTGTGCTGTCAACCGCGTGCCAACCCGAGCCGGCGCATCCCGATCGGGACATGGCAACAGACGCGAGTCCTCGCAAGCACACTCGCGATCCGTTCACTACCCTGACCAAGTCCTACGGGCGCCGTTCGCAATCGAACCCGCATCCACCGAATCGCACTTGCCTCGAATACATCACGCCTCCCGCATCCGATTTGGCGCACGCTCGGCACCTCATCCACGACAAAGCCACGATTGAACAAATGCAGCAAACATGCAGCAGCGCCCTGAAACCCGCATGAATCAGCGCTCGTCTGTCAGATAACCACAGCGGACCGAACTTTTTCCGGCAGCAAAAGCAAGCGTTATCTGTTCGCAGCCAGTCACGCCCCGATTCGCGACCTGTCGGCCAGAAGGTCCTCGTTCTCCAGCTACCAGCATGCAGCGAAGCCTGATCGCGGTCGCCGCCGATCCGACCACACCGGCCCCACCGCCGCTCTCGACCGAAGCGAGACGAGCATCACCTGTTCGAGCAGCGCTGCGGGCGCCGCGGAAACAAACCCAGTACCGTGGACAACTGGCCAATCGGGGCATTTGCCCTTTGGTAACCCCACTATGGCGTGACGACGGAAAGTATGAGGCAGGTCGATGGCAGGTTCGCTGAGCACCGTGCTCAGAACAGAGGCCGACGCGCCGGCGCGCCCGTTATCACGGGGCGACCGTGCGCCCCAGGCCAGAACCCTGGTCGACATCCTGACCGCTACGGCACTCACGCATCCCGACGCGCCGGCCATCGACGACGGCCAGGTGGTGCTGTCCTACCTCGAACTGGTCGTCGAGGTGGAGAAGACCATGGCCCGCCTCGCCACCGCGGGAGTACGTCCCGGCGACCGGGTCGGCGTGCGTATGCCCTCCGGTACCCGCGGGCTCTACGTCACCATCCTCGCGATCCTCTACAGCGGTGCCGCCTACGTGCCGGTCGACGCCGACGACCCGGACGAGCGCGCCCAGCTGGTCTTCGGCGAAGCACAGATCACCGCGATCGTCACCGGCGACGGCATCGAGACGACAGCCGCCGGTATCCGCGCTGCGGAGCAGCACGAGGGTACGGACACCTGGTCGGCGCTCCCGGCCCCCCGAGACGACGCCTGGATCATCTTCACCTCCGGATCGACCGGAACCCCGAAAGGCGTTGCGGTCACGCACCGCAACGCCGCCGCGTTCGTCGACGCCGAAGCCGACCTGTTCCTCCGCGACGCTCCGATCGGCCCCGGCGACCGGGTCCTCGCCGGTCTCTCGGTCGCCTTCGACGCCTCCTGCGAGGAGATGTGGCTGGCCTGGCGCAACGGCGCCTGCCTGGTGCCCGCACCGCGCGACCTGGTGCGCACCGGCGCCGACCTGGGACCCTGGCTGGTGCGGCGGGAGATCAGCATCGTCTCGACGGTGCCGACCCTGGCGGCGACCTGGCCGGTCGAGGCGCTGGAGGCGGTGCGCCTGCTGATCTTCGGCGGCGAGGCCGTCCCGCCCGAACTCGCCGAACGTCTTGCCGGCGACGGTGATTCGTCTCGCGAGGTATGGAATACCTACGGCCCCACCGAGGCAACGGTCGTCGCCTGCGCGGCACGGCTGGACGGCCAGTGGCCGATCCGCATCGGGCTTCCGCTCAACGGCTGGGATCTCGTCGTGGTGGATCAGGCGGGAAACCCGGTGGCCGAGGGCGAATCCGGCGAGTTGGTGATCGGTGGGGTCGGCCTGGCGCGCTATCTCGACCCGGTCAAGGACGCGGAGAAGTACGCGCCGCTGCCTTCGGTGGGCTGGGACCGCGCCTACCGCAGCGGTGACCTGGTCCGCAACGACACCGCGGGCCTGGTCTTCCTCGGCCGCGCCGACGATCAGATCAAGCTCGGCGGCCGCCGCATCGAACTCGGCGAGATCGATAACGCGCTCCAGCATCTTCCCGGGGTCACCGGCGCCGCCGCCGCGATCCGAACCACCCAGGCGGGCAATAAGTTACTGGTCGGCTACCTGACCGGCCCCGGACCGGACTTCGATGCCAAGGCCGCACGAGCGATACTCACCGAACAGCTTCCGGCTCCGCTGGTCCCCCGGCTCGCGGTGGTCGACGAGCTACCGACTCGCACCTCCGGCAAGGTGGATCGCGACGCGCTGCCGTGGCCGCTGCCGGGTGCCACGGAGGACGACGACGACAACGACCTGACCGGCACGGCGCAATGGGTTGCCGGACTGTGGGATTCGATTCTCGGCGGCGAGGTCGGCGATCTCGACGCCGACTTCTTCGAATTGGGCGGCGGCTCGCTCGCGGCCGCACAGCTGGTCGCCGCCCTGCGCGAACGTTATCCGCAGATCGCCGTCGCCGATGTCTACGACCACCCGCGCCTCGGCGCGCTGGTCGACCTGCTGGAACAGACCACGCCCGCGGTCGCCGTCGCCGAACGGGCGGTACGCCCGACGCCCTTGGCCGCGCAGGCGGCGCAAGTGCTCGCCACCATCCCGCTGACCACGCTGACCGGACTGCAGTGGTTCACCTGGCTGGCGATCGTCGGCAATATCGCAGCCTGGTCCGGCTCGCTGCCGTGGCTGCCGCAGCTGTCCTGGTGGTGGACGCTGGCCGCGTTCGCACTGTTCATCTCGCCGCCCGGCCGCATGGCGATCTGCGTGGCGGGCGCACGGCTGCTGCTGCGCGGCGTCCGGCCGGGCCGCTATCCGCGCGGTGGCTCGGTGCATCTGCGCCTGTGGGCGGCCGTCCGCCTGTCCGAGGCCAGCGGCGCCGAGAACCTCTCCGGCGCACCGTGGATGGTGCCGTTCGCGCGTGCGCTCGGCGCGAAGATCGGCAAGGGTGTCGACCTGCACACCCTGCCACCGGTGACCGGCATGCTGGAACTCGGCGACGGATGCAGCGTCGAGCCGGAGGTCGATCTGTCCGGTTACTGGATCGACGGCGACGTGGTGCACCTGGGCCCGATCACCATCGGCCCCGGCGCGGTGGTCGGCTCGCGCTCGATCCTGCTGCCCGGTACCAAGATCGGCAGGAACGCCGAGGTCGCGCCGGGCTCCGCGGTGTCGGGCAAGGTGAAGGCGGAACAGGAGTGGGCGGGCTCGCCCGCGGTGAAAATCGGCAAGGCGCAGCACCGCTGGCCACCGCAGACCCCTGAGCGGGCCCGGCACTGGGTCGGCGTCTTCGGCGTCACGTCGATGGTGTTGGCCGCCATGCCGATTCTCGGCCTCGGCGCGGGCGGAGCTTTCCTCGCCTGGTTCGTCCGCGATACCCGGACGCTCGGCGCGGGCGTTGTCCGCGCCTTCGCGATTCTTCCCGTCGCGACCCTGCTCAGCCTCGGCGTGTACGCGGCGGCGACCATCGTCGCGGTCCGGCTGCTGAGCATCGGCCTGACCGAGGGCTACCACCCGGTGCGCAGCCGCGTCGGCTGGCAGGCGTGGGCCACGGAGCGACTGCTGGATTCCGCACGTACCTTCCTGTTCCCGCTGTACGCGAGCCTGCTCACACCGTTGTGGCTGCGCCTGCTCGGCGCGAAGGTCGGCAAGAGCGTCGAGGCGTCCACGGTGCTGTTGCTGCCGAAGTTCACCACCGTGGCCGACGGCGCCTTCCTGGCCGACGACACCATGATCGCGGGTTACGAACTCGGCGGCGGCTGGCTGCACATCGGCGAGGCCAAGGTGGGCAAGCGGGCTTTTCTCGGCAACTCCGGGATGACCGCCCCCGGCCGCCGCGTCCCCAAGAACGGGCTGGTCGCGGTGCTGTCGGCGGCGCCGTCCAAGGCGAAGGCGGGCTCGTCCTGGCTGGGCAGCCCGCCGGTCCGGCTGCGCCGCACGGCGGAGAACACCGACACTGCACGGACCTTCGACCCGCCCGCCCGCCTGCGTATCGCCCGCGCCGTCGTCGAAACCTGCCGGCTCTTGCCGGTCCTGGTGACGTTCGCCATCGGACTCGGCGTGCTGTGCACTCTGGCCTGGCTCGCGCAAACGTTCGGCCACCTGGCCGCCGCGCTGCTCAGCGGGGTGGTGCTGCTGACCGCCGGTGCCGTCGCCGGCGCGAGCGCGGTGGCCGCCAAATGGTTGCTGGTGGGGCGGATCGGCGCCGAGGAACACCCGCTGTGGAGTTCGTTCGTGTGGCGCAACGAGGTTTCCGACACCTTCGTGGAAACGGTTGCCGCGCCGTGGTTCGCCCGCGCGGCGACCGGTACGCCCGTACTGAATCTGTGGCTTCGCGGGCTCGGCGCGACCATCGGCCGCGGGGTATGGTGCGAGTCCTATTGGCTACCGGAGGCGGACCTGGTGACTCTCGGCGACGGCGCGACTGTCGAACGTGGCTGCGTGGTGCAGACCCATCTGTTCCACGATCGGATCATGGCCATGGACAGCGTCGCCCTTGG
Source organism: Nocardia amamiensis NBRC 102102 (assembly GCF_001612745.1). Taxonomy (GTDB): domain Bacteria; phylum Actinomycetota; class Actinomycetes; order Mycobacteriales; family Mycobacteriaceae; genus Nocardia; species Nocardia amamiensis. The sequence goes on along the minus strand of NZ_BDBA01000052.1, from coordinate 26,550 downwards.
CGCCGGGGCCACCCTCGGGCCGCACTGCGTCGCGCTCCCCGCCTCGGCTATCGGCGACGGCGCGACCATCGGTCCGGCCTCGCTGGTCATGCGCGGCGACACCGTGCCAGCGTCGACGCGCTGGTGGGGCAACCCGATCGCACCCTGGTTCACAGGCGACCCCGGAGCGAGCTGATGGCGGGCAAGTTCTATGAAGCCCCCATCGATGAGTACCTACCGCAGAACGGCAATCGCGGGTACCGGGTCTCACGATACGAACTGGAGCTGGCCTATCGAGTCGCGGGCAACCGGCTCACCGGACGCGCCACGATCACCGCGGTGACCACCGCTACTCGCCCGCGGTTCGCGCTCGACCTCGCCCAGGCGCTCACCGTCGCGAAGGTGTTCGTCAACGGAACCAAGGCCGCCAAGTTCACCCATCAGCACGGCAAATTGGTGATCACCCCGCAGCAGCGGATTCCGGCGGGCGGCGTGCTGTCGGTGGTGGTGCAGTACGGCGGTATCCCGAAGCCGGTGCGCGGACCATGGGGCGAGGTGGGCTGGGAGGAGCTCACCGAGGGCGCGCTCGTGGCCAGCCAGCCCAATGGCGCGGCTTCCTGGTTTCCCTGCGACGACCATCCGAGTTCCAAAGCGAGCTACCGGATTTCGATCACCACCGATTCGCCGTACTACGCACTGGCCAACGGCACCCTGCTGCGCAAGCAGACCAAGGCCAGCCAGACCACCTGGGTCTACGAGCAGCCCGAGCCGATGCCGAGCTACCTGGCGACCATCCAGATCGGCCACTATCGCAAACATCGCATCGGTCCCATACACGCTCCGGTGCCGATGCAGGCCGTCCTCCCGGCCCGACTGCGCGCGAACTTCGACCACGACTTCGCCCGGCAGCCGACGATGCTCGAGGTCTTCACCGAGAAGTTCGGCCCCTACCCGTTCGAGGGCTACACGGTGGTCGTCACCGACGACGAGCTGGAGATCCCGATCGAGGCGCAGGGCATCTCCATCTTCGGCGCCAACCACTGCGATGGCCGCCGCGGCGCCGAGCGGCTGGTCGCACACGAGCTGGCCCATCAATGGTTCGGCAACAGCTTGACCATCCGGCAGTGGCGCGACATCTGGCTGCACGAAGGTTTCGCGTGCTACGCGGAATGGATCTGGTCCGAGGCGGCGGGCGGGCCCACCGCCGACCAGCTGGCGCGCGCCGCGCGGCACAATCTGTCCCGCCAGCCGCAGGACATCATCGTCGGCGACCCAGGACCGCGGCGCATGTTCGACGACCGCGTCTACAAACGCGGCGCGCTGACCTTGCACGCGCTACGCCTGGAGCTCGGCGACTCCACGTTTTTCAACCTGCTGCGCGAGTGGACCATCCGCTACCGCCACTCCTCGGTGACCACGGAGGAATTCACCGACCTCGCGGGACACTACAGCCTGGTGCCGCTGCGGCCGCTGTGGGAAGCCTGGCTGCTCGCCGAACCGCTACCCCAGCTGCCGCCGCACGGCGGCGCGTCGATCGCCTGATCAGAACACCAGGTAGCGCGCGGCGAGCTCTTCGACGAGCGGATCGTCCTCCGCGACGTTCGCCAGCGCGTCGAGATCGGTCTCCACGGCGATCCGCCGGGGGTCGTCGTGCTCGGTGTCGAGGGGTCCGTCCTCGGCGAGCTGGCGCAGCAACTTCTCCAGCACCCTTGCCTTCAGCGAGTCGTTCATATTTGGAACTAGCCTCCAGGCATGGCGGCTACACCGGTGTGAGCAGGGTTCCCCACGGCGTATTGCGCAGCACGGTGTAGACCGCCAGCAATCCGAAAAATGTCCACATGGTGGTCCGGCTGATCGACGGCAGGCGCATCGCCTGACCGCGCCAGGCCCGGACAGTCCAGTCCGTCACCCATACCGCGAACGCGAGCACCAGGGGAATCGCGAGCAGATTGCTGTGCAGGGCATCGACGATCTGGCCATCGGTGAGGTTGTGCACGGCGCGCATGCCGCCGCAGCCGGGGCAGTACCAACCGGTCAGTGCATACACCGGGCAGGTGCCGTAGGAGCCTTCGACATGGGGATCACGCAGGTGCAACAGCACGCCGACACCCACGCCGACACCCGCCACCAGCAGCGGCAGTGCGGCTGGGCGCCAACCCGTCCGCTGCTCGGTCTCCGTACTCCGCTCGGCCTCCGCGGCGGTCGCGGATCCGTCCGCGGCGGTCGCGGATCCAGGGGCAGTGCGCGCGATGTCCACAGCATCAACCGTAGCCGTGTTCATCGTGCTGCGCCCAGCTACTCCGGCTGGGCGAAACGCAGCACGTTGCCGGATGGGTCGACCAGCTCGAAACCCGGCCCACCGGGGCCGTCCTCGGGGCTGCCCGGCTTGGCGTAGCCATAGCTCTTGCCCGCCAACTCCGCCTGCCAGGCGAATACGTCGTCCACCGCGATCCATACGACGCTGCCGGGAGTGCCGTCGCCGTGATGCTCGCTGAGATGAATCGTCGCTCCGGCCCGCGAGATCTGCGCGTACAGCGGGAACTCGGCGCTGAAGCGGTGCTCCCAGTCGACGGCGAAACCCAAGTAGTCCCGATAGAACTCGAAGGTCCGCGCGACATCGAACATGCGCAGCACGGGTATCGGCGGTTCGAAACGGATCTCCTCGTTGACCACACCGTGATTGTGGCACCGGGGTCGGACAAGATCGGTACCGAAATGATCTTTTGATCGGAGCGAATCCGGGGTACTCCTTGGTACAAGCCAGGAATTCCGTCATCGACCGCTTGCACTAGCAAGCACCTTGCTTGCACTGTACGGTGACGGAGGACACAAAGGAGTGCTCGATGCTGGTGAAGTCGATGAGGACGCTGGCGGACGCGCGGGGTGGCGCGCTTACCGCCGCTTACCGTGCCGGACTGCGGTCTCGCACCTTCCGGACGGCGTCTCTGAACGCCCCCACCGCCCCGTGTGCGGTCATCCCGGTCACTACGAAGGACGGCGCCCGTCTCCGGGTGCACGCCTACGGTCCCGCCGATGCCGACGTCATCGTCCTCATCCACGGCTGGAGCTGCAGTATCGAGTACTGGAATCCGCAGATCAACGCCTTCGCCGACCGATATCGAGTGGTCTGCTACGACCAGCGCGGCCACGGCGCGAGCGAACTCGGCAAGACCACCCCGGACAAGGAAACGATGGCCGACGACCTGGCCGCCGTCCTTTCCGCCACGCTGCGCCCGGGCCGGCGCGCGGTGCTCGTCGGGCACAGCATGGGCGGAATCACCGTGCAGGCGTGGGCTTCCGCCTACCCGGACCAGGTGCGGCGGCAGGCCGCCGCGGCCGTGCTGCTGAACACCAGCTCGGGCAACATCCGCTACGACACCGATCTGCTCCCGCTGCTGAACAAGCCGCTGACTTTGGCCGACCGGCCGCTCACCGTACTGGGCGCCACCGTACGGATGCCGATGATCGTGGCCGAGACCCTGCTCACCGCCCCGGTGCCGCTGCCGGGTGGTTGGCCGGCCAGCGCGCTGCTCAAGGCGCGCATCATGACCGAGCAGGCCACCACGGACCAAGTCGAGTTCGCCCTCGGCATCGTGCGGTCCTGCCGACCGCTCACCCGCGGCAGGCACGCCGCCGCGCTCGCGGATATCGATCTCGCCGAGGCCGCCGCGTCGCTCACGGTGCCCACCACGGTGATCGCGGGCGTGCACGATCGATTGCTGCCCGAGCGCATGTCGCGCCGCATCGCAGATGCACTCCGCGGCACCGGTCATCTCGCCGCGTACCACGTGTGGCCCACTGGGCACCTGGGCAATATCGAAGCCGCAGACCGCTTCAACGCGGAATTGGCGAACATCGCCGAGCGCGTCCACCTGCGTTCCGCAGCCGCAGGCTGATCCACCGCCGCGCGCTGAACGGAAGACGTTCTCCTGGGCCGGTCAACGGCGCCCGGCCCAGGAGTAACGGCTTGCGCCGCTTCGGCTTACCCCATCCCGCACCCGCCCCACTCGCGGTAGCCATCTCCCCATGGACGGCAAAGACGCGGACGCCGAACCTCGCCGTGCTGGTTAACATTCTGCGAATCGCGAGCGAAACAGGGGCAGACAGTTCGGCCCCTAGGACAGAGCGGAGCAGCGGTGAAGGGCTATCGCGGAATAACGGCAGTGGCTTTGGCCGCCGGAGCGCTCGCGCTGGCCGCTCCGACCTCGTCCGCGCTTCCCATCGGTGTCACACCGGCACGCACCCTCTGCGGAGGCGGCGGTACCGGCATCGGAATGATTGCGGCGCAGTACGATCCCGCCCGCGACTCCTCCGATAATCCAACGCTATGGATCCGTCCGGAGTTCGTCTTCGCCCCCGACTCGCCCGGCGCGTCCTGCGGCGCGGAGGTCACGGTGTATTGGCGGAACTCCGACACCGGCGAGTTCGGCGGTCTCCCACCGGTCTGGATCGGCGACGACACGCCATCCGGCGAGAACGTCCACGGCAACTGGGTGCCCGTCACCATTCCCACCGGTCTCGGCCGAGCCGAAGTGCTCATCGCGACCAACTACCCGCATGTCCCCGGCAAGGGAACATTCGTCGTCACATAGTGCGCGCGGGCGTCGTTTTCGCCCTCGGCGCATCGGAGCCTGTCCGAGCCATGGCCGGCACCGAACGAATCCGGGCGACATAGCCGCAGACTCTTGACCCGTTCCAGAAAACGGACAAGACTTCCTTGCGTGGCAACAGCCTCGGAGTTCCAGCAGATGCTGCGCGGAGTTTCGCTGCGTGTGACCCGTCCCCGGGTCGCCGTGCTGAGCGCGGTGCACGATCACCCGCACGCCGACACGGATTCGATCATCCGGGCCGTGCGATCCAGGCTGCCCGAGGTATCCCATCAGACGGTGTACGACTCGTTGAACGCGCTCACCGCCGCAGGCCTGGTCCGGCGTATTCAGCCGTCCGGTTCCGTGGCACGTTACGAGTCGCGGGTCGGTGACAACCACCACCACGTCGTATGCCGGGTATGCGGGGTGATCGCCGATGTCGACTGCGCCGTCGGCGAGGCCCCTTGTCTCAGCGCGTCCGATGACCACGGCTTCTCGATCGACGAGGCCGAGGTCATCTACTGGGGCCTGTGTCCCGACTGTGTAGGAGTACAGGCTTCCCTACCGCATCCGTGATCGCAGCCCATCACTCATTTCAGGAAGGAATGCTGTGTCATCCGATAGCCGCCCACCCAATCCTGACAGCAAGACGCAGAGCGCGAGCGAGAGCGAGAACCCGGCGATTTCGGCCCCCGCGCAGAAGACGGAGCATCGTCCCCGCAGCAACAAGGACTGGTGGCCAGAGCAGATCGATGTGTCGGTCCTGCACGCCCACTCGTCCAAAGCCAACCCGCTGGGTGAGGACTTCGACTACCCGGAGGAGTTCAAGAAACTCGACGTCGATGCCCTCAAAGCCGACGTCGCGGCAGTCATGACCAACTCGCAAGACTGGTGGCCGGCCGACTACGGCCACTACGGCGGCTTGTTCATCCGGATGAGCTGGCACGCCGCGGGTACCTACCGCATCGCCGACGGTCGCGGCGGCGGCGGTCAGGGCGCCCAGCGCTTCGCACCCCTCAACAGCTGGCCGGACAACGCCAATCTGGACAAGGCTCGCAGGCTGCTGTGGCCGGTCAAGCAGAAGTACGGCAACAAGATCTCGTGGGCCGATCTGCTCGTCTTCGCAGGCAACGTGGCCTTGGAGTCGATGGGCTTCAAGACCTTCGGCTTCGGCTTCGGCCGCCCGGACATCTGGGAACCGGAAGAGGTCTTCTGGGGTCCGGAGGACACCTGGCTCGGCGACGAGCGCTACAGCGGTGACCGTGAACTGGCGAGTCCGTTCGGCGCGGTCCAGATGGGCCTGATCTACGTGAATCCGGAAGGGCCCAACGGTCAGCCGGATCCGGTGGCCGCGGCACGGGATATCCGTGAGACGTTCGGCCGCATGGCGATGAACGACGAGGAGACCGCCGCACTGATCGTCGGCGGCCACAGCTTCGGCAAGACCCACGGTGCCGGCGATGCCGACCTGGTCGGCGCCGAACCAGAAGCTGCCCCGATCGAGCAGCAAGGCCTGGGCTGGAAGAGCGCCTACGGCACGGGCAAGGGCAAAGACGCCATCACCAGCGGCCTGGAAGTCGTCTGGACCGCCACCCCGACCAAGTGGGGCAACGGCTTCCTGCAGAACCTGTACGGCCACGAGTGGGAGCTGACCAAGAGCCCAGCCGGGGCATGGCAGTGGAAGCCGCGAGACGGCGCAGGCGAGGGTGCCATCCCGGATCCGTACGGTGGTCCGGCGCGAACCCCGACCATGCTCACCACGGACCTGTCGCTGCGGGAAGACCCGATCTACCGGGAGATCACCCGTCGCTGGCTGGACCACCCGGAGGAGCTGTCCGAAGCGTTCGCCAAGGCGTGGTACAAGCTGCTGCACCGCGACATGGGACCGGTCAGCCGCTATCTCGGGCCGTGGGTTGCCGAGCCGCAGCTGTGGCAGGACCCGGTACCCGACGTCGACCACGAACTGATCGACGAGCAGGACATCGCGGCACTGAAGAGCAAGGTCCTCGAGTCCGGCCTGTCCATTGCCCAGCTGGTCAAGACCGCATGGTCGTCGGCGGCCAGCTTCCGCAGCACCGACAAGCGCGGCGGCGCCAACGGCGCTCGGATCCGGCTGGAGCCGCAGAAGAGCTGGGAGGTCAACGAGCCTGCCGAGCTGGACAAGGTACTGCCGGTGCTGGAGCAGATCCAGCAGAACTTCAACAGCTCGGCCCCCGGCGGCAAGAAGGTCTCGCTTGCCGACCTGATCGTTCTGGCCGGATCCGCGGCCATCGAGAAGGCGGCCAGGGACGCGGGGCACGACCTCACGGTGCCGTTCGCACCGGGGCGTACGGACGCGACGCAGGAGAACACCGATGTGGAGTCGTTCGCGGTGCTCGAACCGCGGGCCGACGGGTTCCGTAACTACGTGCGGACCGGCGAGAAGGCTCCACTGGAGCGCCTGCTGCTCGACCGGGCGTACATGCTGGACCTGACCGCTCCGGAGTTGACGGTGCTCATCGGCGGCCTGCGCGCCCTCGGCGCCAACTACGGCGGCACCGAACACGGCGTGTTCACCGACCGGCCCGGCGTGTTGACGAACGACTTCTTCGTCAACCTCCTCGACCTGAACACGGAGTGGAAGCCGTCCGAGTCGGCGGAGAACGTCTACGAAGGCCTCGACCGGCCCTCCGGCCAGGCCAAGTGGACGGCCACCGCCAACGACCTCATCTTCGGATCGCACTCGGTGCTGCGTGCGCTGGCCGAGGTCTATGCACAGCATGACGCCAAGGAAAGGTTCGTGAACGACTTCGTCACCGCGTGGGTCAAGGTGGTCAACAACGACCGGTTCGACCTCGCCTGATCTGTACCGACAAAAATTCCAGGCCGACCCTTCGGGGTCGGCCTGGATTTCGTTCGGGGCTCGGCGCATCGGGCTGTCCGTTTTCGACCTGCGAACGGCCCCCCACTCGACTCCGCAAGAGGCCATTGGATCGGAGCGGCAGGCTCGACATCGGCCGCCAACGGGGTCCCAGCCCGCCGCCGCGACGATGGGCGGCTTTCGGTTACGCGGGTTCTAGGGCACAGCAGTTCTCGCCGACAGGCTGTTGATCAGGCAGGGCAGCACCGATTCACTGGTCGGACCGCAGCTGCCACCGACGACGACGTCGGCTTCCGGCACCGCTGCGGGCGCTTCGAGCGGAATCGGATCCGCACCCGCGGAGCCACTGCCCATCAGAACGGTCGCGCCGAACAAGACGCCGAGCAGCAATCCACGTACTGACAATCGAGACTTAGGCATCGAGATCTCTTCGCCCTGCACGCGCTTGCGCATGTCAAGAGGTATGGAGCCGCCTGGGGGAATCGAACCCCCGACCTTTTCATTACGAGTGAAGCGCTCTACCGACTGAGCTAAGGCGGCGTGCCTTTCGGCCAAGCGAGTCTATCGTCTCGGGGCCGGATCGCGAAAACGGGTGGTCACGGTTGCGGGGACTGGGCGGCGATCAGGGCTGCGGCCATGGCGGCGAGGGCGAAGCGGGGTTTGACGTTCAGGTCGAGGGCCGTACGGCAGGCGAGGACGGCTTCGATGGACTGCAGCAGGCCCTCGGGGCGCACGCGGGCGGCCAGGTCGTGGATCTGATCGGACAGGTCGGGGTGGGTGAGCGCGATGCCGGAATCGCGGCGGGCGGCGCCGAACCGGACGGCGAGCGCGTCGCGGTAGACGCCAGCCACGTCGATCAAGGCGCGATCGAGGGCGTCGCGGCCGGTGCGGGTGGCGCGGGATTTCTGCCGTCGTTCCAGGTCCTTCAGTACGCCCGCGGAACCACGGGTGGCACTCGCCGCGCCCTTTCCGGTGCCGCCCGCGCCCAGTGCGGTGGCGAGTTCTTCCCGTTCGCGTTCGTCGCGGGACGCGCTCATCTGTTTGGCCTCGTCGTCGGCCGCGCGTACCAGTTCGTCGGCGGCGGCGTAGGCAGCTCCGGGCTTGCCGACCGCGGCGACCAGAGCCAGCGCACGCTGGCGGCGGGCACGCGCCTCTTCGTCGGTGGCGAGCCTGCGGGCCCGCCCGACGTGCCCGCCGCTGATGGAGGCGGCCCAGGTCGCGGTCTTCTCATCGAGCTTGTCGCGTTCGAGGAGCACCCGAGCGATGGCGGGTACCGAGGGCGTCACCAGATGCACATGCCTGCATCGGGAGCGCAGCGTGATCGAGATGTCCTCCGGATCCACCGAGGGCGCGCACAGCAGGAACACCGTCCGGTCCGGCGGCTCCTCGACCACCTTGAGCAGCACGTTGCCCGCCGCCTCGGTCAACCGGTCGGCGTCCTCGATCACCACCACCTGCCAGCGGCCGGTACTCGGCCTGCGCGCGGCGATCTGCACGATCTCGCGCATCTCCTTGGTGCTGATGCTCAATCCCTCGGGCACCACCCGGCGCACGTCGCCGTGCGTGCCCGCCATGGTGGTGGTGCAGGCGTGGCAGCTGCCGCACCCGGGAACCTGCGGGTCGGTGCATTGCAATGCGGCTGCGAAGCACAGCGCCGCAACGGATCGGCCCGATCCAGGGGGGCCGGTGAACAACCACGAGTGCGTCATCGCCCCATCGACGACACCCGCGCGTGCCGCGACGGCCGCAGCTCTCAGCTCGGACTCGACCGCCTCCTGGCCGACCAACCGATCGAAGACACCCGCCACGCCGTACACCCTAGCCGCCCGCACCGACACGGCCGCCGGGCCTCGACCAGCGGGCTAGGAGGCGCGCTGCTGTGTGCTGTTCGCGCCGTCCAGCTCCTCGCGGATTATGTCGGCGTGCCCGGAGTGGTGTGCGATCTCCCGCAGGATGTGCAGCACGGTGTAGCGCACCGACTGCCAGATCCGCTCCGGCGCCCATGGCGCGGTCGGCGTGGGAATCGCGGTGTCGAGGCTGTCCACCGATCGGATCAGCTCGGCCGTTGCCGCGGCGACCTCGTCCCAGGCGGCCAGCAATCCGGACACGGTCTCGTCCGGCGCCATGACGTACTCGCCCGCGTAGGCGGAGACGTCGAGTTCGGCGTTCTCGTCCCGCCGCACGATCACCGAGGTCCAGTGCCGCTCGCAGTTGATCAGGTGATGCAGCAGGCCGCCGAGGGTCAGTTCGCTCACGGTGGTCCGCCGCCGCGCTTGCTCCTCATCGATCCCGCGCAGGGTGATGCGGAAAAGCTCGCGCTGGTCGGCGAGCATCGCTATCAGATCCTCGCGTTCCTGTTCGGTACTCATGGCGCTCACGCTACGGCCGAAGCGGCGCGTCGGGCACTCACGCCTTCCCGACGCCGGTCTTCTTCGCCGCCGTCTTCTGCGCCGTGGTCTTCTTGGCGACCGTCTTGGTGGTGGTCGCCTTCGTGGCGGCCGTCTTCTTCGCAGCGGCTTTCTTGGCGGGGGCCTTCTTCGCAGCGGTCTTCTTGGCGGCCTTCTTCACCGGCCCGCGTGCCCGCCGATCGGCGAGCAGTTCCATGGCCCGCTCCGGGGTGATCGACTCGATCTCGTCGCCCTTGCGCAACGTCGCGTTGGTCTCGCCGTCTGTGACGTACGGGCCGAAGCGGCCATCCTTGATCACCATCGGCTTGCCGGTGGCCGAGTCGGTGCCGAGCTCACGCAGCGGGGCCGAGCTCGAAGCCTGCCGTCCGCGGCGCTTGGGCTCCGAGTAGATCTTCAGCGCCTCCTCCAGCGTCACGGTGAAGATCTGGTCCTCGGTGTTCAGCGACCGCGAATCGGTGCCCTTCTTCAGATACGGCCCGTACCGCCCGTTCTGCGCCGTGATCTCCTCGCCGTTGGCCGGGTCGGTGCCGACCACACGCGGCAGGGACAACAACTCGAGCGCGTCGTCGAGCGTGATGGTGGCCAGTTCCATGGACTTGAAGAGCGATCCGGTGCGCGGCTTCGGCGCGGCGGCCTTCTTCGCGTTCTTCTTCGCGGGCTCCTGCCCCTCCTCGACCTGTGGCTCAGGCAGGATCTCGGTGACGTACGGCCCGAAACGTCCTTCCTTGGCGACGATCTCGTGGCCGGTCGCGGGGTCGACGCCGAGCGCACGGCCTTCCTGCGGCGTCGCGAACAGCTTCTCCGCGACCTCGGGGGTCAGCTCGTCCGGCGGGAGATCGTCCGGCAGATTGGCTCGCTGCGAGACCGAATCACCTTCCGGGTCATCGGGATTCGGGACCATCCGCTCCAGGTACGGCCCGTACCTGCCGACCCGGACCACGACGTCGCGTCCGTCGGCGTCACTGAACAGCTTGATGGAGTTGATCTCTCGGGCATCGATGTCGTCGAGCCGGTCGCCGACCATCCTCTTCAGCCCGCCCGAGCGCGCGACCGAACCCTCGACGCCGTGATCGCCGCCGAAGTAGAAGCTGGACAACCAGTTTCCGCGCTGTTCGCGGCCACCCGCGATGGCGTCGAGATCGTCCTCCATGGCCGCGGTGAAATCGAAGTCGACCAGGCGGCCGAAATGTTCTTCCAGCAGGCCGATCACGGCGAACGCCACCCAGGACGGCACCAGTGCGCTGCCACGCTTGTACACATACCCCCGGTCGAGAATCGTCTTGATGATCGACGCATACGTCGACGGACGACCGATACCGAGCTCTTCGAGCGTCTTGATCAGCGAGGCCTCGGTGTAGCGAGCGGGCGGATTTGTGGTGTGCCCGTCGGGATTCAGCTCCACCGCGGTGACCGCTCGACCCTGCTCCAGCGCGGGCAGCCGGGATTCGGCATCGTCGGACTGACCGCCCGCCTCCTCGTCCACGCTTTCCACATAGGCCTTGAGGAAGCCGGGGAAGGTGATGGTGCGACCGGAGGCGGAGAACACGCACTCCTCGCCGGTGCCGGCCACGCCGGTGATGCGCAGGGTCAGCGTGGTGCCCTTGGCATCGGCCATCTGCGAGGCGACGGTGCGCTGCCAGATGAGCTCATACAGGCGGAACTCGTCGTTATCCAACCGCGAGTGCAGCTGGCCGGGCGTGGCGAACGTATCGCCTGCCGGGCGAATCGCCTCGTGTGCCTCCTGGGCGTTCTTCACCTTGCGGTTGTATTGCCGGGCGGTGGGGTGCACGTACTCGGCGCCGTAGAGCTGGGTCGCCTGAGAACGGGCGGCGGCGATGGCCGACTCCGACAGCGTGGTCGAGTCGGTACGCATGTAGGTGATGTAGCCGTTCTCGTACAACCGCTGCGCGACCCGCATGGTCCGCTCGGAGCTGAAACGCAGCTTGCGTCCCGCCTCCTGCTGCAGCGTCGAGGTCATGAACGGCGGATACGGCTTGCGGCTGTAGGGCTTGGCCTCCGCCGAGGACACCACCAGGTCGGCACCGTCCAGCGCCTCGGCGAGCCGCCGCGCATAGCCTTCGTTCAGCACCACGACGCCGTTGGTGGCCTTGAGGTGGCCGTCCGGACCGAAATCCCGCCCGGTCGCGACCCTGGCGCCGTCGACGGCGACCAAGCGGGCCCCGAAGGTCCTCGGGTTGGTCGTCTCGCCTTCCTCGCCGGTGCCCGCGTCAAGTTTGGCGGCGATGTCCCAGTACTCGGCCGAGCGGAACGACATCCGCTCGCGCTCGCGCTGCACGATCACCCGGGTGGCCACCGACTGCACGCGGCCCGCCGACAGTCGCGGCATGACCTTCTTCCACAGCACCGGGCTGACCTCGTAGCCGTACAGCCGGTCCAGGATGCGGCGGGTCTCCTGGGCGTCGACCAGGTCGCTGTCGAGCTCGCGGGTGTCCGCCGCGGCAGCCTGGATGGCGGGCTCGGTGATCTCGTGGAACACCATCCGCCGGACCGGCACCTTCGGCTTGAGCGTCTCCAGTAGATGCCAGGCGATGGCCTCGCCCTCGCGGTCGGGGTCGGTGGCCAGGTAGAGCTCGTCGGCGTCCTTCAGCAGGCTCTTGAGCTCGGTGACCTTGGCCTTCTTGTCCGGGCTCACGACGTAGATGGGCTCGAAATCATTGTCGACGTCCACGCCGAGACGCGCCCAGGACTGCCCTTTGTACTTGGCCGGGACGTCGGCCGCGCCCCGCGGCAGATCCCGGATATGACCGACCGACGCCTCGACCGTGTAGTTGCGACCGAGGTACGGCGCGATCTTGCGTGCCTTGGTCGGGGACTCGACGATCACGAGACGACGCAGGGGACGGCCCTGGTCGGCTGCACCGCGGTCTCGTGTTGCCACCGGCGAATACACCTTTCCTGATCGACCCGCGCTGCGTTGTTTCCGCTGTGCGCGGCTGGGGGTAAGCGGCTGCGACGGCTGTACGTCGCCACCAGACACGTTTATACCGTGACGCCGCGTGTGGTCGAGTGCTTGCGACTCGAACCACTGAGGGTACGCGCGTCAGTTCGAACCAGTATGCCCTGTCTTTTCGCCACCTCTGCGCGGCGGCGTGCTCGACGGGCGTTCCGCCAGTTCGCACGGGCCGTGTCTACCCCAGATATAGCTCGTCCCCCACCCCGTTGCCGGTGGTGAGGGACGAGCGGTGAATCATGCGCCGCTCAGCTGAGCGCACGCACTCCGGTGGCCTGCGGGCCCTTCGTGCCCTGGCCGACCTCGAATTCGACCTTCTGGTTCTCCTCGAGGGTGCGGAAGCCCGAACCCTGGATCTCGGAGTAGTGGACGAAGACGTCAGCGGAGCCGTCCTCGGGCGCGATGAAGCCGAACCCCTTCTCCGCGTTGAACCACTTCACAGTTCCCTGTGCCATTCTGTTCCTTCTCTTTTCTTACCGGAACGGCGGACAACTGGGTTCGTCCACCGGGTCCGTTCCGACCGCTGTACTGTTGGTTCCCCCTGCAGGAAAGCACCAAGCACACCGTTCGCAACATCGATCCTGCTGACGGTTTGGACTTTGGATCCGTCCCTCGAACACAGAAGCTTGCGACCAGGAACCAGTGAACCATGTCTCCGGGCAATTCAACAGTCGAGTTACCGACAATTTGCAAAAAAGTTGATCTTGCGAATGCGCAGGTGAGGGACACAATGGCGGAATCTGGACTTGCAGTTCGTTTGCCTTCTGATAACCGAGTCGACGTTCGGCAATCCAGCTGTGACCCAGGTCGCTATTGGGTATCGAAATGGCAGGTGGCGCTTCCCGGACGCACACGTTTCACACTTTCCGAGCGTGTTGCGGGGATCGTCTCGTGAATCCAGCGGGCTCGGCGCCCCGCGCGCAGCCGCCAACCGACCTCGGCTACGGCGCATCGTTGCTGAATCGTGTCCTAGCCGGAGTGCCGCATGACGACCTTCGGCTGACCCATGTCGTCGAGTTGCCGCCCCGCGCGGCAGATCGCACCGCCTGGCCCGCGTGGACATCGCCGGAAGTGATCGCCGCGTTGCGCGACGCGGGCGTCGATGCACCCTGGAGTCATCAGGCCGAGACGGCGAGCCTGGCTTTCGAAGGCAAACACGTGGTCGTGAGCACCGGGACCGCGTCGGGCAAGTCGCTCGGGTACCAGCTCCCGGTGCTCACGACGCTGCAAACGGATCCGAAAGCCACCGCGCTGTACCTGGCCCCCACGAAGGCGCTCGGCGCCGATCAGCTGCGTGTGGTCGGGGAACTGACCCGTGAAGGTCCGCTGCGGGATATCCATCCGGCCACCTACGACGGCGACACGCCAGCCGAGATCCGGCAGTGGGTGCGCGCCAACGCGCGATGGATTTTCACCAATCCAGACATGCTTCACCTGGGCATACTGCGGTCGCACCAACGCTGGGCGCGCGTGCTGCGCAGGCTGCGCTATGTGATCGTGGACGAATGCCATGCCTATCGCGGGATCTTCGGCTCGCACGTCGCCCTGGTGCTGCGCAGACTGCGGCGGATCGCCGCGCGATACGGTGCCGATCCGGTGTTCGTGCTGTGCTCGGCGACCACGGCGGAACCAGCGGCGGCCGCGTCCCGGCTGATCGGCGCGCCCTGCGCGGCGGTCACGCGGGACGGCTCACCACAGGGTCCGCGCACGGTCGCGCTCTGGGAACCGCCGCTGCTCACCGCGGTGACCGGCGAGAACGGCGCTCCGGTGCGCAGGGGTGCCACCGCGGAGGCGGCGCGGATCATGGCGGATCTGGTGGCCGAAGGGGCGCGGACCTTGACCTTCGTCCGCTCGCGCCGGGCCGCCGAGCAGACCGCGATGGATGCCAGGAGGCTGTTGGCCGAAGTCGATCCCGACCTCGCCGAGCGGGTGGCGTCCTATCGCGCGGGCTACCTCGCGGAGGACCGCCGCGACCTGGAGGCAGCGTTGTCGGATGGGTCGCTGCTGGGTGCGGCGACGACCAACGCACTGGAACTCGGCGTCGATATCGCGGGGCTGGACGCCGTGGTCATCTCGGGTTTTCCCGGTACGGTCGCATCGTTCTGGCAGCAGGCCGGGCGGGCCGGACGGCGTACCCAGGGATCACTGGTGCTGCTCGTGGCCCGGGATGATCCACTCGACACCTACCTGGTCCACCACCCGGACGCGCTGCTGGACAAACCGGTCGAGGCCACCATCACCGATCCGCGCAATCCCTACGTGCTCGGTCCGCAACTGTTGTGCGCCGCACTGGAACTACCGCTCACCGATACCGAGGTGGACGAGCTCGGCGCGCGCGAAGTGCTGCACGATCTGACCGCGAAAGGGCTGATCAGACGGCGCGGGGCACAGGAAGGCGCGCGGTGGTATGTCACCGCGGAGACGCAGCCGCACGACGCGGTCGACGTCCGAGGTGGCATCGGCACGCCGGTGGCCATCGTGGACGGCGAGACCGGCAGGCTGCTGGGCACCGCCGACGCGGGACGGGCACCGGCAACGCTGCACCAGGGCGCCGTCCACCTGCATCAGGGTGATACCTACCTGGTCGACGAGCTGGACCTCGACGATGGCGTGGCCTTCGTGCACGCGGCGGAACCGGGATGGACCACCAGCGCGCGGCAGACGACCTCCATCACCATCGACGCGATGACCGAGCACCGCCGCCACGGTCACGTGACGACCGCTCTGGCACAGGTGCGGGTCACCAGTCAGGTGATCGGCTATCTGCGCACGCTGGCCACCGGCGAAGTGCTCGACCTCGTGGAACTCGATCTGCCCCCGCGAACGCTCCCCACCAGGGCGGTTATGTACACGGTGACACCCGAGTTGTTGGCGCTGGCCGGTATCGAACCCCAGGACGCTCCGGGCGCGCTGCACGCGGCCGAGCACGCGGCGATCGGCCTGTTGCCGCTGGTGGCGACCTGCGACCGTTGGGACATCGGCGGCGTCTCCACGGCCGAGCATCCGGACACCGGGCTTCCCACGGTCTTCGTCTACGACGGCCAAGCGGGCGGAGCCGGTTTCGCCGAGCGGGGGTTCGCCCAGCTGGGGCGGTGGCTTTCGGCAACCCTCGCGGCCATCGAGTCCTGCGGATGCGCCGCAGGCTGCCCGTCCTGCGTCCAATCCCCCAAGTGCGGTAACGGGAACCACCCGCTGGACAAGGCCGGAGCGGCACGCCTGCTCACCGCCGTACTCGCCGCACTGCACGACGGTGACGGCGCCTCGCTTGATTCGTGACGATGCGGAACCCGGTGATCGCTTGTCCAGGTTGCCAGGGCGGCCCCGGGAAACGCTGGGACACCTCCCAGTGGCGTGGCGCCGCGCCGCCCCGGAGAATAAAAAGGAATGAATTCATGTTAACTAGGCTATTGCCACATCATCCGTTGCGTACATGCGCATTCATTCGTTTTCCATATCCGCCAGCCCCGCGCGAATTTCGGAAGCCGGTTTTTACCAGCCGGTAGAATTCCGGTTTCCGCCACTCTAAGCGACGCCCGGGCGGTTGTGTATCGAACTCTTCAGTCTTCAACTGGTCCGGCTCTAGCGATCGCTCCGACTCTCCGATCGCCATACAGACCTATTGGTACATTCGTTTCGACAGTGACGGTCACGTCCCACTCCACGGCCGTACAGATCCGGATCCGTGTCCCCATTCGCCGCGCCACCTCATCCGCTTCGGCGCACGCCACATCCGCTCCCTGCACCAATGCACTCGCCGCGGCCAGCGCTGCCATATCCGCCGCGGCCTGCGCGCGATGTCGCGCCACCACGACGGCGCCCACCTGCGCGATCAACAACGTGATGCCGATCAACGCAACCAACGCCGAGCCGGCGAACACAGTCGCTACGCCGTCCGCACCATGAACTGCCTCTACGAACCGCCGCCGTGCCCAGCGCCCGGCCCGGTCGACGGCTTCACGACGGGCCCGCCTACCGAAGTCCATGACCGGCATCACCTGTGTGCTCCCGCTCACGGTGACTCGCTCCTTTCCCGCTGGAAGCAGCCGTAGGCCGCATGATGGTGGATCTCCCGGTCCGCCGAGCCTGACGACCGGAGTCGCATTGATGTCCGTCCGACTCGAAAGGTCCCAGCCGTGCCTGCAAGCCGGCCGAGGACTTCGCCGTCACGGTGCGCTGCCCGGTTCTAGGGTCGCGACCGCCTCGGCGCGAAGCGTGAGCAGCGGCAGAAGGGGAGTTCGGGCGGAGACGACCGCGACCGCGCGGGTGCCTTCGGTGCGGAGAGCGATGTCGGCCGCAGGCGGGGCGATCCGCCGGGCCGCGGGTACGGCATTGCCGTGATCGCCCCGCGCGGCCAGACGCGCCGCCTCGCGGGCGGCGTCGACACAGCGCACCTGCGTCGACGCCGCCAGCAAGGCACCGAGACACAGCACGACGGTGGCGACCACCGCGGTCAGCGCGAGCGCCGCCTCGACTGTCACCGCCCCTCGGTCGTCACTCGGCCTCGGCCGGCCGTGGTGGACTCGGCCACCGATGACGCCGCCTACACCGACGTGTTGAGCGCCCGATCGATGATCTTCGTCAGCGCGTTGACGATACTGTCGCCCGTCACCACGCCGTAGAGCACCGCACCGAACGCAGCCGCCGCGATCGTGCCGATCGCGTACTCCGCGGTGCTCATGCCGTCCTCGGCGACCAACGCCTGCACCGCTCGCCCGCGCAGGCCCGTATATACAGCCTTCAGCCGCTGGCCGACGGACCTCGTCACCCGCTCCATACGCATCCGATTCCCCTCTCATTCCGGCCCGTGCAGCCCCTCCGCACGAGCACGCTTCCCTGGACGCACCAGACGCCGCGATCCCACGCCATCGCCCCGAACCCAGCTGACGGATCCGAATCCGCGCGGCTGCGGCGCACGAACGCGTTGCCTCCGAGACGGTGCTCGGCGGGATCACAGCAGACCGCCGCCGAGTACCCGGCCCGCCAAGCCGATGACCACAGGCACGATGCCGAGGCAGACGAATGCGGGAAGGAAGCACAGGCCAAGCGGTCCTCCGATCAGGACGCCTGCGCGTTCCGCCTTCGCGGCGGCCGCGTCTTCGACCGTCGCCCTGCGCTGTCCGGCCAGCTCGCCGACCGCGACCGCCAGCGACGCGCCGGAGCGAGCCGAACGGCGCGCCATCCTGGCCAGTGACTCGATCTCCTCGGCCCATGGACGCCCAGCTCCATCTCGGGCGATCTGTTCCCAGGCGGTGGCCGCGTCCGCGCCCAGTGCGAGCAGATCCGCCGCCTGCCGCAGTGCTCCGCCCAGCGGTTCCGGCGCCTCGGGCGCCACCGCCCGCGCCGCATCCGCCGTCGGCAGACCGGCTCGCAGGCACGCGGCGAGCAGGTCGAAGACCGAGGCGGCGGCCAACGGATCGGCGTTCCGGTTTCCGCCACGCGACTCCTCGACTCGCCCGCTGACCGGCTGGCGCAGGGCACGCAACCGCCGGCTGACCGCCACTCGTCCCGGCAGCAGTGCCAAGGCGATCGCCGACAACAGCAGCGGCGCCACCGTCTCCGTTGTCACTGTCATCCCAGCCTTCCCTTCCCGGAGCACGTTGGATCGGTGAAAGTGTTCTCACGCCAGCACCTTTCGTGTAATGACATCGGTCCACAGCAACCCGGTACAGGCCAGCCCGGCGCCAAGGGGAAGCAGCACTTGGCCTGCGGAAGAGGCGAAGAGGACATGCAGAGGGGAAGCGCCCATCATCTGGCCGAGCGCGATTCCGAGACACGGCAGGCAGGCCAGAACCGCGGCGGTGGCCCGGGCACCGGCCAGTGCCGCGGTGGTGCGGCCGTGAAACCGTATGCGCTCCGCGAGATCCGTCCGAGCTGCGGACAGCAACTCGGCCAGCGCCAGGCCGTGCTGCTCGGCGATCTGCCACGCGCCCGCGACTCGGGCCAGTTCCGCCGCGACAAGGGACTCCGGTCTCCGCAGCCCCTCGGCCGCGGACCCGCCGAGCCGACTGCGGGCGGCGCCGACGGCGAAGACGCGTGCCGACTCGCCGTGCACCTCGCGCGCCGCGACCTCGGCGGCCGTACTCGGATGGGCGCCTACCCGCAACTCGCTGATGACGGCTTCCAACGCCCCGAGGAGGTAGTCGCGCTCGGCGTTCCTGCGCCGGTCGCGCGCAGACCGGCGGACCCGCAGCGCTAGCGTCCCCGCGATCATGCTCGCCGCGAGAAATGGACCTGGCCCGAGAAGGACGAGCACGGCGACAACGCCTGCGACGGCACCACCGCAAGCCATGGTGCTCCACGCTGGCCTTCGATGCTCGCTTCGTGACCTGAATATCCGGGCGAACCGGCGCCGTGATCCCGGCGCCGGAGCCACGACCAGCACCAATGCGAGAAGCACCATCGCCGCACTCATCGGTCGAGCCGTTCGGCGAGCAGGCGGGACAGGTCGGTAGCGGCGGGAGCTTTGGCCGTGGAGTGCCATGCGGGCGTGATCCGCACCCGGCCACCGTCGGTGCGATGCACCAGACCGATCTCACGCAGCCCGCGCGTACCGTCGGGCCGGCGGTGCACATGAAGGACGACTTGGACCGCGGCGGCGAGTTGGCTGTGCAGGGCCGCGCGGTCCATTCCACCCAACGCGGCAAGGGCCTCCAAGCGCGCGGGAACCTCCTGCGGCGAGTTGGCGTGCACGGTACCCGCGCCGCCGTCGTGACCGGTCTTAGTGCCCACGCAACCGGCGTCCGCGATATTCGTACCCATCCGTGAACGGGCCTGTGGCGAACAGGGATTGATGCATACGTTCGCTACGTACTGGGCCACGGCGGGGCGGTCGGCTGTGGATGTTGATCGGTTCGCTGTCCGGAAGGTCCGCCACCGTGACGGTCGGTTGTCGTATTGGATCTTCACCCCGACCGGGGAGGTGCATCGGCCGTCGCTGGCGGTGCTGACTCGGCACGGGACCTCGACACAGGAGACCTACGCTTACAGCCTGGTCGATCACCTGAACTGGCTGCATATCAACAACCGCAGTCCGAGCACGATCACTTTCGATGACCTGAGCCGCTACATGAACGGTGTCACCGGCCAGGCCGACGGCGTCTACGGCCTGGCCTGGCGGCGACCGGATCAGAAGCCTCTCGGCGCCTCGGCGGCGGGCAATGTGGCGACGGTGGTGAAGGCCTACTACGTGTCGCTGCAAGCGACGGGGGAAGTCCAGCCAGCTTTGATCGAGGCCTTGACCTCCGGCCGCAGCTTCACCCGGCACGGTCGATCCAGGCGGGCGGTGGAGTCGAATCCCCTCGCCCCACGCAAAGGTTCGCGGCGGCCGCGATTTCTGCCGGACAAGGTCGTGGAGGCGCTGTTCGAGCCGGGGGTGCTCACGACCGCCCGCGACGTCATGATTGTCACCTGGCTGCACGACGGAGGCCTTCGCGTCGGTGGGCTCTGTGGGCTGCGGTTCTGTGACTTGCACCTGACCAGGCACCACCCCTGCGGTCAGCACGCCGAACCGCACGTTCATGTCGTCGGCCGCGACGACAACCCCAACCTCGCGCGGGCGAAGTCCTACGTTACGGCCGATCCGAGTAGGGACGGCTACATCGTCGACGGGGTGATCCGGGCGGTGAGTGATGACATGATCAGCACTTTCTACGCCTACCTGCTGGATGAATACCATCCCATCCAGCATCTGGTCGATCACGAGCAGATCCTCATCCACCTGTCCGGCACCACCGTCGGCGCGGCGCTGCACACCGGAGGCGTCCGCAAGATGCTGGGCCGGGCTTGCCGCCGCGCGGGCCTGAACGTCCGCGTGCTTCCACATAGTTTCCGGCACAAGGCCGCTGCCGCGCTCTATGCGGAGTCGGACTTCAACGCCGAGTTGGTGGCCCAGGAGTTCGGCTGGGCCAGCCCGTCGATGGTCACCGATGTCTACGGCAGGTCGGCCAACCGGGAGGCGATGAAGTTCCTGCAGCAGGCATGGGAAGCCACCGCGCGGCCACCGGCCGAGCCCTATCTCACTCCGGAGCGGACCTCGGGGGCCGACTCGTGACAGCACCGGACGCCACGCTGGCGCCCGTTCCGGCCACCGCGGGTGAGTATCTGGGGTTGAGCCCGCAGCAGCGCTACGACATTGTCGCCCAACAGTTTCCGGACTGGTTGGCCGCGGAGCCGATCGAGTTTCCCCCGCATCACCCCACCTACGGGTGGTGCTGCCGCGTCGAGGGTTGCGACAGCGTGCTGCACCAGACCTCACCCGCAAGCCAGCTCTGCATCGACCACGCGCGCCGCTATGCCAAGGTCAAAGACTCCGTCACCTTCGACGATTTCGTCGCCACGGCCACACCGAACGGGTCGCAGATCTTCGGCCGCGCGTTAGTGCGCGGCACTGCCTGCGAGGTGCGCGACTGCACGCGGGAGCTGGCGGCACGAGGGTATTGCCGCGGCCACCTCAACTCGCTGCGGCGGGCCCGGACGCGCGGCCACAGCGAAGCCGAGTGGTTTGTCACGCAGGGACCACTGCCGCCTGCGGAACCGTGCGCAGTCGATCGTTGCGTCCACGATAAGGTGACCGCCGCCGTTCTCGGCGGGGTCAAGAAGCCACTCTGCAATAGCCACGGCCACTACATATGGATCTGGCTGCGGCGGCCAAGAACTTCCGAGCACGAGCCGAGTTGGGAAGCGTTCTTCAACGATCCGGTTGTCGTCGCGTCCACGTCGCCGCCGAGCGCCCGGGGCCTGTTGTCGCTGGCGGCGTTGCCGGCGGGGCTGCAGCGCGAGATTCGATACGCCCTGCACAGGCATGCTCAGATCGCCTGGCGCGCGCAGTGGCGACCGGCAGTCTTGCGGACAGTCGTCGAATTGCTGGAGGCCGCGGGAGTTGGCTCCTTGAGCGATGCGGAGGCCGCCGAATCAGCTGCCACGGGGTCAAAGGCTTGCCGATATGTTTTGGCGGGCTTGGTTTTTGCGTCCCGCAGTCTCTTGTTCACCGCGGAGTCGGCCAAGGCAGCCGGGTGGTTCGACCCGATCCTGGTCGGCGCGGCACCGTTCCCCGAAGGCGGAGGAGCCTGCCGACGCAAACCCTGGGACCTGGCCCGGGTCATGCAGCCCTGGCTCCGCGATGTCCTCTGGGAGCATCTGCGCGACGAAGCGCTCAAACCGGATGGGAAGCGGCCCACGGCCCAGACCATCCACTACCGGCTCTCCGGCGTGTCTCTGCTGTCGACGGCCCTCGGCCAGAACCGCGCCGACCATGGCGACAACCCGCGGGCACTCGGCAGGGCCGACGCCGAGACCGTCAAACAGACCTGGGACCTGTGGTTCCAGGAGAAGATTCCCTTGCCGACGCTCTCGGTCTCCAACCAGCCGCGCGTGCTCACCGAGGTGACTCGGATGAACCTCATGTCCGCGATTCGGATCGTCCTGCGGACAGCTCGGGAGAAGAGCCGCACTCCTGCCGAGCTGGATCCGTTCATCTTCAGCCTGCCCGAATACCCTGTTCCGAAGAAGAAACCACGGCCGCGGCCGCTGACCTACGGCGACTTTCAACTACTGGTCTCCCCGGAAAGCCTGGCCAAGCTGGATGTCCTCGACCTCGAGAACGCCGGCCTGTCCGACATCTGGCTCACCCACGCATTCCAAGGCGGTCGGATCGTCGAGACGCTGAGCCTTGGGCTCGGTTGCATCGGGATCGTCGGCGTCGCCCAGCCCTACATCTGGCGCGATATCGCCAAGGTTGGTGTTGTCGACTACGGAATGCCTTGCTATTTACCGGTTTATGAGCGTCTGCTCCGGCGGCAGGAGAGCACCCGTGCCAGGCTGCGCCACCGTTACCGCGACGACCTGGCCGCCCTTGACGACCGCGGCCGCGCGCGTCTCGAAGCCACCTGGGACCGCGAGATGCCGCTGTTTCCCCGCACGAACGCCAACTACGACCTGAGACTGTTCGTCTCCTCCAGCGCATTTCGGGACCAGTTCAACGAATGGCTCGACGGCCTCGGGCTCAGCTCGGTCACCTCGCATCAGACCCGGGCGACGCTGGCCACCTCGCTGCTGAACAACGGTGCTCCCCCCGCGCTGGTCCGACAGCTGCTCGGGCACTTCTCCGAGGAAGCGCTGGTCCACTACGCCAACTACAACAACGACACCATGACCCGGCACCTGCAGCAGGTCTGGGCCGCCAGCCCCGGCATGGACAAACCCGGCACCATCCTGCTGCGCCCCACCGACCTGACCTCCGACAACCCGGCCGCCGCTGCGGTGCGGATCGACCTGACGGTGGTGCCGGTCGAGCACGGTCTTTGCCGTTACGGGCCGGTCGTTGGCGGCGCGGCCTGCCCCTACGGCAAGAACTGCAGTGACGGCCCGAAAGGGCCCTGCGAGCACTTCGTGCTCACCGGCGCCGACCTGGCCTACTGGGAACGCAAACGCGACGCCGCGGTCCACTTCGCCGAGGGCGCACCCACCGACGAAGCCCGCGACTACATCCTCAGCCAATGGGAGCCATGGGAACCCGTGCTCACCGGCCTGCGCCAGGCCCTCGACGAACTCGGCCTGCTCGAAGCCGCCGAGAAACTCGACCTGCGAAGCCCGGTCCACGACTACTTCAATCCGCTGTTCTCCACCGGATTCCGCCTGCCGCACTTGAACTCGCCCGGCGAGCACCCCTGATCACTGCACTCACAGAACGGAGACCACGCCCCTTGGCACCCACAGCCCGCCGTCGACCCGTCGAGGCGATCGAGCAACGGTCCCGCGCCAGCAGCGACTGCGAGAAACGCGTCCGCAGGGCACTGACGAAGTTGGCCAAGACCCATGCCCCGTTCACCATCGAAAACGTCTGCGACCTCGCCGGCGTCGGCAGGACGTTCATCTACGACAAACGCCGCCCCGAACTCACCAGAGCCGTCCTCGCCGCCCGCGACGCCTCCCAGGCCGTCACCGCCGCACGCGCCGAACTGGCCCTCGACGCCGCGACTGCGTCCTGGCGCGAACGCGCTCTCAACGCTGAGGTGCTCATCGAGACACTGCGCGCCGCGATCAAGGAACGCGACGACCGCATCAGCGACCTCACCGGACAGCTCTACGACCCCGAAGGCAACCATTTGATCGACGAGAATGCCAGCTTGCGGGCCATTCTCACCACACTCAATCAGAACCTGACGCAGCTCCGGACCGAAAACCGCACCCTCCGCCGATCCTTGGACGGCGCACGCGCCAACGTCAAACGCGAGCGAGAGCGCAACGTCACACAGATCTTCTGCCAGTGATAGCGATCAACTGCCCGACTCGGAATCGTCAGCGTCGTCGCTGTCGTCGGTGATGCCGTCATCAGCGTCAACCGCTGTCTCCTCAGCACTATCGGTGGATCGCTCGTCCCGAAACGAATCGGTCTGCAAACCTGGAGCCTCGAACCCATCAACGATTTCTGGGACTTGCGAGCTCAAGGTCTTCTCGAAGATGGAGCCGATACCGGTCTGCTGCGTCCTTCGGATCTCCTCGAGGATCGGGCTGGCGAGAGCGCTCTGCGACCGTCGGATCTCCTCGAGGATCGGGCTGGCGACAGCGTCCTGCGACCGTCGGATCCCTTCGAGGATCGGGCTGGCGAGAGCGTCCTGCGACCGTCGGATCCCTTCGATGACCGAATTGACGCCGGAGAATGAGGCGGACGAGCCCACGCGGCTCCTGCGGCTCACCCATGGCGCACGCATCGGATCGTCAGGAAGAGCCTCGGCAGACGAAACGACCAAGTCGCGGATGGTTCCATCCGATGCCACCGCAACATCACCAAGCAGCCGGACCAGTTTCGTGGTCTCGCTGAAAGTTTGATCCGCTTCGATCATCGAGAGATCGACTTCGGATTCCACGCTGAACCGCGCAGTCCAACCGGCCTCGCCGCGGCGGGCTCCTTCACTGAACTCCCATCCATGGTCTCGCTCCCGCACTCCAGTGATCTGGGCTGCCGCGACCTGCAAGGGAAGCGCTGCCTGCTCGGGATCAACAACGAGTTGAGGTGCTGACGCCGCAAGCCGACGCGTGAGCAGGTTCTTATCGAGGTTGTCGACCAAGTCGACAAGGACAGCATCCGGGACCGGGGCATACTGCGCGGCGAGGTGCTGTTCCAGCCGTCTCAGGCTGTTCACATAGCGAACTCGCTCCGCCAGGTTATAGCGGCCGAGGTCCTCGACCAGATGCTGGTGAAAAGGCATCGAACAGTCGTCGTGATCGTCGGTGTTCGGAATCCCTCCCTGCCCGAAGTCATTGTGGTTGTCGCTGACGAACCACACCTGCTCATCGAGATTCTGACGCGCAACGGCCATCACGGTGAGCCAGATCAGGGTGTCACGCAAGCCATCCTTCTTCCTGGATTCGCTATACGGAGCACGCGTCTCGGACGCACGACGCGCGAGTTCCATCAGATCGGCCGGTGGCGGAGGCTCGATGACTACATCGTGATCATGGAGGAAGTCGCGCAGCCACCGCTCGTATTCCTCCCATGCCTTCCTGATCTCAGCGAGCATCGAATCTCGCTGCTCGGCCAAGCCGAACTCTCCCACCTTCACTCTGAGCAGATTCCCGATCTCACTCTGCCAGTGGCGTCGGACCACGTTCACCGTCTCCATGAACGCGACCTCGGGCACCACGAGCCGCAAGCTCCACTCATCCTTGTTCCGGATCAGGGACACCCATTCCGGGCTTCGCAGCCTCGGCGAGTTAACGAGCATGTTGGTGTCGAACACGATGATTGTCACACTGCATATTGTCGCCTTGCACACGACAAATCAGCGCCGATACAGCAACGTCGCGAACACGTTCTCGACACTGTTACCTGCGCAAACGTCGTTTTGCAGGCTATGTCGTCCACTAAGACCGGTGTTCAACGCGGTCAGCAGGTCGACGACCTCCGCGCCTCTGACCTCGCCGACCACGATTCGGTCCGGACGCATACGCAGTGCCTGGCGGACCAGATCGCGCACGGTGACCGCACCGACGCCCTCGACATTCGCGGTCCTGGCGACCAGGCGGACGACGTGGGGATGTGGCGGTGCGAGCTCGGCCGCGTCTTCGACACAGATGATCCGCTCCCTGGGATGCACGGTCGCCAGCAGGCCGGACAGGAGCGTCGTCTTCCCCGCCCCGGTGCCGCCGACCACCAAGAAAGCCAGCCGTGCCCGAACAATGCGCTCCAGCAAGAGCTTTGCCTCCGCCGGCACCGCACCCGCCGCGGCGAGCGCGTCCAGTCCCTGAGTAGCCGGGCGAAGTACACGCAGCGAAAGGCAGGTGCCGCCATGGGCGACCGGCGCGAGTACCGCGTGCAAGCGGACACCGAACGAATCACCCAGCGCCGCACCGGTTCCGGACAGTCGGCCGTCCACCCAAGGTTGCGCGTCGTCGAGCCGCCGCCCCGCCGACAGCGCCAAGCGCTGCGCGAGCCGCCGGACCGCGGCCTCGTCCGGAAACGTGATGGAAGTCTTCTCCAGTCCACGCCCGCGATCGATCCACACCGCGTCGGGCCCGGTCACCAGCACGTCCGCGACGTCCGGATCGTGCAGCAGCGGTTCGAGCACACCCGCGCCGGTCATCTCGGTCTGCAACAACCGCAGCGCCCGCAGCAGGTCGGTGTCGCCGAGCACCCCGCCTGCCTCGGCCCGGATCGCCGCGGCGACCTGCGCCGGATCCGGGTCACCCGTCTCGGCAGCCAGCCGCTCGCGCACTCGATCCAGCAGCTCACCCGTCAGTAGCGCA
>NZ_BDBA01000051.1 GCF_001612745.1 Nocardia amamiensis NBRC 102102 | reverse complement strand
CCCATAGCCGCCTCGTCACCGTCGCTGGCCGGCTGGTGCGCTGAGTACGCCGAGGACCGCGTCGGCGGCATCGCGCAGTGGGCCCCGCCGGCGCATCGAGACCGCGCCACGCTCCAGGCGGTGCGCAAGCCCGGTTTGGGCGCGGACGGCGGCGAGCAGGGGAAGGTCGAGCACTTCGGCGACCTCGTCTCCACGTAGCCCTCCGGGTGCCGGTCCACGAACGATCAAGCCCTGGTTCGGGTTTCGCCGTGCGATGTGGGCCGACACCGCTTCGGCGGCGGCGACCGCCCGCAGCCGGGCCGGAACGACCAACACGACAAGGTCTGCCGCGTCGAGCATCTGGTCGGCATGCGGTCCGCGCTCACCCGAAATGTCGCAAACTACGAAATCGCCTGCGGCACGGCCTGCTTCGAGTACAGCGCAGACACCGGAGGCGCCGAGTTCGCGTGGCAACCGTCCCGCACCACATCGAGCGCAAGACAGCACGGCAAGGCCGGGCGCGGCGGCAGGCAGCGCACCGTGCAGGGCAGCCGCGGACACCCGTCCGTCCTCGACGACCAGGTCGGGCCAGCGCAAGCCCGCTGTCGTCTCGATGCCGAGGAGCAGGTCGAGCCCTCCTCCGAAAGGGGCACCGTCGACCAGCAAGGTCTCTCGCCGAAACCTCTCGGCCGCGGCGCGCAGCGCAATCGCGACGGCCATGGTGGACGCCCCAGCGCCGCCGCCCGCCCCGGCGACGGCGACGACCACCCCGTCGCCCGCACGCTGCTCGCCATACTCAGCAAACATCTCGATGAGCCCCACCGCGGAGCCCGGCAGAGCGATAACCCGCTCCGCGCCGACCGATGCCGCGACCTGCCAATCGAGCAAACCTGGCTCACCGTCGGTTACCAGCACCACCCCGGTTCGGCGCAGATACCTGCCCGCCGCCACGTCTCGCGCGGCATCTGTGTCGAGGATCACCAATGCCGCGCCGGTCCAGGCATGCCTTCCGACGGGTTGCGACGGCTCGTCGAGGCCTCTTTCAGCGGCGGCCGCGACGCGCCGGACTTCGTCACGCAGGCGTGCGTCGTGGATCAGCACGAGGGCAGCGGGCGTGCCGCCTGGCGCCGAGTGGTCGAGATTCATGCAGGTCAGCGTGGCCGAATCCGGCCGAGCAAAGAAGGGGGTCGGTGCCGAATGTGGATAACTCACGGGCTGTGGACAACTTCTCGAGCCACGCCGCGGAACGAGTCGTCCCGGAAATAGAGGACGGCCCCAGCCGGGGGGGGAGGAGGCTGGGGCCGTCGGGTTCAGCCCCGGGGGGTCGGGCTGAACGCGCCTGGACCATGTCCAGGTGCCAGCAATACTACACCCAATCCCCGGCCACAACGCAAGTCCGGCATCAGAGAACTTTGCGCCTACCCAAGCTCCGGCGTCTGCGGGGCAAACCCTCCGGAAGCATCGCCCACCTCGACCCGCACCAATGAGGACACCCATGCCCAAGGGGCGCACCCGGTGAAATCAATCCGCAGCCGCGAGAGAGCCAAAGCACAAGCAGCCGCAGAAAGAGCGCCGCCGGCGCAGTTCGGCTGTAGCCCCGCGCCGAGCCAGCGTGGGCAAGGCCGCCGCAGAAACGACGCCGCCGGATGAAATCGCCCACAGCCCCACGCGAGGCGAGCCGAGGCGAGGTCGCCGCCTATTCTGGTCGGGTGGACAACCCACCCACCGCAGGCGGTCGCGTCGCCGCCTTCTTCGATCTGGACAAGACCGTGATCGCGAAATCGAGCACGTTCGTGTTCAGCAAGCCCTTCTACGCGCAGGGACTCTTGAACCGCCGCGCCGTGCTGGAGAGCAGCTACGCCCACTTCCTGTTCCTGCTGTCGGGGGCCGACCACGATCAGATGGAGCGGATGCGCGCCCACCTGACCAGCATGTGCGCGGGCTGGGATGTCGAGCAGGTGAAATCCATTGTGGGCGAGACACTGCACGAACTGGTCGAGCCCCTGATCTACGCGGAGGCGGCCGACCTGATCGCCGACCACAAGATCCGGGGGCACGACGTGGTGATCGTGTCGGCCTCCGGCGAGGAGATCGTCGCCCCGATCGCCGAAGCGCTCGGCGCTTCGCATACTGCCGCCACCCAGATGGTGGTGGCGGACGGCAAGTACACCGGCGATGTGGCGTTCTACTGCTACGGCGAGGGCAAGGTGGCCGCCATCGAAAAGCTTGCCGCCAGTGAGGGTTACGACCTGTCGCGATGCTACGCCTACTCCGACTCGATCACCGATCTCCCGCTGCTCGGCGCGGTAGGGCACCCGACCGCAGTCAATCCGGATCGCAATCTGCGCCGCGAGGCCACCGCGCGCGGCTGGCCCGTTCTGACCTTCTCCAACCCCGTGTCGCTGTGGTCGCGCTTCCAGGCGCCGTCGTCCACCACGCTCGCGGCGACGGCCGTGGTCGGTGTGAGTGCTGTACTGGCCGGCGCGATCAGCTATCGGATCCTGCGTCGACGCCGCTGAGATCCGGGCGCTCGGGCTCCGCCGCAGGCGGGTTGCCCGGCCCTTGCCATCAGGTTCGCCGACTTAGCACAAGAGGCGAAGGACCAGGCATTTTAGCCGCGAAACGCCGAGAAGAACCGCGCTTGTTCAATGCCATCCGAACCCTTGATGTGAATGCAGTCACAGTGTAGAAAGGTAACTACGGAAGGGCGGAAGGCCTAGGCAATACCGGAAGAGAAGGGATTGTCTCCCGACCCTCCTTCCCAGCACGGACACCAGGAACCCACGCGGAGCACGCCGCGACAAGGGCAGAAGCGTTGTGGGCCTGCGAAATCCGGGTATTCGACGGCGAGGGCCTCGCACAGGTTGCGGGGATGAACCGGCGATGTCCGGATGGTCGCCGAGGCCGCAGAACACAACCCACCCAGCACGCTTGGTAACCCGGTAGTCCGTGCTAGCGGGCGGTGAGGTCGACAGACAACGCCGCCCGCTTTGACGTGTCGGGGGCCGTTGTCATCCCACCGCCGAGTCGGCGATCGATGTGGCCTCGCGCGCTCCGTCCTCGAAGGCCGCGCAGCAGAAGATCACCCAGCCGCCCACTGCCTCCGGATCGCCGGTCCCGAACCCAGCAGCCGCGTCCAGATAGGCCTGGCGCCTGCGTAACCAGAACACCTCCGGTACGCCGAGACTGTGTGGGTCCAGCCCACTGGACACGACGACCAAGCGTGAGGCCGCCCGCGCGACTACACCGTCCGCCGTCCCGAACGGTCGCAGCGCCAATAGCTCACCGTGTACTACCGCGGCGATCACCGGCGCAGGCGCTCGTGAGCCGAGCACTGTTTGCGCCAACAGATCCAGCCGCTGCGCCACACCCGCCTCGTCGCGCGGCCTGCCGAGCGATTCCTCGGCGGAGACCAGATCCGCGGCGGCGAGCAGATGCAGCCGCGCCAGCGCCTGCAGCGGCGCCCGCTGCCAGGTGGCTGCCAGGTTCCGCAATGCGTCACCATCCAACGCCTGCCCGACCCGCAACGAACCGGCCAGGATCGGATCCGCCACGCGGCCGTCGGCGGGGAGTTCGGTGCTGCCTCCGTCGATAGCGGCCGACGAACGGGCAGCGCGCACCGCGGCCTCGGCCGCCGTGGTCGGCCACCCACGACGGTTCGCCTTGTGCCGATGCACCTCGGCGAGCGCGTCGCGGGCACGGTCGGCCGCGTCCCGGACACCCGGTAGATCGGCGAGGGGCTGTAGCGGATCAGTCACGGCATACGAGGCTACTTGCCTGCTCCGGGACCGATCCGCCCGCCTGATGGACACTGCCGGAAGTGGTCTGTTCTCAGCCCGCGCACAGCCGCGGCCAAGGCGGAGTACGCACAACGGCCGCCGCAGCCAAGGTAGAGGTACGCCCAACTGCCCTTACCCCGCCAGCAGGGCCCGCCCCGGGATCGCGTCGAGCAAGTTGCGGGTGTACTCCTGGCGCGGGTTGTCGAACACCTCGTCGGTGGCAGCCGCCTCGACCACCTTCCCGTGCTGCATGACCAGCACGTCGTCCGCGATCTGCCGGACAACCGCCAGATCGTGGGTGATGAACAGATACGTCAGCCCCAACTCGGCCTGCAGCTCGCCGAGCAGCCGCAGGATCTGTGCCTGCACCAGCACGTCGAGTGCGGACACCGCCTCGTCGCAGACCACCACCTCCGGCCGCAGCGCCAGCGCTCGAGCGACGGCCACCCGCTGACGCTGCCCACCGGACAGCTCGTTCGGGTAGCGCCGCAGCACGCTGGACGGCAGCGCGACCTTGTCGAGCAGTTCCCGGACGGTTGCCTCGCGCTCCTCAGGCGTGCCGATCCGGTGGGTGCGCAGGGGCTCCTCGATGGTGCGGTAGATGGTGTACATCGGGTCCAGCGAGCCGTAGGGGTCCTGGAAAACCGGCTGCACCCGCCGCCGGAAGGCGAAGGCGCCCTTGCGATCCAGTGTGGCGACCTCGTTGCCGTCGAAGGTGACCGATCCGGAGGTCGGGGCGAGCAGCCCGAGAACCATCCGCGCCACTGTCGTCTTGCCCGAGCCGGACTCGCCGACGATCGCCGTGGTGCAACCGCGTCGTAGCCGGAATGACACGTCGTCCACCGCGGCGAATTCGGTCGATTTCCACGGTGTGCGGTCGCGGATGCGGAACGTCTTGGTCAGGTGCTCGGCCACGACCACATCGTCCGGAACCACCGAGAGCTCGGCACCGGCCGCCGCGACCTGCTCGGCCATCCGCACGGCCTGCGCCCGGATCTCGGCCCGCTGCCGCAGCGACGACCGCCGTTGCGCGGCCAGCGAGGGCGCCGAGCTCACCAGCCGTTTGGTGTACTGGTGCTGGGGATCGCGCAGGATCCGCAACGCCGGGCCGGATTCCACCACCCGCCCGCGATACATCACCACCAAGTGCTCGGCGCGCTCTGCCGCGAGTCCGAGATCGTGGGTGATCAGCAGAACCGCCGTGCCGAGTTCGGTGGTGAGCCGATCGAGATGATCGAGGATCTGCCGCTGCACGGTCACGTCCAGCGCCGAGGTCGGCTCGTCGGCGATGAGCAGTTCGGGACGGCAGGCCAGGCCGATCGCGATCAGCGCGCGCTGACGCATGCCACCGGAGAACTCGTGTGGATACTGGTTCACCCGGCGTTCGGCATCGGGCATGCCCGCTTCCTCGAGCAGTTCCACGGCTCGCTTGTCCGCGGCCCTGCCCTTCGCGATGCCGTTGGCCTCCAGGGTCTCGCGGATCTGGAACCCGATCTTCCAGACGGGATTCAGATTCGACATCGGGTCCTGCGGCACGAAACCGATACCGTTGCCGCGGACGGCGACGATGTCTCGTTTCGAGGCGGCGGTGAGGTCTTTGCCGTCGAACAGGATCGAGCCGGACGTGACCCGTCCCGTTCCCGGCAGCAGATCGATGATGGCGTGCGCCGTGGTCGATTTGCCCGAGCCCGATTCGCCGACGATGGCCACGGTCTGGCCTGCGTACACCGAGAGGCTCACGTCCCTGACCGCGGGCACATGCTTGCCGTCGGTGGTGAAACCCACGTTCAGGTCGGCGATCTCGAGCAGCGGCTCCCCCTCCTTCATCGCTTCCTCGCCTTCGGATCGAGGGCGTCACGTACCGCGTCGCCCAGCATGATGAAGCTCAGCACGGTCAGGGCCAGAGCCGTCGCGGGATAGAACAGGATCGGCGAGGTGCGGATCTCCTTCTGCCCGGTGGCGATATCAGCGCCCCAGGACACCACCGTGCGTGGCAATCCGACGCCGAGGTAGGACAGTGTCGCCTCGGTGACGATGAAAACGCCCAGCCACAGCGTGGTGACCACGATCAGCGGCCCCGCCGAGTTCGGCAGCACGTGGCGTAGCAGCGTCTGTAGCCGGGACACGCCCAATGCCTGTGCCGCCGTGACGTAGTCGCTGTTCTTCGCCTGGATCACCGCGCTGCGGGCGATCCGCGCGGCCTGCGGCCAGGTGAACGAGGCGAGGATGACGATCACGGTCCAGATCGTGCGGGCATCCAGCAGCTGCATGATCACGATGGCGGCCAGCATCAGCGGGATCGCGTAGAAGATCTCGGCGACCCGGGATACGAACGAGTCCAGTGGGCCGCCGTAGAAGCCCGACAGCGCCCCGAGCGTGCCGCCGATCAGCACGAAGAGCATGGTCGCGCCGACCCCGGCCAGCACGGAAGCCCGCGCGCCGTAGATGGTTCGGGCGTAGATGTCGCACCCCTGCTTGTCGAAGCCGAAGGGGTGGCCCGCGCCGCGCGGGTCCATGCTGAAGTCGCCGTTGCAGTAGCGCGGGTCCTGACCGGTGAACCAGCCAGGCCAGATCACCACGATCAGCACGATCACGATCAGCACCGCTGCGGCGATGAAGATCGGATTGCGTCGCAGTTGTCGCCACGCGTCGCGCCAAATGCTGGTCGGTGCATCGGAATCCACTACGGCGTCGGTGGCGAGCACCTCGACCTCGTCCGGGGGCGCGACGAAGTGCTCCTGGCCGCGGCGCTCCTGGCCGCCGCCCGTGGTCGGGTCAGGCATAACGAATCCTCGGATCGAGTGCGGCGTAGAGCAGGTCGACGACCAGATTGGTGATCAGGAAGATGACGATCAGCACCGTGACGAAGGAGACCACCGTCGGCGGCTCGCCCCGGGTGATCGCCTGGTAGAGCGTGCCGCCGACGCCGGGGATGTTGAAGATCCCCTCGGTGACGATCGCGCCGCCCATCAGAGCGCCGAGGTCGGCGCCGAGGAAGGTGATCACCGGGATCATCGAATTGCGCAGGATGTGCACGGTCACCACGCGGCGTCTGCCGAGCCCTTTGGCCGTCGCGGTGCGGACGTAGTCGGCGGACATGTTCTCCGCCACCGAGTTCCGCGTCAACCGCAGCACGTACGCGAACGACAGCGATCCGAGCACGAACGCCGGAACCAGCAGTTCGCCGATCGTCGCCCGCCCGGAGACGGTCACCGGCGCGATTCCCCACTGCACGCCGAGCAGGAATTGCGCCAGGAACCCCACCACGAAGACCGGAACCGCGATGACGATCAGGCTGATCACCAGCATCGTGGAATCGAACAGCTTGCCTTTGCGCAGCCCGGCGATCAGCCCGAACGCGATGCCGAACACGGACTCGACGAGCACCGCAAGCAACGCGAGTTTGATCGTGATCGGGAACGCGCGCGCGAGTTCGTCGCGCACCGGCCTCCCGGAGAAGGCGGTTCCGAAGTCCAGCGTGACGATGCCCTTCAGATATAGCAGATACTGCACGAGAAACGGCTCGTCGAGGTGGTAGCGCGCCCGCAGCTGCGCCTCCACAGCGGGCGTCATCGGCTTGTCACCGGCCAATGCGCTGATCGGGTCCCCGGGAACAAGGAACACCAGGGCATAGATGAGCAGCGTCGCCCCGAGGAAGACGGGGATCATCTGAAGCAGACGCCGCAGGACGTACCAGGCCATTTCGCCTCCTGGGTCAGCGCTGCCCGCGCCGGAGGCGACGCTGGGCGGCGAGCGGCTACTTCTCGATGTTCTCGAAGTCGAACAGGCCGTTCCAGGCCAGTTCCGCCTTCGAAACCCGGTCCGAGCGGCCCGCGGCGGCCACGTAGTCGAGCACCGGGATGTCGGCCATGTCCCTGATCAGCAGGGCCTGAGCCTGCGCGACGATCTTGTAGGACTCTTCCTGCGTCGGAGCGGCCTGGGCGGCGTCGAGCAGACGGTCGACTTCAGGGTTGTTGTAGTCGACGTTGTTGGTGTCGGAGTAGCTGTAGTACTGCGAGGTGAGGAACTGCAGCATGGTCGGGTAGTCACCCTGCCAGCCGTAGCGGAACGCTTTGTTGATCGTGTGCGCGTTGACTTCGTCGCGGATGTTCTTGAACGTCGGGTACGGCGTGCCGATGGCGTCGATACCCAGGGTGTTCTTCACGCTGTTCGCCACGGCCTCGACCCAGGCTTGGTGGCCGCCGTCGGAGTTGTAGGCGATCTCGTAGCGGCCCGACCAGGGCGCGATCGCGTCGGCCTGCGCCCACAGTTTCTTGGCCTCGTCCGGGTTGTACTTCAGCACCTCCGAGCCGGGCAGGTTCGGGTCGAACCCGGGCAATGTGCTCGCGGTGAAGTCGCGCGCCGGAATCCGGGTGCCGTGGAAGATGTTCTCGGCGATCTGCTCTCGGTTGATCGCCATCGAGATCGCCTTGCGCCGCAGCAACCCTTCCTCGCCGGAGAAATGCGGCACGTTGGACTGGACGCCGATGTGCTGGTTCTGCGCGGTCGGTTTGGTGATCGCCCGGTCGCCGAGATCCTGGTGATAGGAGGTGAGCGCGCTGTCGGGCACCGTGTCGAGCGCGTCGAGGTTGCCCGCTTGCAGGTCCGCGTACGCCGTGTCGTAGGACTGGTACATCACGAAACGCAGACCCTTGTTCTTGGCGGGGCGGCCACCGGGGTAGTCCGGGTTGGGCACCAGATCGATCTTGACGTTGTGCTCCCACGCCCCCGTGCGCGCGAACTTGTAGGGGCCGTTGCCGATCGGGTTCTCGCCGAACGCTTTCATGTCCTTGAACGCGGCCTCCGGCAACGGGTAGAACGGCGCGTACCCGAGCCCGGTCTCGAAGTCGATCGAGGGTGCCTTCAGCTCGATGGTGAAGGTGCGGTCATCGATCACCTTCAGCCCCGACATCGTCTGTGCGGTGGGATTTTCCGCGGACACTTCATCGAAACCGAGGATCGGGTTGAACACATAGCTCTGCAACTGTGCGTTGGTGCCGAGCGCGCCGTAGTTCCACGCGTCGACGAAGGACTTGGCCGTCACGGGCGTGCCGTCGCTGAATTTCCAATTCGGCTCGAGGGTGACCCGGTAGTTCTTGCGATCGGTGGTTTGGATCGACTCCGCCATTTCGTCGTGTGCCTTGCCGTTGGCGTCGTAGTACTTCAAGCCTGCGAACAACCGGTCGACCACACGCCCGCCCATGTTCTCGTTGGTATTGGTGGGGACCAACGGATTCTGCGGCTCGCCACCGTTGACGGTGACGATGTCGGCATCGCCGCCGTCGCCTGGGGAACAGGCGGCCAGCCCGAGGCTCGTGGCCAGTAGCACTGCCGCGGTCAGCGCCATCGCTCTGTGGAATCTCAACGCGTTCTCCCGTTGCGAGAAGGGGGGAGCCGGACGACACCCGCGCGAAGTCCACCAGCGCATGCCGACACGATCCGCCTGTGTGGTTGGCAGAGTAGCCACCGGCGCGGGCACTGTCACCGGATTGATCCGAGTTCGTTGCACTTGTTACCGATCCGGCAACATCGCCGAAACACCCCGAGTTTGGTGCGGAAATACCCGCACGGCCGCGGCATTGCCTTCATCGAGGTCATCGGCTCCGGGCCGGCTTCGTACGGACCGCGACGGCGTGACGGTGGCGAAACCCGGCCGACACACCGCACGCGGCGTAGGTCACAGTTGATTACTGTCGAACTTGGCTCGAATCGTGCGCTCAGGCTACGTGGAAAGAAGAGACGAAATGACTGAAACCACCGCCGACCACAGGGACTCG
>NZ_BDBA01000050.1 GCF_001612745.1 Nocardia amamiensis NBRC 102102 | reverse complement strand
AAGACCTGGCCCTGCTCCACCCGCTGACCCTCGTCCACGATCGGACGCTGATTCGAGCAGGTGCCCTGGTTCGACCGGTTGAACTTGCGCATCCGGTAGCTCTTGCGGGTCCCGTCGTCGGCCATCACGGTGACGTAGTCGGCGGAGACCTCCTCGACCACACCGGGCTTGTCGTTCACCACCACATCGCCCGCGTCCACGGCGGCGCGCAGCTCCATACCGGTGCCGACGATCGGCGCCTCGGAACGGATCAGCGGCACGGCCTGACGCTGCATGTTCGCACCCATCAGGGCGCGGTTGGCGTCGTCGTGCTCGAGGAACGGAATCATGGCGGTCGCCACCGACACCATCTGACGCGGCGAGACGTCCATGAAGTCGATCTCCGTGGGCGCGACGAGTTCGTTCTCCTCGTTGCCCCGGCGGCACAGCACGCGCTCCTCGAGGAAGCGGCCGTCCGCGCCGACCGGCGAGTTCGCCTGAGCGCGCACGTGGCGGTCCTCTTCGTCGGCGGTCAGGTAGACCACCTCGTCGGTGACCCGGCCCTCGACGACCTTGCGGTACGGCGTCTCGATGAAGCCGAACGGGTTGACCCGCGCGTACACCGACAGCGAGCCGATCAGGCCGATGTTCGGGCCTTCCGGGGTCTCGATCGGGCACATGCGGCCGTAGTGCGAGGGGTGCACGTCGCGGACCTCGAGGCCGGCGCGCTCACGGGACAGACCACCCGGGCCCAGCGCCGAAAGACGACGCTTGTGGGTGAGGCCCGACAGCGGGTTGTTCTGGTCCATGAACTGCGACAGCTGGGACGTTCCGAAGAACTCCTTGATCGCGGCCACGACCGGGCGGATGTTGATCAGGGTCTGCGGCGTGATCGCCTCGACGTCCTGCGTGGTCATCCGCTCGCGCACCACGCGCTCCATACGGGAGAGGCCGACCCGGATCTGGTTCTGGATCAGCTCGCCGACGGTGCGCAGGCGACGGTTGCCGAAGTGGTCGATGTCGTCCACTTCCACCGGCACCTCGGCGCCACCGGGGGCGGTCATGGCCTTGTCGCCCGCGTGCAGGCGAACCAGGTACTCGATGGTGTTGACGATGTCTTCCTTGGTCAGCACCGAACCGACGACCTGCTCGCCCACGTGGATACCGAGCTTCTTATTGATCTTGTACCGGCCCACGCGCGCCAGGTCGTAGCGCTTCTCCTTGAAGAACAGGTTCTCCAGCAGGGTCTGCGCCGACTCCTTGGTCGGCGGCTCGCCCGGACGCAGCTTGCGGTAGATGTCCAGCAGCGCCTCGTCCTGGCCCGCGGTGTTGTCCTTCTCCAGGGTCGACATCATGATCTCGGAGAAGCCGAAGCGCTCGACGATCTCCTCGGTGGTCCAGCCCAGCGCCTTGAGCAGCACCGTGACCGGCTGGCGACGCTTGCGGTCGATGCGAACACCCACGGTGTCGCGCTTGTCCACGTCGAACTCCAGCCACGCGCCGCGGCTCGGGATGACGCGCACGCTGTGCAGGTCCTTCTCCGTGCCCTTGTCGACGCTGTGGTCGAAGTAGACACCCGGCGAACGCACCAGCTGCGAGACGACCACGCGCTCGGTGCCGTTGATGATGAACGTGCCCTTGTCGGTCATCATCGGGAAATCACCCATGAAGACCGTCTGGCTCTTGATCTCACCGGTGTTGTTGTTGATGAACTCCGCCGTGACGAACAGCGGAGCCGCGTAGGTCATGTCCTTGTCTTTGCACTCGTCGATCGAGGCCTTGACCTCCTCGAAGCGCGGATCGGAGAAGGACAGGGACATGGAGCCGGAGAAGTCCTCGATCGGGGAGAGCTCCTCGAGCACCTCCTCGAGTCCGCCGACTAGGCCGACGTCGCCGCGGGCCGCGGCTTTCTCACGCCAGTCAGCTGAACCGATCAGCCAAGAAAACGAGTCCGTCTGTAGATCGAGAAGTCCGGGCACCTCCAAGGGCTCACGGATCTTCGCGAAAGACACCCGGGATGGAGCTCCGGGGATTCCGGTAACTGCCTTGGTCTGGGTGGAGACTGCCAAGATGCGTCCTTCCAGCACCTCACGCGCGTCGCGTGGTGGGTCCGCGACCGTCGCTTGTCTGCTACGAATTCCGCTGGTTACAACCCGAACGAAACTCGAACAGGCAACAACGGAAGTAACACCGGAAGGGTGAACTTACGTGTGCAGATCGAGGTATGGACAGGAGGCAGCCAGCGCAACGTCCAAACCTACACCCATCTACACGGAGGTGTCAAAGTACCACCCGTGTGATCCTCCACATGGCTGGCGCGCCGGGCCGAATTCGCTGGCCGCGTCCGGTGCCGCAATGCGCTGGAAGCCACTGTGACAGCTGCCGCTGTTGTGAATAGCGTGACGGGTCGGGCGAAACTCGTCAAGTGGCAGAGCCGACCGAGACGCTAGCGAGATCGCCTGCCGCGCTGGGCCATCCCAGGCGATCGCTGGAGCTCATTGGTCGACGATGTCGCTGGCCAGCCAGCGACCGTCCACCTTCTGCATGTGCAGGACGACGGGACCGGCAACGCTCTGCTGCGCCACGCCGTCCTTGGTTGCGCTCACCACCAAATTGACCAGCAACTCCGCGCGATCATCGGTGAGCAACGTCACGGCGATCGGGTCTGCCTTGGCGTCGGCGCTGGTCTGGGCCTGTTTCACCGCCGAAATGGTGGTTTGGGCGTACTTGTCCAGGTCGGCGAGCATCTTCCCGGTGAGCACCTGCTTCGCGGTGTCCCGGTAGCCGTCGATGTTCTTCACGTCGTAGGCGTAGACGGTCCGCAGGGCGTTGTCGGCGGCCGCGCGCACCTCCTGGGTGGCCTCGTTGTTCACATACGCCTGGTTCGAGGTGTCCACTCCGGGCCGCTGCGCGGCGAGCCATGCAAAGGCGCCCAGCAGCAGCGCGGCAACCAGCAATCCCGCCACGACGCCCCAGCGTGGACGTCCGGCCTCTCGGCGCTGCGGACGGCTCGCCTTCCACGCGACACGCAATCGAGGCAGTCCGGCCTTCTCCTCGAGGCGCTCGGCGCGGGAGGCACCGGATGCCGTGGCGGGACGGGAAACGCCCGCCACGCGCGGCTTGCGCCCCGGTGCGGTGCGCTCGGAACGGGCGGACGCAGCGCGCGACGGCTGCTCGGCGGCAGGACGGCGCTTGGAGGTAACCCGGTTGACCGGTCGGCGAGAAGTCATGGAAGTCCTCCTACGATCCCGGCTTCGGCGCGGCGGGCTGATCCCCGGCGGGCGCGGACGACTGCTGGACGGGCCCACCGCTCAGCAGCACCGGCTGGCCCAGCGAGGAGATCTGCTCGGCCTTCCACACCTCGCCGTCCTTGGCCACGTCGACGGTCCAGCTGTAGCGGTACTCCGCGGACGGCTTGCCCTCGGCCTTCTCCGTCACCTGCAGCACGACCAGCGCCGACGCCTTGTCCTGCTCGCTGTTGAGCGAGGTGAGGGCGGCGCCGAGCACCTTCGAGGTCATCCCGACCCCACTCTGCTGAGCAAGCTTCTCGGCCTGGTCCTTGTTCTTGGTGGCCGAGTCCAGCAGCGCGCCGGTCATCGACGACCTGGCCAGGGCGAGCGAGCCGGGCACGTCATCGAGGTTCATCGAGGTCATGTTCAAGGCGGCCTGGCGTGCGGCGTCCAGGGCGGTGTCGCGCGCGTCGGCGCGCGGGGCGTCGGTGAGCGCGGCACGAACCCAGCCCGCGCCGAACCATGCGGCCGCGACCAGCGCGACCACGAGCAGCGCGGCCGAGCCTGCGAACGCCATCCTGCCGAGCACCGGCGCCATACCGGAAGGCTGGGACCCGTCCTCGGTCCGGTCGGCGGCCTGCGGTTCGTCCGCGACGGCAGCACGGTCGCCGTCGCCCGGCTTCGGGGCACCGGCCGAATCCATGGAAGCCGCCACCGGCGCCGCGGTGTCCGGCGCTTCCTGCTGCACCGGATCGGGCTGCTCGGACAGATCGGCGCTCACGACTGCGCCTCGCTTGCGCTCAGCTCCGTCGTGCGCGAAGGCGCGCTGTGCTCTCGGTTCACTCGCTGACGCTCGCTCACGACAGCACCCCGCCGTCGCTCGGCTCCATCGCGCCCAGGGGCAATGTGCCCATGGTTCGCTCGCTCCAGTTATTCACGCGAGACACCCTAACGTCGTTGCTCCTGGTCACCGCTTCGGCGTGACCCCCAGCAGGGTCGACAGCTGCACGGCGACCGGAGTCAGATTCAGCTTTTCCGGATCGGTCTTGGGATTGCTGTCCCAGGGCTGCACAATGGCCGGATCGGCGAGATCGGCGCGTTCGCCACCCCGGACGGCGGTCGGATTACCGAAGGGCACAAGACATTTGGCGTCCTTGTTGAACGGGAACTCGTCGCGCGTGTCGTCGAAATCCGGGTTCTGCGCCTTCATCTGTTCCAGGATCTGATACGTGCCCTCGTAGCCAACGGTACAAGCGGGCGGATTGTTGGTCTCCAGCACCAAGCCGAAGTGGCTGGTGCCGTCACCGGGCGCGGTGGAGGACCCGCCGATGGACAGCTGCGGCAGGAACTGCAGCAGCGGTCGCAATGCATAGAACTTCGGCGAGATCGCCTGCAGCACCAGCCGCAGGTTCGCCAGGTCCTGGGTGAGCGCGCCGCCGCTCTCGTTGATCAGTCCGCCGATCTGCTCACCCGCGTCGGTTCCGGTGCCGATCAGCCTGCGCACGTCGGGGTCGCTGGAGCGCAACTGGGCGGTGAGCTTGTCCAGACCGTCGCTGAACTCCCGGATGGCGGCGGACTGCTCGGCCTGGGTCCCGAGCGCGATCCTGCCGTCCTGGATCAACTGAATGGTCTGCGGCAGCGTCGCGTGGAAGGTCTCGGTGAATTGGTTCAGCGATTCGATCAGCACCTGCAGATCGTCGCCCTTGCCGTCGAACGCCTTGCCGAGTTCGACCACCGTGGTGTTGAGCGCGTTCAGATCCACCGACCGGGTGAAGTTGTCCACACTGGCCACCAACTGCTCGACCGGAATCGGCGTGGTCACCGAGGTGATCACCGAGTTGTCGCGCAGATACGGGCCCGCATCCGAAGTGGGTTGCAAATCGAGGTACTGCTCGCCGATCGCGGATCGGTTGGCCACCACGGCTTTCGCGGAGGCCGGGATATCCGGCGAAGTGGAATCGATGGTCAGGTGCATCACCACGCCGTCGTCGGTGAGCTCGAGCTCGCCGATCCGGCCGACCGGAACGCCTCGGTAGGTCACCTCGGCGCCCTTGTAGATACCGCCGGTCTGTGCCGCCTGCACGTGCACGGTGTAGAAGCCGAATCCGAGCATCTGGTCGAGCCGTATGTATCTGGCGCCGACATAGACCACGCCGATCACGGCGATCACCACGAACGCGATCAGCTGCCACCGGACCAGACGCGTCACCGCGGACCACTCCCTACGCCTAATTGCTCGAGGATCGCGCCGACCGGACCCGCAGGCACGCCCGGCGCGGGCGGCTGCGCCATGAGCGGCGGCAGCGGCAGGATCGATACCGTCGGCCAGCCCGGCCGCGGGCCGTTGCCGCCGTAGTACGGATTCGTCGGGTTCACGGGCACCGGCGGACCGACCGGTGGGATGTAAACGGGATCCGGCTTGCCCACACCGAGATTGCTGAGCGTGACGCCGATCTGCTGGTCCACCGACAACCAGGTGTTGACCTGCCCGCCGAAGGTGCTCTCCAGCGACGAGTCGGGGAACGGATAGGTCGGAATCAGCGGGAACGCGCTCACCAGATCCGGCGCCGAGCGGCCGAGTTCCTGCAGCGTGGGCCGCAATGCGGTGAGATCGCGGATCAGGTCGTTCTTCGAGGTGTTCAGTACGTCGAAACCGGCCTGGCCGAGGCGGTCCAGCTGGGCGAGCAGGCCGATCAATTGCGGTCGCTGCTCTTCCAGGATCTTGATGCCCTCGGGCAACTGCTCGAGGATCTTGCCGATCTGCTCGGTCTGCGTGCTGACTCTGGCGCTGAGCACATCGAGACCGTCCAGCGCCCTTGTGATGTCGTCCACCTGGTCGTTCAGGCCGTTGACCAGCGTGTTCGCCTGCTCGATCAGCGAGCGCACGCGATCCTCGCGGCCCCCGAAGGTCTTGTTCAGCTCGGTGATGATCGGCTGCAACTGCGCGACACCACCGCCGTTGAGCAGCAGCGACAGTGCGCCGAGCACCTGCTCGATCTCGGTGGCGTGCCTGGTGCGGTCGATCGGGATCACCGACCCGTCGCCAAGGCGGCCGGGATCCGGGTCGGCGGCCGGCCGGGACAGCTCGATGAACTTCTCACCGAGCAGATTCGACTGCCTGACCTCGGCGTGCGCGTTCGCGGGCAGGTCCACCGACGACTGCACCAGGGTGCGCACGGTCGCGGTCCACTGATCCTTGCCGATGGTGATCTCCTCGACCCGGCCGACCGGCACGCCGTCGACCTTGACCGCCGACTGCGGCACCAAGTCGAGTACGTCGTCGAACTGGATGTCGATGTGCATCGGGTGCTCGCCGACATCGGCGCCACCGGGCAGCGGCACGCTGTAGATGCCGTCGGCGGCGCACGAGGTGACCAGCGCGGCGGACAGGCCCAGCGCCAGCGCGGCGCCGAGACCGCGTGCCACAGAACGGATTCGGGCGGTCATCGGTCCCCTCCCTGCGACGGCGGAAGCCGATCCGACTCGGTGCCGGGCACCGTGCCCGGCACCGGGTCGCGCTGTTGGTTCTCGCCGCTGAGAATGCCGAACGGGAGGATCAGCGTCGGGGTCTTCACCCCGGCGGTGATCTGGTCGGTGATTTCCTTGCAGTGGTCGAGAACCGGCCGCATCTGCCTGCCGAGCGCCTCGAACTTCGGATCGCCGGGCATCAGCTTGGACAGGTCGAGCATCTTGCACACCACACCGAACGGGTCCTGCAGGTCGGTGAAGTTGGCGCGCATGTCGAGGGTGCCGGATTCGGCGTTGTGCACGTTGATCAGATTGCTCAGCGCCAACGGCAGCACCGGCAACAGGGCGGCCAGGTCGGCGCGCTGGTCGGCCAGTGTCTTGGTGAGCGTGATCAACCCTTCGGCGTTGCTCGCGATCAGATCCCGGTTGTCGTCGATGAACCGGGCGATGTCACCCAGCGCGATCGACAGCAGATGCAATGCGGCGCCGAGATCTTCGCGTTCGTCGGCGAGGAACGTCGACAGATCGGCCAACTGGACGTTGAACTGCCGCACCTGCTGGTCGTTCTGCGCCAGCATAGTGACGAAGGCTTGCAGATTCTTGACCGTGTCGAAAATGTCCCCGCGGGTGTCTGCCAAGTACCGCGCCGCCCGTGACAACTGGGTGAGGCTGTTGGCCAGCGCCTCGCCGTTGCCGGCCAGGTTTGCCGCGCCGGTACGCACAAGTTCGTTCACCGCGCCATCGGCGTTGGCTCCCTTGGGACCCAACGCGTCCGACAGTTCGGTGATGCTCTTGTACAGCTCATCCACTTCGACGGGGGTAACCGTGCGATCGCGCGGGATCGTCCCGTTGCGCGGCATCTTCGGGCCGTCTTTATAGACCGGGGTCAGCTGGATGTAGCGGTCCGACACGATCGACGGGGTGATCTGCGCGGCTCGCGCGCCTGCGGGCACGTCGTACTTGCGGTCCACGCTCATGACGATCTCGACCTGATCGCCCTGCGGCTCCACGGAAACCACCGAGCCGACCGGCACACCGAGAATGCGCACGTCCGAGCCTTCGTA
This sequence comes from Nocardia amamiensis NBRC 102102, assembly GCF_001612745.1. Taxonomy (GTDB): domain Bacteria; phylum Actinomycetota; class Actinomycetes; order Mycobacteriales; family Mycobacteriaceae; genus Nocardia; species Nocardia amamiensis. The sequence continues at coordinate 61,079 of NZ_BDBA01000050.1, read as the reverse complement.
GATGCCGACCGAGCGATCGAAGTAGGCGGTGATCTTGGTGGTGGTCAGCCGGTCGAACAGCCACCACAGCACTCCGGCCACCAGCACGGCAAGGACGACGACCAACGCGATGGCCACCTTGGCGCCACGGCTGGAACCGCGCACCGCGCCGACGGGATCGCTGCGCCAGTTCTCCGCCACGTCAGTTACCTCCCAGGGTGCGGACCGGCGGACGGTAGCCGGGGATCTCGGGCAGCGCAGGCGGAATCAGGTTGACGATCACCGCGTCGAACCAGCGGCCCGTGCCGAGCACGTTGGCGTAGAGGCCGTAGAAGGGCGCCGCGAGTTCCAATGTCTTGGAGATGTTCTGCTGGTTGGCGTTGAGCAGGTCGATCGAGGCGCGCAGGTTGGTCAGCGCGGGCCCGATCTGCTCCTCGTTGTCGTGCACCAGCGCGGTCAGCTCCGCCGACACCGTCCTGGCTCCGTCCAGCAGCCGCGAGATGGACCGCTGGCGGATGTTCAGCTCGGCGAGCAGCTGACCGCCGGAGGCCAGCAGCCGCTCGAACTCGGCGTTGCGGTCGGCGAGGATCTGGGTGGTCTGCCTGGTCGCGGCGAACAGCCTCTTCAGCTCCTGGTCGCGTTTGGCGAGTGTCTCCGACAGCCGGGCCACACCGTCGATGGAGCCGCGGATCTCCGGCGGCGTCGTCGCGAACGCCTCCGACAGCACCTGCATGCTGCGGGCCAGCTGCGCGGTGTCGATCTGGTCGATATTGCGGGCAGCGTCGGTGAAAGCGTCCACCACGTCGTACGGAGACACCGTGCGCGAGAGCGGAATTCGCTTGTCCGGGTCGGCGGGCTTGGATCCCCTCGGGTCCAGCGCCAGATACTTCTGCCCGAGCAGGGTCTTGATCTGGATCGACGCGGTGGTCTCGTTGCCGATCCACGCGTCCTGGGTACGGAAATCCACGACGACGCGGTCGCCGTCGAGCCGGACATCGGACACCGCACCGACCTTGACGCCTGCGATCCGGACTTCGTTGCCCCGCTTCAGGCCCGCGGCCTCGGTGAACTCCGCGGTGTACTTGGTGCCCGCCCCGATGATGGGCAGCCGGTCGAGGAAGAACGCCGACACCGTCACCAGGAGCACGATGGCGAGGCCGAGCGCGCCCATGAACGCCGGGCTGCGTTTGCCGAGTAGGTTGCGATCTTCCATCAGCGAGCCTTCCCCTGGCAGCGGGGCGCCGCGTTGGTGTACAGCGGCTGGTTGATCGTTGGCATCCCGGCGGGCAGGTTGAGCTGCGGCGCGTCGACCGCGCCCGGACCGACGACGATATCGATGCCACAGAGATAGAACTGGAACCAGGAGCCGTAGCTGCCGGCGCGGCCGAGCTTCTCCATCTTGATCGGCAGGTTGTACAGCGCTTCGTTCACCTCGTCCTGGCGTTCGTCGAGGGTGCCGGTCAGCTGGCTCAGGCCGGCGATCGAGCCTTGCAGCGTCGGACGGACCGGCACCAGCAGATCGGATGTGGCCGAGGTCAGGTCGGCGAGCGAGGTCACCGAGCGCCCGATGGTGTCGCGTTCCGCGGCCAGACCGCTGATCAGCGCCTCGGTGTTCACGATCAACTGGTCGAACTGGTCGTCGCGCTGGTTGACCGTGTCCAGCACGGCGGTCAGGTTCCGGGTCAGCTCACCGATCACGGCGTCCTTGTCCGCGATCCTGTTGGTCAGATTCGCCGTGGTCGCGACCAGGTCGTGGATCGTGCCCTGCTCGCCCTGGAAGACCTGGATGATCTCGAAGGACAGCTTGTTCACGTCCTCGGCGGTCAGCGTGCGGAACAGCGGCCGGAAGCCGTTGAACAAGGTGGTGAGGTTCAACGCGGGCTTGGTGCGCTCCAACGGGATGGTGGCGCCCTCGGTCAGTTTGCGGCCCTGCTCCCCGGTCCCTTGTTCCAAAGCGATGTAGCGCTGACCGACCAAGTTGCGGTACCTGATCGTCGCGGTGGTCGACGCGGGCAACCAGTCCCGGTCGGTGAGATCGAACTCCACCTCGGCCAGGCGCTTGTCCACGATCCGCACATCGGTGACCTTGCCGACCCGCACGCCGGCGATGCGCACCTCGTCACCCCGATTGAGCGAGGTGACGTCGCTGAATCTGGCCTTGAACCCGGTGCCGCCGCGGCTGTAGTTGGCGATGGACAACGCGAGCATGGTGGTCACGAACAAGGTCACCACCGCGAAGATGATCAGCTTGGCCAGTGGCCCGCCCAGGCCACGCAACGGCTGCCTCATCGCACGCTCACCTCGCTTCCGCGGAACGCGGGCGCACCAGCCCGGGTCACCCAGCCGGGCACCTGATCCGGCGCGACACCATTGGCCGCGCCGTAGATCGCGCCGAGCGACTGCTGCTCCATCGGCGAACCGGCGATCGTGGGCATTTTGCTCGCCGGGTAGACGCCGAACTGCGGTGGCTCCAGATTGCCGGTCTCCTGGTCACCGGGGTTGCGGCTGGGCACCGCGTAGGACCCGTCGTTGTTCGGGCCGCCCGTGTACTGGCCGGGGTCGACACCCAACGGCATCTCGGGGATGCACCACGGCCCCCTGGTGTCCAGCCAGCGCGGTTCGTCCTGGTTGGGCAGGTACTTGCCGCGAGTATTGGACAGCTCGACGGTGACGCGCGAGCCGGGCCGATCGGTGCCCTTGCCGAAGATCTTGTCGATGCGTGGCTTCAACTGCGCGAAGTTCGCGAATGAGCAGGCGAAGTTCGGTGAGTAGTAGGCAAGCTGTTCCAGTGCCGGACGCGAGTCGGCGGCCACGTCGATGATGTTGTCGCGGTTGGCGATCAGGAACTCGGTGGTGGTCGCCGAAGATGGCGTCAGCGTCGCGTAGAGCACATCGATATCGGTGCGCCGCTGCACGATCGTCGCGTTGGTGGTCCGCAGATTGTCCAGCGCCTGGATCAGCTGCGGGGCCGCGTCGGAGTACGTGGCGGCGACCTCGGCGAAGCTGCGCAGGTCGGCTTGCAGATCGGGAAGCACGCCGTTGACTTGACGGAAGATCTCGTCCAGCTTGTCCACGCTCTGGCCGAGCGCGGTGCCCTGACCGGCCAGAGCCTGGGACAGCGCGCCCAGGGTGGCGGCGAGGTCCTGCGGCGGAATCGCCTGCAGCAGCGGCAGCAGGTCATCGAGCAGCTTGCTCAGCTCGATGGCGTTGCCGCTGACGTCCTGATGCAGCGTCACGCCGTCGGTCAGGTGCTTCGGACTCGGGTCCTCCGGGATCACCAGGTCCACATAGCGCTCACCGAACAGCGTCTTGGGCAACAGCCGCGCGGTCGCGTTGACCGGAATCTTTTCCGCCTTGTCCGGATCGATGGCCAGGCGCAACGTCACCTCGCCACCCTCGGAACGGCTCGAGCGCACCTCGCCGACAGTGACGCCGCGGGCCTTCACGTCCGCGTTGCGGGTCAGCGCGTTGCCCACCGTGTCGGTGATCAGATCGACCTGCACGGTCTGCACGAACTGCTTGTTGTAGATCGCGACCGTCGTCCACAGGAACAGTGCCACCACGGCGAAGAACGCGATGCCCAGCACCCGGACGCGCAGCTTCTGCGTAGAACGCCAGGCCTGGCCGCCGCGGGTCATCCGGCCACCCGCACCGTGGTCGTGGTGCCCCAGATCGCGAGGCTGAGGAAGAAATCCAGGATGTTCACCAGCACGATCGCGGCGCGGACCGCGCGACCGACCGCGACGCCGACGCCGGCGGGTCCGCCGGTGGCGTGGAAGCCGTAGTAGCAGTGCACCATGATGATCACGAAGGCGAAGACCAGCACCTTGAGGAACGAATAGAGCACGTCCTCCGGTGGCAGGAAGAGACTGAAATAGTGGTCATAGGACCCGCTGGACTGCCCGTTGAACCAGATGCTCACCATTCGCGAGGCCAGGAACGTGCCGAGCAGGCCCACGATGTACAGCGGGATCACCGCGAGGAATCCCGCGATCACCCGGCTGGTGACCAGGAACGGGATGCCGGGCACCGCCATCACCTCGAGTGCGTCGATCTCCTCGGAGATCCGCATGGCGCCCAGCTGCGCGGTGAAACCGCAGCCGACCGTCGCCGACAGCGCCAGCGCGGCGACCAGCGGTGCGATCTCACGGGTATTGATGTAGGCGGTGAGGAAGCCGGTGAGCGCCGAGCTGCCGAGTGCGTCGAGCGCCTTGAAGCCCTGCAGGCCGACGACGACGCCGACCGAGCCGGACATGAACACGATGACGCCGATGGTTCCGCCGATCACCGCGAGCGCGCCGGTGCCGAAGGTGACTTCGGCGAGCAGCCGCATGACCTCCTTGCGGTAGTGCACGGCGGTGCGCGGGATCCAGGCGATGGCCCGGGAGTAGAACGACATCTGGTCGCCCGCGCGATCGATGACGTTCAGCGGCATGCGGATTACTTCCCCGGCCCGCCGCATCGACCTGGCGACCGGGGTGCGATATGACGTGGCCATCGATCAGGCACCCTTGGCTGGGACGACTTGTAGGTAAACCAGGGTCAGGATGAGGTTCACGAAGAACAGCACCATGAATGTGATCACCACGGATTGGTTCACCGCGTCACCGACTCCTTTCGGCCCCCCTTTGGGATGCAATCCCTTGTACGCGGCGATCACACCGGCGATGAGGCCGAATACCGCTGCCTTGATCTCGCCGATCCACAGGTCCGGCAGCTGAGCGAGCGCGGAGAACGACGCCAGGTAGGCGCCGGGCGTTCCGCCTTGCAGCAGCACGTTGAAGAAGTAGCCGCCCGCGATGCCGACCACCGACACCAGGCCGTTGAGCAGCAGCGCCACCAGCATCATGCCGAGCACGCGCGGTACGACGAGCTTGCGCACCGGATCGACGCCGAGCACCTCCATGGCGTCGATCTCCTCGCGGATGGTGCGCGAGCCGAGATCGGCGGCTACCGCCGACCCGGCCGCGCCCGCGATGATCAGCGCCGTGACGACCGGAGCCGCCTGCTGGACGGTGGCCAGCACGCTGGTTGCGCCAGTGAAGGATTCAGCGCCCAACTGTTTGATGAGCGAGCCGGTTTGCAATGCCACGACCGCACCGAACGGAATCGCGACCAGTGCGCTGGGCAGGATCGAAACACTCGCGATGAACCACGACTGCTCGATGAACTCCCGCCACTCGAAGGGCCGACGGAATGTCTTGCGAAGAACATCGATGAACAGCGCAAAGATGTTGCCGGCCTGGGCAAACCCCGACTCCAGTGGAGCTCGCAATCGCGCCAGGGTGGAAGTCACGATCGCAGATGTTACCCGTTAGTTGTGTTGTGTCGCACGGTGGCGTCGTACGCGCCGCCCGGATAACTCGCCAGGTCGCCGCTACTGTTGTACGCCACCACCTGCGTGTCATCGTTCTCAGCAAGTGACTCGCGAATCGCCACCTGAGCCGCGTGCGGCAGGGTGTGCATGATCTCCCGGACGCGCTCTTTACGCCGCAGTACCGCCTGCCGCACCGGCATACCCGGCGTGGCCCGCATCTGCGGAATGATGCCCTCGACCTCCTCGGCGCCGCCATGGTGGTGCCCGGCGTCCACCAGCGCTTGCTCGCGTGCCATCTGGGCCTCGTCCTTCTCCTCGGACATGCCGATCGGGCCGATCATCCGGCCGTTGAGGAACTGCTTGACCACCGGCTCCTCCGACGTCAGCAACACCTCGCGCGGGCCGAACATGACCAGCTGGCGACGGAAGAGCATGCCGATGTTGTCCGGCACGGTACGGGCCAGGTTGATGTTGTGCGTGACGATCAGGATCGTGGCGTCGATCTGGGCGTTGATATCGATCAGCAGCTGGCTCAGATACGACGTGCGCACCGGGTCCAGACCGGAGTCGGGCTCGTCGACGAGAATGATCTGCGGATCCAGCACCAGGGCGCGGGCCAGCCCGGCGCGCTTGCGCATACCACCGGAGATCTCGCCGGGCAGCTTGCCCTCGGCCCCGAGCAGACCGGTCAGCTCCAGCTTCTCCATCACGATCTTCTTGATCTCGGATTCGCTCTTCTTGGTGTGCTCGCGCAGCGGGAAGGCCACGTTGTCGAAGAGGTTCATCGAGCCGAACAGCGCACCGTCCTGGAACAGCACGCCGAATAGCTTGCGAATCTCGTAGAGCTCCTTGTTGGAGCAGGTGGTGATATCCGTGCCGTCGATGTAGATGGAGCCGCGCTCCGGACGCAAGAGACCGATCAGCGACTTGAGGAACACCGACTTACCGGTGCCCGACGGGCCGAGCAGCGCGCTCACTTCGCCCGATGGCAACGTCAAAGACACATCCTGCCAAATTCGCTGCGAACCGAAGGACTTGGTTACACCTTCGGTCCTGACCTCGACGCCCACGCCAACCTCCACAATTTCTCAACGAGCTGCCCACCGGCGGAACCGCGCGCTCGGTCATCACGGTGCTTCACGTCACAGTGGGTGCGGTCACTGTAACCCATGAGAGAGACGGGGCACACCCCTACTTGACTGAAGAGTAACCCCGCAAAGCCGTTTGTATTCGAAACAGTGCCGAGGTCCGAAAAAAGAGCAAAATGTTGCGGAAAAATAACAAACGGACGGCCCCCAATGGGGACCGCCCGCTCGCGTATTTCGGTCTGGAATTACTTGACCGCGACCTTGGCGCCGGCCTCTTCCAGCTTCGCCTTGGCAGCCTCGGCGGCTTCCTTGGCGACCTTCTCCAGGATCGGCTTCGGGGCGCTCTCGACCAGGTCCTTGGCTTCCTTCAGGCCCAGGCCGGAGACGATCTCGCGGACCACCTTGATGACCTGGATCTTCTTGTCGCCTGCACCCTCGAGGATGACGTCGAACTCGTCCTGCTCCTCGGCGGCCTCGGCCGGAGCGGCGGCACCGCCGACGGCGGCGACTGCGACCGGAGCAGCCGCGGTGACCTCGAACTTCTCCTCGAACTTCTTCACGAAGTCCGAGAGCTCGAGCAGGGTCATGTTGCCGAAGACCTCGAGCAGTTCGTCAACGTTGGCCATTGTTGTGTTCCTTTCGGTAGTTGATGTCTATGCGGGCGAGTTCTGCCGCACGGGTTTTACTCGGCGGCAGTTCCGCCTTCTTCGGCCTGCTTCTTCTCCTGCAGCGCGGCGGCCAGGCGGGCCACCTGCGAGGCGGGAGCGTTGAACAGACCGGCGGCCTTCGCCAGGTTGCCCTTCAGGGCGCCAGCGAGCTTGGCCAGCAGGACCTCGCGGGTCTCCAGGTCGGCGATGCGCTCGACCTCGGACACGGACAGCGGAGCGCCGTCCATGTAGCCGCCCTTGATGACGAGCGCCTTGTTGTCCTTCGCGAAGGTCTTCAGCGCCTTGGCCGCATTGACCGGCTCACCGCTGATGAAGGTGATCGCGGTAGGGCCGACGAACAGATCGTCGAGACCTTCCACGCCCGCCTCGGCGGCAGCCCGCTTGACCAGGGTGTTCTTGGCGACGGAGTACGTGGCGTCGGCGCCGAGCGCGCGCCGCAGCTCGGTGAGCTTGCCGACCGACAGGCCACGGTATTCCGTGACGACGGTGGCCGTCGAGCTCCTGAACTGCTCCGCGATCTCCGCGACCGCGGTGACCTTCTCGGGTTTTGCCATACTTCGCCTCCTCTCTGATGGTCGGTTCGTACACGCGAACTACCGATCAGGGTCGGCGACAAAACAAACGCCCCGAACGCAGAGCGTTCCGGGGCGCAACAGAAAACCGGTCCGGGACGTAATGCACCCGGATCAATTCCCAGCCTCGGCTCTCCCTGCGTGGGCCGCCGGCAATGTCGCCGGACCTTCGACCGAACCCTCGCGGGATCGGCGACCAACGGTCTTCGGTAGAACGGATTGGGTAGCGATCGAACGTGTCGATAACTGACGTCCAATGTACCTGGACGGTTCCTATCCGCCAAAACGACCCTGCACAGAAACCGAACCGCTACCTTCGGAAGATCGTGTCGCGCATCACATCTCCTGTCGCGTGTGGCGAACATCGCCGAAAGAATCTGTGACTCGGAGTGACGTTTACTGCTTAAGGCTCCTGAGCTCCGAGCGGAGCGGGTTCGACTCGACAGACACCCTGCACCCTATCGATGCCCTTGTCGAACGAAGCGATGCTCGAGCCCGCATCAGCTTCTGCTAGCGCAGCCAGATAGGCGTCGGCAAAGGACAACCGGTGATGCTCATAGACGTCGATCGTGCGGATCAGCAGTGCGGGATCGTCGGTCACGATATTCCGGGTCCCCACGAGAGCGCGCGACAGCGCCGCGACCTGTGGCCTCGCGACCCGGTAGACGCTCTGTAGTACGTACACCATTTCCGCCAGTATCAGGTCCGGCAAGTGCAATGAGTCGGACTCTGCGAGGAAGGCGGTCGCGCGCTTCCCCATCTCCGGTGGATCCTGCGTGAAGTGGCGCACCAGAATGTTGGTGTCCAGGAAGACCGTCACGGCTCGCCTTCCTGCCATTGCGCTGCCCATGCCGCTTCCCGGATCTCATCCCAAGACTTCCCGCGAACCTCTGGCGGTACTGGCACACTCCCCGCCAGCTCGAGCAGGTCGGGTGTACGCGCGAGCACAACGACCTGGCCCTCGACCCGGAAGAGTACGTTGTCGCCCACCTGCAACTCGAGCGCTTCCCTAACCGCCTTCGGCACGGTTAGCTGGCCTTTCGACGTCAACCGGGCATGTGCGTCCATACTCTCTCTCCTTACAATCCGCTAGAGGTAAGGATACCGGCCCGGGTTGATACTCCCAGAAACGCGCGACGGCGGGAACGCGATGTGCGTTCCCGCCGCTGCGGTGGGTGTTCAGGTGCTGCTTACGCGTCCTCGTCGAGGAGGTTGCGGGTGCGGTTCGGGTCCACCGGGATGCCCGGTCCGGTATTCGTCGAGACCGTCACCTTCTTGACGTAGCGGCCCTTGGCGGTCGACGGCTTGACGCGCAGGATCTCGTCCAGCGCGGCGCCGTAGTTCTCCACCAGCTTGGTGTCGTCGAAGGACGCCTTGCCGATGACGAAGTGCAGGTTGGCCTGCTTGTCGACGCGGAAGTTGATCTTGCCGCCCTTGATGTCGTTGACGGCCTTGGTCACGTCGGTGGTGACCGTGCCCGTCTTCGGGTTCGGCATCAGACCGCGCGGGCCGAGGACACGCGCGATGCGACCGACCTTGGCCATCTGGTCCGGGGTGGCGATCGCGGCGTCGAAGTCCAGCCAGCCGCCCTGGATCCGCTCGATCAGGTCCTCGGCGCCGACGGCGTCGGCGCCGGCGGCCTCGGCCTCGGCAGCCTTCTCGCCCGCCGCGAACACGATGACGCGGGCAGTCTTACCGGTGCCGTGCGGCAGGTTGACGGTGCCGCGGACCATCTGGTCGGCCTTGCGGGGATCCACACCGAGTCGCACGGCGACCTCGACGGTCGCGTCGGTCTTGGTGGTGGCGGTCTCCTTCGCCAGGCGCGCGGCGGCCAGCGGGGAGTAGAGCTCGGTGCGATCGACCTTCTCGGCCGCGCCGAGGTATGCCTTGCTTCGTTTTGCCATGATTCTCTGTCCTTGTGTGTGGTTCAGACGTGGTTATCGGGCCTGGCCGGCCCTCCCACCAGGGAGCGAGTCCGCTCAGCCCTCGACGGTGATGCCCATCGAGCGCGCGGTACCCGCGATGATCTTGGCCGCCTGATCGAGATCGTTGGCGTTCAGATCTTCCTGCTTGGTCTTGGCGATCTCGCGCACCTGGTCCATGGTCACCTTGGCGACCTTGTTGCGGTGCGGCTCGGCCGAGCCCTTCTGCACGCCCGCGGCCTTGAGCAGCAGCTTGGCGGCCGGCGGGGTCTTCAGCTTGAAGTCGAAGGACCGGTCCTCGTACACCGAGATCTCGACCGGGATGACGTTGCCGCGCTGCGACTCGGTCGCGGCGTTGTACGCCTTGCAGAACTCCATGATGTTGACGCCGTGCTGACCGAGCGCGGGGCCGACCGGAGGGGCCGGGTTCGCCTGGCCGGCCTGGATCTGAAGCTTGATGATCCCGGCGAGCTTCTTCTTCTTGGGGGGCATCTTTCTTTCCTAGGTGTTTGGTGTCCCTTGCTCTTTGCAAGTCGTGGTGTTGCGATCCTCGACCGGGCGCAATGCACCCTGCCGCTGACAAGAACTGGGTCTAGATCTTCGCGACCTGGGTGAACGCCAGCTCGACCGGCGTCTCGCGGCCGAAGATCGACACGAGCACCTTGAGCTTCTGCTGTTCGGCGTTGACCTCGGAGATGCTGGCGGGCAGCGTCGCGAACGGGCCGTCCATCACCGTCACGGACTCGCCGACCTCGAAGTCGACCTCGATGACCGGCTTCGGTGCGACCTCGCCGCCCGCGGTCTCGGTGGTCGCCGCGGCGGCGGCCGCTGCGGGCTTCTTCTGCTGCTGCGCGGCCGGGACGAGGAACTTCACCACGTCGTCGATGGACAGCGGCGAGGGGCGCGAGGTGGCGCCGACGAATCCGGTGACGCCGGGGGTGTTGCGTACGGCGCCCCACGACTCGTCGTTGAGCTCCATCCGGACCAGGATGTAGCCGGGCAGCACCTTGCGGTTGACGTGCTTGCGCTGCCCGTTCTTGATCTCGGTGACCTCTTCGGTGGGGACCTCGACCTGGAAGATGTAGTCCTCCAGGTCCAGGTTCTGCACGCGGGTCTCGAGGTTGGCCTTCACCTTGTTCTCGTAGCCCGCATAGGAGTGGATGACATACCACTCGCCGGGGGCGCGCCGCAGCGCTGCCTTCATCTCGGCGACGGGATCGGCGGGCTCGGCATCGATGGCAGCGGTGGGGGCGGACGCAGCGGGCTCCGATTCTTCGACCGGGGACTCGTCGGTCGCGAACTCCTCGACGGAGTCGGTGGGCTCGGCCACCGCGTCGTCGTCGGCCGGGAACTTGTCGTGTGTGTCGTTCTCCGGGGTGCTCACTGGGGCACTCGCTTCCTGTGTCGTCACGTACATCCTCTGCGTGCCGGGCCGGGCGCGGCGAAATGCTTCCGCCCGTGTCCGCCCCGGGATCGGCTACTGGCTTCGGCGTCGTTCAGCTAGCCGAACAGCCAGTTGACACCCTTGATGAACGCCAGATCCAACCCGCTGATGAACGCGACCATGAAAATCACGAACACCAGAACAACGCTCGTATAGGTGACCATCTGCTTCCGGTTGGGCCAGATCACCTTGCGCAGTTCCGCGATGACCTCACGCAGGAACTTGATCAAACGCTTGAACGGATTACCCGACTTGCGCTCGGCCCGATCGGTTGTCTTGGCTGCCTTCCGCGACGGGCGGTCGAGCGTGGCGATCGCGCCCGTGTCGGCCGGCGAGGACGTACGAGTCCGCCGCGCGGACCGCTTGCCGCTCGGCCGAGTCGCTGCAGCGGTGCCATCGCCTTCGTCGGCATGTGCGCCGCGGCGAGTGTCCCGCTCGTCCACGTCGATCCTCTCTCGTCGCTGGCATCCAGGGCAGGGGCGACAGGACTTGAACCTGCAACCTGCGGTTTTGGAGACCGCTGCTCTGCCAGTTGAGCTACGCCCCTTCGGTCGGACGGTGTGAGCTGTCCAACCACTCTTCGGTATTCAGTTGTGTCCTGGTGTCACACAACACGCGCGCCACTCCGGCAGTTGCCGGCCCCGTCGGCGATCCGGGCGGACCGCCTGGAACCAGCCCTACAGAGCAGCGCGCAGCGGCTGGTGACCCCAGAAACCTGAGTGTACGTTACCGTGCGCGGCATTAGCCAATCAGGGTCGGCCGACCAGGTCAGGCCAGTTGCACCGTCGCGGTGGCGCGGCCGAAGATCTTCTTTCCCGCCGACTTCGCCACGATGGCCACGACCGCGGTCTTGGCTTCCGGATCGACTGATTTCACCTTACCGGTGTACTCGACCTCGGCGGCCTCGTCGGTGCCCACGTAGACCGGGCTGGTGAAACGGACATTGTACTCCTTGATCGCGCCGGGATCACCCAGCCAGGAGGTGACGAAACCGCCACCGAGGCCCATGGTGAGCATGCCGTGTGCGACGACGTCGTCCAGGCCGACCAGCTTCACGACCTCGTCGCTCCAGTGGATCGGGTTGGCGTCGCCGGAGACGCCCGCGTAGTTCACCAGGTCGCCGCGGGTGAGCCGGGCGGTACGCGGAGGCAGCTCGTCGCCGACCGAGACGTCCTCGAAGCGGATGGCGTGCTGGGTGCGGAGCCCTTCGGCGGCAGGGGCGAGCGGCGCGGGGGCCTGGCTCGCGGGAGCCCCGGTGCGCGGGCGATGTACGGGTTCCTCCTCGCCGATGCCGTGCATGAGCACGTTGCGGACGGCGGCGGTGAGGTTCGGGTCGATGTCACCGCCGCTGCGGCCGACGAGCGTGGTGTAGGTGGTGAGCACCAGTTCGTCGTTCTGCGCGGTGACGATGTTCTTGGTCACGATGATGTCGCCGCCGAAGGCCTGCCGGAACGAGTGCAGGTAGACGTCGCAGGTGAGTTGGTCGCCGACCTTGATCGGGCGGTGGAACTCCAGGATCTGGTCGGTTTGCATGATCTGGCTGAGGTCGTAGCCGGTGACGACCTGTTCGAACAGCTTGCGCTGGGCCAGGATGCCGACCAGGGAGATGAACGTGACCGGCGCGAGCAGGTTGTCGTAGCCGTATTCCTGGGCCACGTCCTCGTCCCAGTGCACCGGGTGGTAGTCCTGCACGGCGCGGGCGTATTCCCGCACCTTCTCGCGGCCGACCTCGTAGTAGTCGTCGACGCGGTAGTGGTGACCGACCATCGCCGCGGCGTGGGCCGCGGGGTCGAGCGCCTCGCCCGTCTGGACCGCTTCGTCTGTACCGGTGTTGATTGTCACGGGAGGACTGTACCTATCTGACCCCGATGCACGGAGTCGGTGGAGCGCTCACCACCGCACCCACACCGTGAAAATGCGTCAGGGCCGGACTATTGTCCGGCCCTCGCGGTGTCACGGCCCGAGATACCGGGATACGACTCCCGGCACCATCCCACGCGGTAGTTCACGCGTGGAGAACTAGCGGGATTCGCGGTGCGCCCGGTGGGTGCCGCAGTTCGGGCAGAACTTCTTCAGCTCCAGCCGATCCGGATCGTTGCGCCGGTTCTTCTTGGTGATGTAGTTGCGGTGCTTGCACTGCTCGCAGGCCAAGGTGATCTTTGGCCGGACATCGGTGGACTTCGCGGCCACGATATGCCTTCTTTCCGGTACCTGATGGGCTTGATCGGTTGTGGTAGCGATGGCCGGACTTGAACCGGCGACACAACGATTATGAGTCGTTTGCTCTACCGACTGAGCTACACCGCCACAGCGTCGCATTGCCATGGTGCCGAGCCCAACTACGGGAGCGATGCCGAGTCGGCCACCACCGGCAATCCGGCGAGCCCCCTAACGGAATCGAACCGTTGACCTTTTCCTTACCATGGAAACGCTCTGCCGACTGAGCTAAGGGGGCATGACTACTTCCGCACCGAGCCCCAAACACTCGACCTCAGCGCGGCGAAGTCTTGAACGAGGTTACACACTCACCGGTCGCACCACCAAACCGCATGGTCAGAGCTGTATTTTTGGCCGCGCGGGCGCGGCGTGTTCGCGGCCCCCTTGTGGCTCGCGTCCGAGCGATCGCCGCTGGCGACTGCGTCGCGGACGCGTCGGCCGCTCGGACGCGAGCCGGGCCGCGAACGGGGAATGCTCGGTCTCGCTTCGCTCGAAAACGAGGGTTGAGCCAATCGGGTTGCGTGGAGCAGCAATGGCAACACTGAGTGATTGGCCGCGGTAGCTTGCGCAGGATTATTCGGTTGGGGCTCACATCCGAGCGACTGCGGTGCCGCGCGCATGGAAACCCCGCTGTCGGGTTGGAAGTGCGCATCGGCCCTAGCGATCGACCGAGCAGTGAAAGCAATCCACACGCACGAACGAACCGAACACCCCGCACCCAACCAATCACTGGCATATCCACCACCCGGACACGGTCTCCCAACGCAACCACTGAAAAGGGGGGGTCCGGGGGGCGAAGCCCCGCCGGGCGGGGCGTGGGGGTTGCACCCCCACAAGACAAGACGAAGCGAGCCCTGTACGCGCTTTCTGCGTACAGGGCTCGCCTATCGAGCGGAGTGGCAGGTGTAGGATTCGAACCTACGTAGGCTTTCACCGACAGATTTACAGTCTGCTCCCATTGGCCGCTCGGGCAACCTGCCGTTCGCGCATTGTTTCTGCGCGCTGAGCAGAATACATCGAACCCGCACCCTGAATGCAAACCGGCTGGCTATCGGCTATGCGGCGCGACTACCCTCGGGCCTGGCGGGTAGAACTGACGAGGGCCGGAAGCCTCCGGTTCAGATGACCTCCTCGACCGTCAGAACAGGAGCGCAGCGTGGCTGATTCGTCTTTCGATGTGGTGAGCAAGGTCGACCGGCAGGAGGTCGACAACGCCCTGCATCAGGCGGAGAAGGAGCTCAACACCCGCTACGACTTCCGCGGCACCGGCGCGTCCATCGAGTGGTCCGGCGAGGACAAGATCGTGCTCACCGCCGAGGCGGAGGAGCGGGTCAAGGCCGCGCTGGAGGTGTTCAAGGAGAAACTGATCCGGCGGGACATCTCGCTGAAGGCGTTCGACGCGGGCGAGCCGGTGTCCTCCGGCAAGGTGTACAAGATCACCGGTTCGCTGGTGCAGGGCATCGATTCCGAGCACGCGAAGAAGATCTCGAAGAAGATCCGCGACGAGGGCCCCAAGGGCGTGAAAGCGCAGATTCAGGGTGACGAGCTGCGGGTCAGCAGCAAGAAGCGCGACGATCTGCAGGCGGTCATCGCGTTGCTGAAGGGCGAGGATTTCGGCATCGCGCTGCAGTTCGTCAATTACCGCTGACCGGGGGGTCGCAGCGCGGCCGGGTCGGTCGCGTTGAGCGCTTCGACCAGGGTTTCTTCCTCGTAGTCGAAGTGGGTTTCCAATTCCGTTGCCAGGCGGTCGAATTCAGTGCGCAGCCGAGCCGGGTCGCCCGGTTCCGGCGCGTCCAGCAGGGTCCGTAGCCCGGTCAGTGCCGTGGCCACCGCGCCGTGTTCGCGATGCAGCCGCGCCACCACTGGCGCGAGTTCGGGCCGCAGCCGGACCAAGGCCGGAAAGACGCCGTCTTCGCTGGTGTGGTGCTCGCCGAGCGCACCGCAGAAAGCGACGCAGTGGGCACGCAGATCCTGGGGTAATGCGGGTTTCGCCATGGCGTCGGGTGCGTGGAGGTATTCGTCGAGACCTGCACGGACGGTGGCGAGGTCGCGGCGCAACTGGGCATGCACCTGGCGCAGGTGGTCGCCGATAGCCGCGGCACGCTGCTGAGCAGGCGCGGCCGCATCCGGCGAGCCGCCCATGAGCACACCCGCGCCTGCGGCCGCGACGGCCGCGGTGGCGCCCGCGCCCGCCAGGAAGCGCCGCCTGCGCAGCTTCGGCTCCGATAACCGTTGCAGTGCGACCACCGGGATGATCCGCGCGGTCGCCGCTTGGTATGCGGCGAAGGCCGGATCGTCGCTCGCCTGTGCGGCGTAGTGGCGATCTCGTTCGGCGCCTTCGAGGATTCGGGCGCGTGCGGGATAGGTCTCGACCCGGTCCCCCATGCCGATCTCCACGGTCACTTCCGCATTCGCCCGCACGTTGTGAAACCACGCGGGATGGGTGTCGGCGCCGGCGTTGGACCCGAACACCAGGACGCGCGCGCCGTCGCGGCGGTAGACGACCGGCACGGTGTGCCGACGGCCGGTTCTGGCCCCGACGGTGGTCAGCAGCAGGAGCGTCGCTCCTTCGAACATCCCACCGACCTTGCCCGCGTTGGCGCGGAACTCCGTGATGATCGCGCGGTTGAAGTCCGCTGGTCGGGTCCGCTCCGGATCGGTCATCGCCGACGCTCCTTCCCGGCGCGGCGCACTCGCCGCGACCGCTGGTTATAGCCTGATGTCGAAATCGAATTTTGCTTTGCAAGCAAAATTACTTTGCAAACAAAGGCTATTGGGAGGTGCGTGGCGTGTCAACCGAGGAGCGGGCGGGACTCGGCGTCGATGAGGGCATCCGCACTCTGCTGCTGCTCATGCCCCGGGTGGTCGGGCGGGCCAAGAAGCTGGGCGTTCCGAAGGAACTGGAATCCTTCTCGCTCGCCCCTCGGCATCTATCGCTGCTGGCCAACCTGGTATTCGATGGACCGACCACGGTGACCGATCTGGCCGCGCGCCTGGAGGTGGCTCCGACCACGGTGAGCCTGATGGTCGGTGAACTCAGCAGACAGGGTGTGCTCGAGCGCGGCGCGGACCCGGACGATCGCAGGCGCACCATCGTCGCCATAGCGGCGGCCCATGAGAAGTCGGTGCACAAGTGGCTGGGCCGCAGCGCGCGGGCTTGGCGAACGGTGCTGGAACCGCTCACGCCGGAGCAGCGGCGATTGTTCGTCGATACCTTCCGCGCCTACGAAGACCAGTTGGCCATGGACGACTGAGCCGAGCGCCGGGAAGTCAGTACCGGCGCGGGCCGCCCGCCATCTCCTCTAGCCGTTCGACGCGTTCGGCGATGGGCGGATGCGTGGAGAACCAGCGCGCGGCCCGCTCACCCGGGCGGAACGGGTTGGCGATCATCAGATGCGATTGTGCCGTCAGCTTGGGCTCGGGTGGCAGCGGAGCGGCGTGGACACCGCGCTCGATCTTGCGCAGGGCGGAGGCGAGCGCCAGCGGGTCGCCGGTGAGCTCGGCGCCGGACTGATCGGCTTGGTATTCGCGCGAACGGGAAACGGCCAGTTTGATCAGGGTGGCGGCGATCGGACCGAGCAGCGACACCAGCAGCACGCCAAGGATGTTCGGGCCTCCACCGTTGCGGTTGCCGCCGAACATGGACGCGAAGAAAGCCAAGTTGGCCAGACCGGAGATGACAGCCGCCAGCGCGCCTGCAATCGACGAGATCAGGATGTCGCGGTTGTAGACGTGGGAGAGTTCGTGGCCGAGCACGGCGCGCAGTTCCCGCTCGTCGAGAATCTGCAGGATGCCGCTGGTGCAGCAGACCGCGGCATGCCGAGGGCTGCGTCCGGTGGCGAACGCGTTGGGCGCGTTCGTCGGGCTGATGTACAGCTGTGGCATCGGCTGGCGGGCGGTGGTGGCCAGCTCGCGCACGATCCGGTAGACGACCGGCGCCTCCAGCTCGCTGACCGGCTGGGCGTGCATCGCCTTCAACGCGATCTTGTCGCTGTTGAAGTAGGCGTACGCGTTCATGCCTACCGCCAACAGGATCGCGATGACCAGGATGGTCGGGTTGCGGAACATCGCACCCGCGAACACGATCAAGGCCGAGAGGCCCACCATCAACCCGAAGGTTTTCAGTCCGTTCGCGAACCCGTGCATCTGCAGTCCCGCCTCACTCCCCCGATCTCCGAGTATTCAGGCCGTACCAGTTCGGTGGCGCGGGATCTCAGCTGTTGCGTCACCATCTCGTTTATTGCATGACACAAGGTCAACGATAGGAGCCCTGGGCAAAGTTCCGGTGAACCACGGTGGCCGCACGGCCGACAGTTCAGCCGACGCGTTCGATGGTGTAGCGGACCAATCGCTCGAGTGCGTCGTTGGCTGGGCCGCCGGGCAGCGCGGCGAGCTCGGTATGGGCGAGATCGGCGTAACCCTGCAGCTTCTCCTTGGCCAGCACCATGCCGCGGGAGCGGGAGAGCAGATCGAGCGCCTCGGCCACTTCGTCATCGGTTTCCAGCGGCCGGGCGAGCAGCTTGCGCAGGCGGTCGCCTTCGGCGCCCTCTTCGTGCAGCGCGTACAGCACCGGCAAAGTGTGCACGCCTTCGCGCAGGTCGGTGCCCGGTGTCTTGCCGGACTGCTCGGAGGCCGAGGAGATGTCGATGATGTCGTCGGAGATCTGGAAGGCGGTGCCTACCGCGTCGCCGAGCCGGGCGAGTCGCTCGACGTGCTCGGGGTCGGCGCCGGAGAAGGTGCCGCCGAAGCGTCCGGCGGCGGCGATGAGCGAACCGGTCTTCTCCCACACCACGCGCAGGTAGTGCTCGACCGGGTCCTGGGCCTCGCGGGCGCCCATGGTCTCGCGCATCTGACCGGTCACGAGTTCGGCGAAGGTCTCGGCGATGATGCGCACGGCATCGGGGCCGAGGGTGGATGTGAGCCGGGAGGCGTGCGCGAACAGGTAGTCCCCTGCGAGGATGGCGATGTTGTTGCCCCACCGCGAGTTCACGCTGGGGGCGCCGCGGCGCATCGGAGCCTCGTCCATGACGTCGTCGTGGTACAGCGTGGCCAGATGCACCAGCTCCACCACGGTGCCCGCGGTGATCAAGTCGGGATCGGCCGGGCGTGGGCCGAGCTGCCCGGTGAGGATGGTGAACAACGGCCTGAACCGCTTGCCACCCGCCTTGGCCAGGTGCAACGCGGCTTCCTGGAGGAACTCCGCACCGTCGGACAGCTCGTCGACCAGGAGCTTTTCGACCTGCTCCAAGCCGTCGCGCACCGTGGCGGCGAGCTGGTCGTCACCGAGATCGACGCCGGCCACCACCGTGTTCTCGGCGTTGCCGACACCGTCGTGCGCGTCCATGATTCGCTCGCTGCGCTCACTCATGCCTGCGCCTCGCTGACGCTCGGCTCCGGCCTGAGCGAGGTGCTCAGCTGTGTCCATGTTTCGCTCGCTGCGCTCACTCATGGCGGATCTGCTCATTTCTTCTCCCAGCGACGCGTCCGACCCCACGGTAGAGAACCTAGCGTGTCCCCGGCCGATGGCCCATGAACGCCGTCACTCTGCGGCGGATCTGTCTTGTCGCCGTTCGTCGTCGGGGCCACTCGGCGCGGCCGACATCGACAGCGACGAGACGGCCCTGCGAGTATGGACCGCATGGGTTCACCGGAAGCGACTCCCGCTGGCGGCGACGAGGGCGCGTTGCCCAGCCGGGCCGAGGTACTGGTCGTCGGTGCTGGTCCCGCGGGCTCGGCGTCGGCCGCGTGGGCGGCCAGGGCGGGACGGGACGTGGTGCTCGTCGACTCCGCCGTGTTCCCCAGGGACAAGACCTGCGGTGACGGCCTGACGCCGCGCGCGACCGCGGAACTGGAGCAGCTCGGCCTCGGCGAGTGGGTGCGGGCACACATTGTCAACCACGGTCTACGGATGACCGGCTTCGGCCGCGAGGCGCTGCTGAGCTGGCCCGGCGGTTCCTTCCCGACCTACGGAAGCGCCGTTCCGCGAACCGAACTGGACGACAAGCTGCGTGAGACGGCGGTGAAGTCCGGCGCGCGCATGGTGGACGGAACGAAGGTGGTCGACATCACCCGCGAGGGCGACCGGGTCACCGGCGTGACGGTGCGCACGGCCGATGGCGTGCGCACGATCGCCTGCCGGACGCTGGTGGTCGCCGACGGGGTGCGCTCGCCGATCGGGCGGCTGCTCGGCCGCACCTGGCACCGGCAGTATGCCTACGGCACCGCGGCGCGCGCTTACATCAAGTCCGGCCGCAGCGATGATCAGTGGATCACCTCGCATCTGGAGTTGCGCGACGCCTCCGGTGCGCTGGTTCCCGGTTACGGCTGGGTGTTCCCGCTCGGGAACGGCGAAGTCAATATCGGCGTCGGCTCCCTGGCCACGGAGCGGCGGCCCTCGCATATCGCGCTGAAACCGCTTCTGGCGCATTACACGGCATTGCGCACGGAGGAATGGCAATTCGAGGGCTCGCTGCGCGCGGTGGCCTCGGCACTGCTCCCGATGGGCGGCGCGGTTTCGAACGTCGCGGGCCGCAACTGGGTGCTGGTCGGCGACGCTGCGGGCTGTGTGAACCCGCTCAACGGCGAAGGCATCGACTACGGCCTGGAAGGCGGCCACCTGCTCGCCGATCTGCTGGACGAGCCCGACCTCACCACGATCTGGCCGCAGGTGTTGCGCGCACGCTATGGCCGGACCTTCTCGGTCGCGCGCCGGATCGCGGGCCTTGCGACCCATCCGCGCATGGTTCCGCTCGGCGGCCCACCGGTGCTGCGCTCGAAGTACCTGCAGCGCACCGCCGTTCGCGTGATGGGCAACCTGGTCACCGACGAGGACGTGGACCTGACCGCGCGGGCATGGCGAGCGGCGGGTCGGACATCGATGCGCTTCGACGAACGCCAGCCATTCGCCTAGCGGACGTTGCCCCGGCTCGCGCTGGGGCAACGGACGGATCCGTCAGGCGGTCGGTTCGGTGGTCAGCCACTCCTCGATGAATTTGCGCTCGCTCTTGAGCACCCGGTGGTGCAGTTGTTCGGCGAGCGGCTCGATGGCGCCGCCGACCAAAGGCACCTTCACCTGCACGGTGCCTGCCACCTCGAGCTCGGAACCTTCGGCGGTGGAGCGTATTTCGTAGGTCCCGGACATGGCGGTGTTGATGCCGCCGGTGCCTGCCTCGAAGGTGCCCTTGGCGACCTCGCCGACCAGGGGCTGCCAGTTGTCGGTGCGGGAGAAGGTGAGCTCGCTTTTGAGCACCTTGCGCACCAGCGCGGGAATCTTGTCCTCGGCGGCCTTTTCGGTCATGTAGATGCGGATGGTGCCCGCGCCGTCGGGATGCGACAGCTGCAGTGTCGCGGTCGGGGCGTCGGCGAAGCGGGTCTGCCAGAGGTCGTCGGTGATGAGTGCCCGGTGGAGATCTTCGACCGGGACGGTGTAGGGCACGGTGAAGCTGAATTTTCGGGACATGGCCGCCACCGTAGCCGAGCGGGTCGGTAGCCTGTGGCGGTGTCGGAAACCAGCCAGTCCACCGGGCGGCCGATCCGCCTGCGACGGGCCAGGATCGGCGTGCTGATCGCCGCGACCGCCGTCAGCGTGCTGGTCGCGCTGCTGGTGCTGGCCGCGTGGCGCAACGACTACCTGATCAGCTCCGACAAAGGCAGCACCACGGCCGAGGTGCTCTCGGCGGGGCGGCTGCGCTCCGCCGTCATGTACGTCACACCGGACGGTGAGACGCACAATCCGAAGGTCGGCGTGCTGTATCCGACCAACCTCACCGCGGGCGAGCGCATCCGCGTGGAGTACAGCCGCAGCGACCCTGATCTGGTACGCGTGGAGGGCCGCGACGTGCGTGTCGCGATTCCGCCGGCCTTATCGGTCATCGTGGTGGTCTGGCTGCTGGCGCTTCCGGCGTTGTGGCTGCTCACGCGGGTGAGCAAGCGAAGGCCGACGCCGGTCGGCTGAGCTGTCCTGGTGCGGCTCGCATAGCCGGGGTCGAGGGTTCCGGCGAGTTGATCGGCCCGGCGGGTCGAGCGTTGCTGTGGCTGTACGCGTCCTGGCCGAAGGCCGTTGCCAGAGACTTGCGGCCCCGATAGTTCGCCGGAACTTTCCGTGCGCTTCACTTCAGCGTGACGGCGCGGCGCGATGCGGCGGTCAGGCTGGGAGCGTGCGAGTAGCGATCGTCGCGGAGTCGTTTCTGCCGAATATGAACGGCGTGGTCAACTCCGTGCTGCGGGTGCTGGATCACCTGGACCGGCACGGACACGACGCGCTGATCATCGCGCCGGACACCCCGCGCGGGCTACCCGCCGCACCGCCCAGCTATGAGCGGTTCCCGGTCCACCGGGTACCTGCGGTCATGGTCCCGAGGGTCAGTTCGCTCCCCGTTGGGCTACCGCAACCGGGCATCGTCTCGGCCATCGACGACTTCGACGCCGACGTGGTCCACCTGGCCTCGCCGTTCCTGCTCGGCGCGGGCGGCCTGGGCGCGGCGCTGCGCTTGGACCTGCCGACCGTGGCGGTGTACCAGACCGACGTCGCGGGCTTCGCGAAGAGCTACGGTCTCGGGCTGGCGAGCCGGGCGGCCTGGGCATGGACCCGGCGCATCCACGAGGGCGCCACCCGCACCCTCGCCCCGTCTCGGGCAGCGGCAGAGGACCTGGCCGGGCACGGTATCCCGCGCGTGCACCGGTGGGGCCGCGGTGTCGACATCGCACGTTTCACACCGAGCGCCCGATCCGCCGAGCTGCGCGACGCCTGGCTGGCCGGACGGGAGCGGCTGCTGGTCGGTTTCGTGGGGCGGCTCGCGCCGGAGAAGCATGTCGAGCGGCTCGCGGTGCTCGCCGCTGACCCGGATATCCAGCTTGTGGTTGTCGGCGACGGGCCGGAGCGCCAGCGGCTGGCCCGGATGATGCCGACCGCGGTGTTCACCGGTGAGCTCGGCGGCGACGAGCTGGCCCGCGCGTATGCCAGCCTGGACGTGATGGTGCACGCGGGCGAGCACGAGACGTTCTGCCAAGGGGTGCAGGAGGCGCTGGCGTCGGGCGTCCCGGTGATCGGTCCCGACGCAGGCGGTCCGCGCGATCTGATCGCGCACTGCCGCAACGGCTACCTCCTTCCGGTGGACCGGTTCAGCGAACTGCTGCCCAGCGCAGTGGGGGCACTGCACGATCCAGCGCTGCGGACCCGATTCGCGGGCGCGGCCAGAAAATCGGTGCTGTCGCGCACCTGGCCCGCCATTTGCGATCAACTGATGGGCCACTACGCCGAGGTGACCGGGAGCCGGATGCGCTTGCCGCATACGGCTTGACGGGGACGCGGATCCGCTTGCCGCATATGGCTCGAGACCGCGATCGGAGGTGACCGACGTATCGTCGTGCCGTGCTCGATTCGTCCCGGGCTGGGAGTTAGTGTCTTGGCGTGGCGAAAACGCAATCGAACCGGGCCTCGCTGGACAAGCAGCCGCGGGAAGTCGCGGCGATGTTCGACGGCGTCGCCCGGCGATACGACCTGACCAACACGGTGATCTCCGCGGGTCAGGATCGCTACTGGCGCTGGGCGACCCGCAAAGCGCTCGCGCTGCGACCGGGTGAGCGGTTGCTCGATCTGGCGGCCGGGACCGGCGTGTCCACCTTGGAGCTGCGGAAGTCCGGCGCGTGGTGCCTGGCGGCCGACTTCTCCAAGGGCATGCTCGCCGCGGGCCGGTTCCGCGACGTGCCGATGGTGGCGGCCGACGCGATGGCGCTGCCGTTCGCCGACAACTCCTTCGACGCGGTGACCATCTCGTTCGGGCTGCGCAACGTCGCGGACACCGACCTGGCGCTGCGGGAGATGCTGCGGGTCGCCAAACCGGGCGGCAGGCTGGTGGTGTGCGAGTTCTCCACACCCGTCGTCCCGGTGTTCCGCACGCTGTACCTGGAGTACCTGATGAAGGCGCTGCCCAAGGTGGCGCGCGTGGTGAGCAGCAATCCCGACGCCTACGTCTACCTGGCCGAATCCATCCCGGACTGGCCGAACCAGCGCAGGCTGGCGATGCGGATCGCGGCCAACGGGTGGTCGTCGGTGAAGTGGCGAAACCTCACCGGCGGCGTCGTCGCCCTGCATCGCGCGTACAAACTCGGCTGATTCGGAGACCCGGATCACACCTCACCGCCGGATTTGGGCGCGGTGAGGTGGAATGTCACCTGCCGATAACGCGGGGTAAATCCGGCGCAATCGGCGGTCCGCATGATCGAAGGCATGTCTGACGCAGTCACCGGCCGCAGCGACGGCATCGCCCGCACGGCGTGCTCGTACTGCGGCGTCGGCTGCGGGATGACGGTGCAGACCAGCTCCGGCGCCGGGGGCAAGCCGGTGATCGCCAAGGTCAGCGGCGACAAGCTGCACCCGGCGAACGCGGGGCGGCTGTGCACCAAAGGTGCGACGCACGCGGAACTGATGCGCACCCCCGGCCGGATGGAGACCGCATACCGGCGGTCGGAGCGTGGCCAGGTCCCGGTGCCGTTCCCGGTCGACGAGGCCGTGCACGAGGCCGCCACCCGGCTGCGGGCAATCCTGGACGAGCACGGTCCGGACGCGATCGCCCTGTATGTCTCCGGGCAGATGTCGCTGGAAGCGCAATACCTCGCGACCAAGCTCGCCAAGGGCTATCTGCGCACCATGCACATCGAGGCCAACTCGCGCCTGTGCATGGCCAGCGCGGGGACGGGATACAAACAGTCGCTCGGCGCGGACGGGCCACCCGGCTCCTACGACGACTTCGAGCACGCCGATCTGTTCTTCGTGATCGGCGCGAACATGGCGGACTGCCACCCGATCCTCCACCTCCGCATGGCCGACCGGCTCAAGGCGGGTGCGAAGCTCATTGTGGTCGATCCGCGCCGCACCGAGACCGCCGCGCGCGCCGACCTGTTCCTCCAGATCGCACCCGGCACGGATCTCGCGCTGCTGAACGGGCTGCTGCACCTGCTCGTCGAAAACGGCGACATCGACGCGGAGTTCATCGCCGAGCACACCGAGGGCTGGGACGCGATGCCGGAGTTCCTCGCCGACTACCCGCCCGCGCGGGTCGCCGAGATCACCGGACTCGCCGAAGCCGACATCCGCACCGCCGCGCAGTGGATCGGCGCGGCGGGTGAATGGATGTCGCTGTGGACGATGGGACTCAACCAGTCCACGCACGGCACGTGGAACACCAACGCCCTGTGCAACCTGCACTTGGCCACCGGGGCCATCTGCCGTCCCGGCAGTGGGCCGTTCTCGCTCACCGGCCAGCCGAACGCGATGGGCGGGCGCGAGATGGGCTACATGGGGCCCGGCCTGCCCGGTCAGCGCAGCCTGCTCTCCGCCGAGGACCGCACGTTCGTGGAAACCGAGTGGGGCCTCGAACCGGGCGCGCTGCGCACCGAGGCCGGGCCTGGCACGGTCGAGATGTTCCGCGGGCTGGCCGAGGGCACGATCAAGGCGGCGTGGATAATCTGCACCAATCCCGTTGCCACCGTGTCCAACCGGAAGACGGTGATCGCGGGCCTGGAGGCGGCCGAACTGGTGATCGCGCAGGACGCCTACACCGAAACCGCGACCAACGCCTACGCCGATCTGCTGCTGCCCGCCACGCTGTGGGCGGAAACCGATGCGGTGATGGTGAATTCCGAACGCAACCTCACCCTGTTGCAGCAGTCGGTCCCGCCCACCGGCGACGCACGGCCGGACTGGCGGCTGATCGCCGATGTGGCCAACGCGATGGGGTTCCCCGGCTTCGACTTCGCCTCCAGCGCCGAGGTCTTCGAAGAGATCAAGCGGTTCGCGAATCCCGCGACCGGCTACGACCTACGCGGCGTGAGCTACGAGGCGCTGCGCGACGGGCCCATGCAGTGGCCGTGCGCGCAGCCCGAGCGCAGGCGCAACCCGATCCGGTACCGCAACGACGGGGTCAGCCAGACCCTGTTCGTCGACGAGAACGGCCATCAGCCCCGGCTCGCCTTCGCCACACCGAGCCGCCGGGCGGTGTTCTGGCCGCGGCCGCACATGCTGCCGCAGGAGATGCCGGACGACGACTACCCGTTCCTGCTCAACACCGGCCGCCTGCAGCACCAGTGGCACACGATGACCAAGACCGGCAAGATCGACAAGCTGACCAAGCTGAACGGGGCGCCGTTCGTCGAGGTGCACCCGGCCGATGCCGAGCGACTCGACCTGCGCAAAGGCGACCAGCTCGAGATCGCCTCGCGCCGAGGTCGGGCCGTGCTGCCGGTGCAGATCAGCGACCGGGTTCGCCGCGGCGATTGCTTCGTGCCGTTCCATTGGAACGACGAGCAGGGCGAATACCTGACCATCAACGCGGTCACCAACGACGCGGTCGACCCGGCGTCGCTGCAACCGGAGTTCAAGGCGTGCGCGGTAGCGCTGCGCCGGATCGCCGCCGTGCCGCAGCCGAAGACGCCCGTCGCACTGCCCACAGTGGAGTCGGCACACCCGCTGACGGCCGTGCTCGGCCTGGACAGCGGCACCGCACCCACGCTCAGTGAAACCGAGCGGATCTACCTCAGCGGCTATCTGGCCGCGCTGCAGGCGCTTCCGGTGACCGGGCAGCCGATGCTTCCGGAGTCGGCGCCGATGTCCGCGCACACCAGGTTGTGGGTCGATGGCCTGCTCGCCGGTATGTACTCGCGTGACACGGCGGTCCCGGTGACCGCTCCGAGCGCGGGTGCCACCGCGCGTGTGATCACAGTGCTGTGGGCTTCGCAGACCGGCACCGCGGAGGAATTCGCCGCCAAAGCCGCCGCGCGCTTGGCCGAGGGCGGTTTCGCGCCCCGGCTGCTGGACCTCGATTCCTGCGACCTCGGCGCGATCAGCGGCGACGTGTTGCTGATCAGCAGCACGTTCGGCGACGGCGGGCCGCCGGACAACGGAGCCGATTTCTGGGATCGGCTGGCCGAGAGCGTGGTGCGGCTGACCGGTGTGCGATACGCGGTGTTCGCGCTCGGCGACTCGTCCTACGACGACTTCTGCGGCTACGGCCGCAAACTGGACCAGAAGCTGGCCCAGCTGGGCGCGACGCGGCTGCTTCCGCGCGTCGACAGCGAACCCGATTATCAGGACGCAGGCGAACGCTGGCTCGATGACGTGCTCGCCGCGTTCGGCGACGATCCGGCAGGCCCGTCCGACGAGCCCGGCTCCCCCGTCGATCCGCCGGCACGCGGCGGGATCGGCCCCGTGCGCACGGCACAGCACAGCGGTTCGGTAGCCACGATGGAGCGTCCGACCGTCGCGCCCGCGCTCGGCCGGACCCGTACCGCTCCCGTGCCGTTCACCCGCAGCACGCCGCTGCGCGCCCCGCTGGTGCGCAATGAGTTGCTGTCGGCGGGCGATTCGCCGAAAGAGGTGCGCCGGTTCGGGTTCGATCTGCGCGGTCTCGAAGCCGGATACGAGGTGGGCGATTCACTGGGCGTCTGGCCGGTGAACGGCACCTCGCTGGTCACCGAATGGCTGACCGCCACCGGTCTGGACGGCCGCCGGGTGGTCGAAGTCGACGACCGCGAACTACCGCTGGCCGAGGCGCTGCGCACGCACTACGACATCACCAAGGTCAGCCACGACCTGCTCGGCTTCCTCGCCGAGCGCAATCACAGCAGCAGGCTCGCCAAGCTGCTGCGCCGGGACAATCGCAACGAGCTGGCCAACTACCTGTGGGACCGGCAGGCAGTCGACGTGCTGCGCGATTTTCCGGTGCGAGCGGACCTGGTGGAGTGGCTCGCCACGCTGAAGAAGCTGCAGCCACGGCAGTATTCGATCTCGTCGAGCCCGGCGGTCAGCCCGGATGAGGTGGAGCTGACCGTCGGCATCGTCCGCTACGGCGACCCAGCGGCCATCGGTTCTGCCGCGCGCCGGGGCGGGGTGTGCTCGACCTTCCTGGCCGACCGGGCGGGTGCCGAGCTCGCCGACGCGGCGGTGCCGATCTTCCTGCAGCGGGCTCCGCACTTCCGTCCGCCCGCCGACCCGGCGACGCCGATGATCATGGTCGGGCCGGGCACCGGCATCGCGCCGTTCCGCGGGTTCCTGCAGGAGCGCAGAGCCCTCGGCTGCACCGGACGCAACTGGTTGTTCTTCGGCGATCAGCACGCGGCACACAACTTCTACTACCGCGCCGAACTGGAGGACATGTTCCGCTCCGGCTTCCTGACGCGGCTCGACCTGGCCTTCTCCCGCGACCAGCGCGAGCGGATCTATGTGCAGCACCGGATGATCGAGCACGGCGCCGAGCTGTGGTCCTGGCTGCGCGAGGGCGCCCACTTCTATGTCTGCGGCGACGCCAGCCGCATGGCGAAGGACGTCGACGACGCACTGCTGCGGATCGCCCGCATCCACGGCAAACTCGACGAGGACGGCGCGCTTGCGTTCAAGAAGCAGCTGGTCGCCGAAAAGCGCTACGTCCGCGACGTTTACTGAGCTGACGCCCGCACCGTGGCCCCAGCCGCTGGAAAGTTCGTTTCGACCACAACGGCCCAGTTCGCTGAAACGTCCGGGAACTGGGCCGTTCTCGTTGTGCCGGTCAGCGATCTCCGCCGGCTAGTCGGCCAGCAGGTATTCGCGGAGTTTCGCGCGGTCGGGCTTGCCAGGGCCGCGGAGCGGGATCTCGTCGAGCACGGCCAGCTCTCGGGGGGCGGCGATGGTGTCCAGTTCCGCGATCACGTGTTCGCGTAGTTCGTCGAGACTGGGTGCTGCACCGGCGGTGGGCACGATCGCGGCGGCGACGCGTTCTCCGAGTCGTTCGTCCGGCAGCCCGAGCACCACCACCTCGCTGATCGCCGGATGGGTGCTCAGCACCGCCTCGACCACCTGTGGGATCACCAGCAGGCCGCCGGTCGTGATCGCCTCGTCCAGCCGCCCGGTGATGGTCAGCAAACCGTTCTCGAACGTGCCCGCGTCGTCGGTGCGGAACCAGCCCGGTTCCGCGAAGGCGGGATGGTCGGGCTGATTGCGATACCCGGAGGCGATCACGGCGCCGCCGATCACCACCCGGCCGTTGTCGATGCGCAACTTCGTGCCGTCCAGCGGCACGCCGTCGTATACGCAACCTCCGCACGTTTCGCTCATGCCATAGGTGCGGACCACGGCGATGCCGGCGGCTCGGGCGCGCTCGTACACCGGAAGCGGTGTGGCCGCGCCGCCGACGAGCACGCCGTCGAGCTCGGCCAGCGCCGCGGCGGCGAGCGGGGAGTCGAGCGCCTTGATCAGCTGGGTCGGGACCAGGGCCGTGTACCGGCGCTCGCCGCGCATGCCCGAGATGGCGCCCGCAAGCGCTTCGGGCAGGAATCCGCCCGACACGTCCAGCACCGTGGGTTCGGTGCCGGCCAGGATGCTACGCAGCAGCACTTGGATGCCAGCGATGTGATGGGTGGGCAGGGCCAGCAACCAGTTGCCGGGCCCGCCGAGCCGATCGTGCGTCGCGGTGCCGCTGGCGCGCAGGGCTGCCGCGCTGAGCATCGCGCCTTTCGGCACACCTGTGGTGCCGGAGGTGGTCACGACCAGGGCGACCTCGTCGTCGATCGGTTCGCCCGGCGACAGCGCGTCGCTCAGCCGTCTCGACTCGCGCCGGTCACTGGTCGGAATCGGCAGCCACGCGGCGCCATTGCCTTCCAGCGCCTGCCGCAGGTGCGGCATGACGTCGCCGAGACCCGATCCGGTTGGCATCGGCAAGGTTCGCAGTGTCTTACTCATGACCGATCTCGCCGTTCGCCCGGCTCGGTCGTGCCCAGAGCCGCTGTGCCCATGGCTCGCTCGCTGCGCTCCCTCACAGTAGGGATCGTGTCATGCCCGCGTCGCCGCACGCGGAACGGGTCGGTTTGCTGGGGTGGCGCCGCAACAGTGCGGCCACCCGGACGGATCGGGGCTCGAGTACGACTGGCATCGGGACTGCGATTCACTCGTCGGACGGGACGCGGACACGGCACCCCGGACGTCGGCGGTCGGGTGGCCGTCTGAGCGTTATCGTCCTCGCCGGTTGTCACGTTGGCAACTCGAGGCGGCCCGCCGAAGTACCGATCAGTACCGATGTCACGCCGGTGACCAGCGAGAATCCCGTCTGATCGGATGCGACGGCGGTACCTCGACGAACACGATCGGCACGCCGTCGGGGTCGCGTACCCACATCTCGACCAGCCCCCACGGCTCCTCGACCGGGGCACGGTCGATGACGATGCCTTTGAGCGACAGCTCCGCGGCGGCGTCGGACAGATCGCGGACCTGGAGCCAGATGGCGCCCTCGAACGACGACGAGCGGCCCGATCCACCGTGCGCCGCCACCTCGATCAGCGACTGTCCGGCGAAGAAAACCGTGCCGCCGGGATACTCCCGCGCGATGGCCAGCCCCAGCCCGTCCCGGTAGAAGGCGAGCGTGGCCGCGTAGTCGGCGGGACGCAGGATGATCCGGCTGCTGAGGATGTCCATGTCAGAAATACCAGGGATAGGGAGTCCAGTCCGGCTTGCGCTTCTCCAGGAACGCGTCGCGACCTTCGACGGCTTCGTCGGTCATGTACGCCATCCTGGTCGCCTCACCCGCAAACAGTTGCTGGCCGACCAGACCGTCGTCGAGCAAATTGAACGCATACTTCAGCATGCGCTGCGCCTGCGGGGACTTGCCATTGATGTCGGCGGTCCACTCCAGCGCCACGTCTTCCAGCTCGGCGTGGTCGACGACCTTGTTGACCGCGCCCATCTGATGCATCTCCTCGGCGGTGTAGGGGCGGCCGAGGAAGAAGATCTCGCGGGCGAACTTCTGGCCGACCATCTTGGCCAGGTACGCGCTGCCGTAACCGCCGTCGAAGCTGCCCACGTCGGCGTCGGTCTGCTTGAAGCGGGCGTGCTCGCGACTGGCCAGGGTGAGGTCGCAGACCACGTGCAGGCTATGGCCGCCGCCCGCGGCCCAGCCGTTCACCAGCGCGATCACCACCTTCGGCATGAAACGGATCAGCCGCTGCACTTCGAGAATGTGCAGCCGGCCCGCGCGGGCCTGATCGACCGTGTCCGCGGTGTCGCCACTGGCGTACTGGTAGCCGCTGCGTCCGCGGATGCGCTGGTCGCCGCCGGAACAGAAGGCCCAGCCGCCGTCCTTGGGGCTCGGACCATTCCCGGTGATCAGCACCGCGCCGACGTCCGAAGTCATCCTGGCGTGGTCGAGCGCCCGATACAGTTCGTCGACCGTATGCGGCCGGAACGCATTGCGCACCTCCGGCCGGTCGAACGCGACCCGCACGGTGCCCTGCTCGATATGCCGGTGGTAGGTGATGTCGGTCAGGTTCTCGAATCCCGGAACGGGGCGCCACAGCGTCGGATTGAACGTCACCCTCGTGATTATTGCTGTATCTGATTTTGCAGTGCCTGCGGCACTGCGTGTTCGCGGCCCCCTTATGGCTCGCGTCCGAGCGACCGCCGCTGGCGACTTCGCCGCGGACGCGGCGGCCACTCGGACGCGAGCCGGGCCGCGAACGGGCAATGCGCGGTCTCGCTGCGCTCGAAAGAAAAGCTGGGCCAGTGTGGCTGGTTGGCGAGGTGGGTGTCTGACCGCGCCTTCGGCAGCGCGTGTCCGTTGAGCCTCGACTTGACGGTGTAAAACGACGCGTTACCGTGCAGGTATGAGCGATCGAGTGAAACCTGTTATCGACCGGAGCGCGGTGGACGAGTCCCGGTACGAGAAGCACGGCGGATTCCCGAAGGTCACCGCGGCGCGGGTCGGGCCGAACTTCGGCGCGTTTGTCGAGGCCATGCGGACGCTGCAGGATCTCGCGGTCTCCGTGGACGCGCCCGACGACGCCTTCGGGGCGGCGCAGGCCAAAGCCCGTGAGCTGATCGATCTGCTCGAGCCGTACCGCGCTCCGGAGTTGCAGGGCCCCGCGGGCCGGGCCGTCGAACTGCCCGGGCGCGGCAGCCTTTTGCTGCTGCCGTGGCGGGTGGTCGAGGCGGGGCCGGACGGCATCGAGATGACCGGCAGGTTCCGCCGCTTCCACCTCGGCGGGAACGGGGCCGCGCACGGCGGCGTGCTTCCACTGCTGTTCGACGACCTGCTCGGCATGATCGTGCACTACGCCGGACGGCCGATCAGCCGCACCGCGTTCCTCCACGTGAACTACCGCAAGATCACCCCGCTGGAGGCGCCGCTGACCGTTCGCGGGCGGGTGGACCGGATCGAGGGGCGAAAAACTTTCATCACGGCCGAATTGCGCGATGAGCAGGGCGATCTGCTCGCGGACTGCGAAGGATTGATGGTGGAGTTGCTGCCCTGGCAGCCGTAGCCGGGTGAACGCTGGCGCGGGTGCGTATAGTTGCCCTCGCTCGTTCATCGATATCGATCCCGGAGGAACCCCAAAGTGGTTGCAGCACTGTCTGAATCCCTGCTCGACGACGCCAAGCGCCCGGCTTTCCTTGCCGATGCCGTCGAGGTTCTCGACGCCGAGGTCTCGGACAAGGGTGGTGCGTCCGGCCTGGCTGTGAAGGGTGGCTACGCGGCGGTCAAGAAGATCAGCCCGACCATCGTGCCCGATGCGCTGGAGTCGTTGGCGCCCAAGCTCGTCGCGCAGCTGGAGCCGTTCTGGCAGGAGTACGCCGCGTCCGGCTCCGGCAAGTTCGCCGATCTGCTCGTCGCCAAGTCCGACGAGGTCGCCGAGGCGTTGCTCGCTGTCACCGACGCGCGCGCCGATGCCTCCACCCGGCCCGCCCTGAAGAAGGTCTACTCCTCGATGCGCTCGTCGGCGAAGAAGAACGTCATCGAGGCGCTGCCGCGGGTCGGCGACCTGATCCAGAAGCACGCCAACTGATTGCGAGGTCGCACATCGGGGCACCCCGGCTTCCCGGCCCCTCGATGTGCGACGCACGCGGGACCTGGTCGATGCGCACCAAGCGACGAGATCGACCAGGGCGTCGAACCGCTACTGCGGTGTGGTTTGCTGGGCGCCGATGGGCGGACGCGCAGGTAGGGCGAATATGCGCCCACCAGCACCGCCCGAGCCGCACGCAAGTCCATCTCGAATCCAGTGCCGTGGATGTGGGGCCCGACAACGACCATCCGGTCCCGGCGCAGGGCAGCACGAATCCGGCCACGCGGTGGACGTGGCCCAGAAGACACTGAGACATGCCCCTCCCGGACGTCGAACAGGCGGAACTGTCTGCCAGTCTGGAGGCGTGAACCCGTCTACAGCACAAGCGCAGGTCGTCGTCGACGAACTCGTGCGCGGGGGTGTGCGGGATGTCGTCCTGTGCCCCGGCTCCCGGAACGCTCCGCTGGCCTTCGCCCTGCAGGCCGCCGACGCGGCCGGGCGGTTGCGGCTGCACATGCGGATCGACGAACGAACGGCGGGCTTCCTGGCCGTCGGACTCGCCGTCGCGAGCAGGCTCCCGGTCCCGGTCGTGATGACCTCGGGCACCGCGGTGGCCAACCTCGGGCCCGCCGTGCTGGAGGCCAACTACGCCAGGGTCCCGCTGGTGGTGCTCAGCGCCAACCGGCCCTACGAGCTGCTCGGCTCCGGCGCCAACCAGACCATCGAGCAGTTCGGCCTGTTCGGCAGCCAGGTGCGGGCCACCATCTCGCTCGGCCTGGCCGAGGAGGAGGCGGGCGACGCCGACCATCTCCCCTACGGTCAGCAGAACAGCCAGTGGCGCTCGGCGGTGTGCCGGGTGCTCGCCGCGGCACGCGGCACCCGCTCCGGCAACGCGGGCCCGGTGCACTTCGACGTCCCGCTGCGTGAACCGCTCGTCCCCGACCCGGTGCCGAACGAGTCGGTTCCCCCCGGCCGGGTGGGCGAGTGCGCCTGGACCGAGACCCAGTACGCGACGCTCGATGTACCGCTCGATCTCGATCTGTCCCCAGACACCGTGGTGATCTCCGGACACGGCGCCGGGCTCCGGCCGGAACTGGCGGCGCTGCCCACCGTCGCCGAGCCGACCGCCCCCATGCACGGCCCCCCGCTGCACCCGCTCGCGCTGCCGCTGTTGCGGCCACGGCAAGCGATCATCACCGGCCGTCCGACCCTGCACCGCCAGGTGTCGAAGGTGCTCGCCGACCCGGACGTCCGCGTGTACGCGCTCACCACCGGCCCGCGCTGGCCCGACGTGTCCGGCAACGTGGTCGGCACCGGAACGCGCGCGGTCACGACGGGTGAACCGAGCGCCGAATGGCTGAATCACTGCCACGAACTGAACGCGAAAGCCGACCAGGTGGTGCGCGCCGAACTCGCGCGGCACCCGAAGCCGACCGGACTGCATGTCGCCGCGGTCGTGATGGACGCGCTGCGCGACGGCGACCAGCTCCTGCTCGGTGCGTCGAACCCGGTGCGCGACGCGGCGCTGGTGTCCCACCCCCGCCCTGGGATCAAGGTGCTGTCGAATCGCGGCGTTGCCGGTATCGACGGCACGGTGTCCACGGCGGTCGGCGCCGCATTGCACCACCCGGGCCGCACCATCGCGCTGATCGGCGACCTCACGTTCCTGCACGACGCGTCCGGCCTGCTCATCGGGCCCGGCGAACCGCGGCCGGCCGATCTGACCATTGTGGTCGCCAACGACGACGGCGGCGGCATCTTCGAGTTGCTCGAGCAGGGCGATCCGCAGTACGCGGGCGTCTTCGAACGGGTCTTCGGCACACCGCACGGCATGGATCTGGCCGCGCTGTGCGCCGCCTACCGCATCCCGCACCGGCAGGTCGATCCACAGCGGCTGGCCGTCGAGCTGACCGGGCACGCGCACGGCATGCGAGTGCTGGAGGTCGCCACCGAACGGTCGAGCCTGCGTGAACTACACGCGACGGTGCGAGCGAAGATCCAACCCTGACCGGTCGCCGGGCCGGTCAGTAACCGAATTCGTCGTCGACCTCGTCATCCAGCGGGACCGCGATGGACTGTTCGACCACGTCCGCCGGATTGGCCTCCCACATGTCGCGCTCGATGACCGCCCGCTCGGTGCTTTCTTCCCGCTCCGATACGTCGTCGGGTAGGACCGGCTCCTCCGGATACGCCGGAATGGACTGCTCCGCGAGATCGGCCTCGGGAACCGCGTCCGCAAGGGGATCTGTCATCGTGCGCTCCTCTCCGCGTGGGCCTCGCGATCGGCATACCCGCTGTGGCACGCCGCAATCATGTGCGTTATCCCGCCTCGTCCGCACGCGGGGCCGCGGTGTTCGCGGGATGCTCCACCAGCGCGAGTGTGCGCCCGGCCATGAACCGCGCGGTGCGCACCGCCGTCCCGGACCGCGTCACCTCACTGACTTCCACCACGCCGCGCGCGATCCGCACCTCGACGCGCCGCCCGGCCCGCGTAGCCGCGATCTCGTAATTGCGAGACCCGTCGCCGACATCGACGACGATCTCCACCCGATCACCCTTCATCCTCCAATTATCCGCTTTTCCAGGGCTTTTCGCCGCTACGGCTGGATAACGGCAGTGCTGCGCGAGCGGTCTGGCGGAGCGGGTCGGGGCGGCCCGTCCTGCCACGCGCGGCTACGCCGCCGCCCGGCGCAGACCGAGTCCGAGCATGCGGGCGATGCGGCTCATGAGCTGGGACATCGCGGCCGGAAAGGAATCCGGCTCGGGGACCGTGACCGGGCGGATTTGACGGTGAGCGGCCCACCGCACGCCGGCACCGATGAATTCCGTCCGGCTTCCCGGTCTCACTAGATGGAGACATTCCCTCGCTCAGGAGATTCTATGAATCCGGAATTCGATTTCGAACCGGCCGCTACCGCGCTCGAGACGGTGGTCGCCGCCATCACAGACGACCAGCTCACGTTACCGACGCCTTGTGCCGACATGACTGTGCGTGACCTCCTGGTACACGTTGTCGAGCTGACCGAGGCATTCCGGCAGGCTGCCACCAAGGAGGCAGTGGGTCGTTCCGTCGACCCGGACACGAACCAGGAACGACCGCTTGTTCCGGATTGGCGCGGCAGAATTCCCGCGCAGGCGAAGGCACTCGTCTCCGCATGGCGTGAACCAGCCGCATGGGACGACGTCACCGAAGCGGGCGGCGTCACGCTGCCCGCCCCGGTCATGGCCATGGTCGCGCTGGACGAACTCGTCATCCACTGCTGGGATCTCGCCAAAGCGACCGGCCAGGAACCGCGCTTCGACCCCGCCGACCTCGGGGTGCTCGTCGAATTCCTGGCGGACACGCCGCCCGAAGGCACACCGGGACTCTTCGGCCCGGTGGTGCCGATACCGGCCGAAGCGCCTGTCCTGCATCGGGTTCTGGGTCTCACCGGGCGCGACCCGGCTTGGACCCCATAGCCGGCGTCGCGTCAGGCCGGTATGACGAATATTCCGGCCTGCGCCGCGCGGGCAGCTGCCACCGCGGTTGCACGGATGACGTTGTCGTCGATGGGATCGCCGCTGGCAAGCAACCTATAGTAGAGCGGACCTGATACTGCGGACAGGACGGCACGAGGGTCAGTGCCCGATGGAGCCTCGCCCCGCTCTATCGCGGCCGCGACGCAGGGGGCCCATTCGGTGAGCCGGATGTCGTAGAAGCGGCGCAGCGCGGTGGCGGCGGTCTCGTCGCAGGTGGCGGCGGCGATGACGGCTTTGAACAGCCGTCCTTGCCGAGGGTCGGTCAACGTCGAGGCGACCAGATGGGCGTTGGCGGTGAGATCACCGAGCAGCGAACCGGTGTCCGCGTGCGGCAGGGACTGTTCGGCCATGTCGGCCAGCAGATCGGCGACCAGCCCGGCGGGCGTGCGCCAGCGGCGGTAGACGGTGGTCTTGCCGACCTCGGCGCGCGCCGCGACCTCGGCGAGATCCAGCTGGGCGAAACCACGTTCGGCGAGAAAGTCGCCCGCGACGCGCAGCACGGCCTCGCGGACCCGCGCGGTGCGTCCACCAGGGCGAATCGATCCGGGCGCGGCCCCTTCATACTCCATAACGGGACTCCAGTTTCATTTATTGCTCAGCGCGTGTAGAGTTCGAGTCACTAACGGAACTATAGACCCCTTTAGGGGACGGTGAACACGCATCAGGAGGGCGGTCCGGTGAACCTTCAGACGATGGACGCGCAAATGGAGTATCGGCGGCTCGGCGCATCGGGTCTGCTCGTCCCGGCACTGAGCTTCGGCGCGGGCACCTTCGGCGGGCGGGGTGAGTTGTTCGGCGCGTGGGGCGACACCGATGCCGAGCAGGCCCGACGGCTGGTCGATATCAGCCTGGACGCCGGTGTCACGATGTTCGACACCGCCGACGTCTATTCCGACGGCGCCTC
Organism: Nocardia amamiensis NBRC 102102; assembly: GCF_001612745.1. GTDB lineage: Bacteria > Actinomycetota > Actinomycetes > Mycobacteriales > Mycobacteriaceae > Nocardia > Nocardia amamiensis. The sequence continues at coordinate 24,648 of NZ_BDBA01000050.1, read as the reverse complement.
CGAGGAGGTACTCGGCGCCGCCGTCAAAGGCAGGCGTGATCGGGTGCTGCTGTCCACCAAGGCGACGTTGCCGACCGGCCCGGGTCCGTTGGACGCCGGTTCCGGGCGTGCCAGGTTGATCGGTGCGGTCGAAGCGTCGCTGCGCAGGCTGGGCACCGACTACATCGATCTGTTCCAGTTGCACGCCTTCGACGCGGGCACCCCGGTGGAGGAAGTCGTCGCCGCATTGGACGGCCTGGTGCGCGCGGGCAAGATCCGCTATGTCGGTGCCTCGAACTTCGCGGGCTGGCAGTTGATGAAATCCCTTGCCGCGGCCGATCGCAACGGCCTGACCAGATACGTCGCGCACCAGGTCTACTACTCGCTGATCGGGCGCGACTACGAATGGGAGCTCATGCCACTCGGGCGGGACCAAGGTGTCGGCGCGGTGGTCTGGAGCCCGCTCGGCTGGGGCAGGCTCACCGGCAGAATTCGGCGCGGCCAACCGCTTCCGGAGGGCAGCCGTCTGCATCGGACCGCCGAGGCCGGTCCGCCGGTCGACGACGAGAAGCTCTACGACGTGGTCGACGTCCTCGACGAACTGGCCGCCGAAACCGGTCGGACGGTCCCGCAGATCGCCTTGAACTGGCTGCTGCGCCGCCCCACCGTCGCGACCGTCATCGTAGGCGCCCGCAACGAGGACCAACTACGCCAGAACCTCGGCGCCATCGGCTGGGAACTCGACGCCGACCAAATCGCCCGCCTGGACAAAGCCGGGGCCACCACCCCGCCCTACCCCTACTACCCGTACTACCGCTTACCGGACTTCACCCGCCTGAACCCGCCCGCGGTGTGAGCGAACCACGATCGGCGAGGCCGCACGGCCGGTCTCGCCGGTCGCGATGACGCGCCGCATCCGGCACGACAGAGCCGTGCAAGGGCCGCGCAAGCAGAGACCGGCACAGTCGTCGGCATGACTTCTTTCGCACCATATTCAGCGCTCGCCGTGGAGGCGGACGGCCTGGTCAAGGTGTTCGGGGAACAGCGCGCCGTCGACGGTGTGAGCCTGGCGGTGCCGCGGGGCTCGGTGTACGGCGTGCTCGGACCGAACGGCGCGGGCAAGACCACGACCATCCGCATGCTGGCGACCCTGCTGCGCCCGGATGGCGGCAGCGCCCGGATCTTCGGCCACGACGTGGTGGCGGAGCCGACGGCGGTCCGCTCGCTGCTCGGCGTGACCGGTCAGTACGCCTCGGTCGACGAGGACTTGACCGCCACCCAGAACCTGATCATCTTCTCGCGCCTGCTCGGCCTGAGCCGAATCGACGCCCGGCGCAAGGCGGCCGAACTGCTGGAGGAATTCGACCTCGTCGAGGCGGCGAACAAGCCGCTGCGGAACTTCTCCGGCGGCATGCGGCGCAGGCTCGATCTGGCCGCCAGCCTGATCGCCACGCCGCCGCTGCTGTTCCTGGACGAACCGACCACCGGCCTCGATCCGCGCACCCGCGCCCAGATGTGGGAGACCATCCGCCGCCTCGTCCGCGAGGGCGCGACGGTGCTGCTCACCACGCAGTACCTGGACGAAGCCGATCAGCTGGCGGACCGGATCGCGGTGATCGACCACGGCAAGGTGATCGCCGACGGCACGGCCGACGAACTCAAGGCATCGGTGGGCGGTTCCTCGCTGCACTTGACCCTTGCCGATCGCGGCCAGGTGGACGAGGCGCGCCGGATCATCGGCGATTTCCTGGGTACCGAAACCCAGATCACACCGGAGGCGGGACGGCTCACCGCGCCGCTGCCCGACGCCGGCGTCACCACCGATCTGCTGATCCGCCTGCGCGACTGGGAGATCGGGATCGACGAGATCACCGTGAGCAAGCCGAGCCTGGACGAGGTCTTCCTCACCATCACCGGCCACCCGGCCGACGACACCACCGACGAGTCCGAGAGGAGCGCGGCATGAGCGGCCGAATCATCGACACAGCGTGCATCGCGCATGCCGGAGCCGAGCACAGCGAGGTGCGGGCATGAGTGTCATCACCGAGACCGTAGCGCGCCATGCCGCGCCGACCCCGATTCCCGAAGTCAGCAACCGGATTTCGATCGGGCAGGCGGTGGCGAACTCGTTCACCATGGCCTACCGCGGCCTGCTGAAGATCAAACACAAGCCCGAGCAGCTGTTCGACGTCACGATTCAGCCGATCCTGTTCACCGCGTTGTTCGCCTACATCTTCGGTGGCGCCATCGGCGGCAGTGTGCGGGACTACCTGCCGATCCTGATCCCCGGCATCCTGGTGCAGACCGTGGTGCTCACCTCGGTCGTCACCGGCACCCAGTTGCGCGAGGACATGGACAAGGGCGTTTTCGACCGGTTCAAATCGCTTCCGATCGCCCGCATCTCGGCCCTTGCCGGAGCGTTGATCGCCGACATGGTGCGCTATGTCATCGCGACCGTGCTGACCATCGTCGTCGGCCTGTGCATCGGCTATCGGCCGGAGGGCGGCGTGTTCGGCGTCGTCGCGGCGGGTCTGGTCATCGTCGCCTGCTCGTTCGCGATCAGCTGGATCTGGGCGCTGGTCGGCGTCACCGGCAAGAGCGCGGCGGGCGTGCAGGGCATCTCGATGATGATCATGTTCCCGCTCACCTTCATGTCCGGCGCGTTCGCGCCGGTGAGCACCATGCCGGGCTGGATGCAGGGGCTCAACCACGCGAATCCGGTGTACTACATGGTGAACGCGTGCCGCGGGTTGATGAACGGCGGCGCGTACGGCAGCGACCTGGCCTGGTCGCTGATCGGCTCGCTGATCGTGATCGCGATCTTCGCCCCGCTCACCGTCAAGGCGTACATGCGCCGGGCGTGAAGTCCACGACATCGGCGCGCCGGGTGACGACCAGTCGCCCGGCGCGCGGTCATGTGGGCGAGAGCTTCCGCTGCGACGTGCGACATATGGCGGCCCGACCATCGCGGGAACACGCAGGAGTGCAATTCCTGCGACGAGTACCGAGCCCCGCTTCTCCGAGACCGGCGAAAGGTACCCACGCGATCGGCAGCGGCCGTGCAGGCGAGGCTACTTCGACACCGACGTGGCCGCCGAAAGCACGGCGTCGGTCGTCGCGTGGTCTCGTCTGCCCTCTGCGGGGGGCCGTCGCCACTGATCCCGCCGTCGCGAACACCGCGCGGATCAGCGAGCATCGTTCAGTTCGTGGATAATCCGCATGATTCGCTCGACGGAAGCATCCGGTAACGGATGCCGAGTACCTCGTCGTCCAGCACGGTGAGCAGTGACTGGTTGACCAGGCCGTCGACGGCCGCGGCGACGTCGTCCAGATCGGTTCCGCCCGCCACCGCCACGGCGGCCGATAGCGTGAAACCAGCCGGGAAGCGGCACAATCGGCGCAGCGCCACCTGCTGTTCGGTGTCGAGCAGGTTCCAGCTCCAGTCGATCACCGCGTGCAGGGTGCGGTGCCGTTCGGGCGAGCTGCGATCGCCGTGACGCAGCAGCGCGAACCGGTCGGCCAACCGGTCGTTGATCTCCTCGACGCTCATCACCCGCACCCGGGCAGCGGCCAGTTCGATGGCCAGCGGCAGTCCGTCGAGTGTGTGGCAGAGCTGGGCGACGATGTCCGGGTCGAGCCGGACGGTCGGCCGCACCGCCCTGGCGCGCGCGGCGAACAGCTCGGTCGCGGGCGAGCCCGCCGGGTCGATGGTCAGGGGCGGCAACGGATACACGGTCTCCGCGGTGATCGACAGCGGCGATCGGCTCGTGGTGAGCACGGTGAGCCGGTTCGCGATGCCGATCAGGTCGGCGACAACCACGGCGACGGCGTCGATCAGGTGCTCGCAGTTGTCCAGGATGAGCAACATCGAGCGGGCTGATACGGCGTCGTGCAAGCGTCTGCGAGCGCCGATAGCCGGCCTGGAGCGCAGTGCGGCCGTGTCGAAGGTGACATCGCTGAGTCCGAGGGTCGCGGCGATCGCCGCCTCGATCTCGACCCTGGCGTCGGCATCATCGGCACGCACCGAGGCCAGCTCGACGAGGATCACCGGACGCGAGCCTGCCACGCGTGCGCCGACTTCGTTGGCGACCCTGGTCTTTCCCGCGCCACCCGGGCCGAGCACGGTCACCACGCGGGAATCGCGCAGCAGCCCGGCGAGCGCGGCGAGGTCTGCCGTACGGCCTAGGAGCGCGTTGGGCGCGGCCCGCAGGCCAATGGCGGCGGGCGGCGGTTCCGCGACGAGTGCCGTGGCTGCCGGTCCTGGCGATGGGTCCGCGGCGATACCGGTCACAGCCGAGGCGGACATGAAACCTATCCGGGCGCCGCCGATCTCCGCAGACACACCGGTAGTCGCGGCGCGGCCCACTGTGGGCAGCGGTTGCGCAGCGATATCGGCCGTCGGGGGCGATGCGAAACCGCTCTGGGACCCGGTGGCCGTCGTAGAGCCACCCTTGGACCCCTGCTGCGCCGGTGCGCAACCGACGATGGATGGTGGTTCGGCTGCGGTACCGGCCATCGTCGGGGCCGACGCGAAACCGCCCCGGGAGCCGCTGGGCGTCGCGGAAACATCGGTGGAATCCGGCTGTGCGGGCGCGCGACCGACTACGGACGGTGGTTCCGCAGCGACCCCGGCTCCCGGGGCGGACGCGAGACCGCCCCAGGAGCGGCCAGCCGTTCCGGACACACCGGTGTGGCCCGGATGCGCCGCGGCGCGGCCCACCGGCTCCCCGCGCAGGATCGCAGTGTGCAACGCGGCAAGCGCCGGCCCCGGGTCCGCGCCGAGCTGCTCGACCAGCCGGGAACGGAAGGCCGCGAAGGATTCCAGCGCCTCGTTCGCACGCCCTGCCGTGGCGAGCAGACGCATCAGAATCTGCTGTGCGGTCTCGTCCAGTGGGTCGGCGGCGGCGCGGCTCCGGGCCAGACGCAGTGCGCCGTCGACGTCACCGCCGTCCTCGCGCGCCGTCAGCTCGAGGTCATCGAGTTCGGTGAGCAGCTGCCCGGCCATGGCGCGCAGGTCGTCGGCGACGTCACCGGAGGTCAGATCAGCGCCGGGTTCACCGCGCCACAGCGCCCGCGCCTGCCCGATCGCCGCGAGGCACCCGGCTGGATCGTCCGCGGTGTGGCACCGGCGAGCCTCGCGCACCCGTTCTCCGGCCAGGGTCACATCGACTTGCTCGGCGCTGAGCGTCAGCCGGTAGCCCGCCGGACCGATCTCCAGCGCGCCGTCCGGCAGGGCTGCTCGCAGCCGGGAAACCTGGGTGTGCAGCGCGTTCATCGGCGACCTCGGCGGCTGTTCGCCCCAGACGTCATCGATCAGGGCCTGCGCACTACGGCTGCGTCCCGGCCGCAGGGCCAGCGCCGCGAGCAGGAGACGGGAGCGCGCACCGGGTAGCGCCGCCAGCACACCATCACGGCGCAGCGCCACTTCGCCCAGCAAGGCCACCACGACCGATTCGCCTGCGGGCGTCGGCACTGCTCGACTGTGGCCGTGCGGGCCGTTGTGCTCCGGAAACATCCCGCGGTCATCGTAGGCGAGCGCGGCCGACCGGGCCGACACGATTCTTTTGCCGCGATTCCGAGTGGTCGGTCGCATAGGCTGACCCCATGGCTGAGTTCGAAGTGGTCCGGTCGGCCGTGATCACGGCCGAACCCGCGCGAGTGCACGGGCTGATCAACGATTTTCACGAATGGGTCAAGTGGTCGCCCTGGGAGGACCTCGACCCGCAATTGCAGCGCAGCTATTCCGGCGCGGACTCCGGCGTCGGCGCACGCTACGCCTGGAGCGGAAACCGCAAGGCCGGAGCGGGCAGCATGGAGATCGTCAGCAGCACCGAGCGCCAGATCGGGGTGCGCCTGGAATTCCTGAAGCCGATGAAGGCCACCAACCAGGTGACGTTCATCCTGGACCCGGTGGAGACCGGCACCGAAGTGACCTGGCGGATGACCGGACAGCAGACCGGCCTGATGGGCTTCATCGGCAAACTCATCCCGATGGACAAATTCGTCGGCCGTGACTTCGAGAAGGGACTCGCCAGGTTGCAGCAGGCAGCGCCGGCCTGATCGCTTCGCGCGCATCAGGCGGTATCTCCGCCTTCGCTGCGGCCGTGCGCGGGCTGAAGACGGACGACCTCCGACAGCGCCCATTATGCTGCGGACATGGCTACTGCAGCGCAATGGATCGAGGGCGCGCGACCGCGCACCCTGCCGAACGCGATCGCCCCCGTGCTCGCCGGAACCGGCGCCGCCGCGTCCATCGACGGCGCGGTCTGGTGGAAAGCGATTCTCGCGCTGCTGGTTTCGCTGGCGCTGATCGTCGGCGTGAACTACGCCAACGACTACTCCGACGGTATCCGCGGCACCGACGACGTCCGAGTCGGTCCGGTACGCCTGGTCGGGCAGAAACTGGCCTCCCCCGCCGCGGTGAAGAACGCCGCGATCGCCAGTCTCGCCCTCGGCGCGATCTTCGGGCTGGTGCTCGTCGCCACCAGCGCGTGGTGGCTGCTGCTGATCGGCCTGGCCTGCCTGGCGGGTGCCTGGTACTACACCGGAGGCAGTAAGCCCTACGGCTACCGCGGGTTCGGCGAGGTTGCGGTGTTCGTCTTCTTCGGCCTGATCGGCGTGCTCGGCACCCAGTTCGTGCAGGCGAACCGGATCGACTGGGTGGGAGCGCTGCTCGCGATATCGGTGGGCGCGTTCTCCAGCGCTGTGCTCGTCGCGAACAACCTGCGCGACATCCCGACCGACACCGAGTCCGGGAAGGTCACTCTCGCGGTGAAACTCGGCGACCCCCGTACCCGCACCCTGCATCTCGCGCTGCTCACGGTGCCGTTCGTCGCGACCCTGATCCTGCTCGCCCGCACTCCCTTTGCACTGGCCGGGCTGGTCGCCATTCCGCTGGCCGTACGCGCCAACGCGCCGGTGCGCGGCGGCAAGGGCGGCCTGGAACTGATTCCAGCACTGCGCGATTCCGGCCTCGCCCTGCTCGCCTGGTCGGCGGTGACCGCACTCGCGGTCGGGCTCGGTTAATCCTCGTCCGGGACCAGGATGCCGAGCACCCAGTTCACCAGCGAGACGATGATGCCGCCGAACACCGCGGCCCAGAAGCCCTCCACGCGCAAGCCGTAGTCGGTGAACGCGTCGGTGATCTCGGCGGTCAGCCACAGCATCAGCGCGTTGATCAACAGCAGGAACAGGCCGAGCGTCACGATCACCAGCGGCAGCGACAGCAGCTTGACGATCGGCTTGACCAGCGCGTTCACCGCCGTGAACACCGCAGCGACGGCGAGCACGACGGCGATCTTGGCACCGGTTCCCCCTTCCGGGGCGAGAATGTCGATCTTGTCGACCCAGACGGCGGCCAGCCAGATGGCGACCGCGTTGATGACCAACCGAATAACTAGCTGCATGCGGCAATGCTAGGCCCGAGGTGGGGACATGCGCCGCCGGAAAGCGCGAACTCGGACAGCGCATGTCCACTCACTCAGGCCGCACGGTCGAGCAGGGCGTGCACCTTGGGGCGCAACTCGTGGATCGCCGCGGCGCCGCCGAACAGGCGCTCGGTGGTCTCGTTCGGCGCCCGCAGGATGCCGAGCAGGACATGCCCGGATTCGATGGTCTTGTCTTTGCGCGCGAGCGCCTCGCGCAGCGAGAGTTCCAGCACCTTCTTCGCCTGCTTGGTGAACGGGATGTGCCCGTAGTACCCGCCGCCACCCCAGGGGAACGGCCCGCGCGGCCGGTCCGGCGCCGCGCGGTCGAGCGCGTCCTCGCCGAAATGCGCCTCCAGGGACTCACGGACGGCGTCCAGATCGATGCCGATGGACCGCAACGCCTCGGCGTCCTCGGGGCCGAGCGGTTCGTCCTTGCCCTGCCGGGCCAGAGCACGGCGGACACCCTCCCGAGTGAGTCCGGCCTGCGCGAGCAGCGCCGTCAGCTCCGGCTCGGTCTGCCCGAGCAAGCCGAGCAGCACGTGCTCCACCTCGATATTCGATGCGCCGAGCTCACGTGCGTCCTCCTGGGCGGCGACGATCGCGATACGCGCCGACCTGCTGAACCGTTCGAACATCAGCGGCCCCTGCCTTTCCGGTTGTACTTCTGGTGGACTGCCTGCTTGCTGACCTCGAGCGCTTCCGCGATCGCCTGCCAGGACCAGCCCTGAGCGCGGGCATTGGCCACCTGGATCGCCTCGAGACGTTCGAGCAGCCTGCGTAGTGCGAGCACCGCCCGCAGCCCGACCTTGGGGTCGGGGCTGCCTGCGGCGGCCGCCAGTGTGGTTGCTTCCGTCATGCGTCAATTTTGATTGACACCGAAGAGCGGTGTCAACAAAAATTGACAACTGAGGGCGCGAAAAAAGCTCGATTCGGCTATCGGCGAACAGCCCTTACGGCCATGAGCGAGCGTGGACAAGCGGCGGTGTCAGAGGAACCGGCACCGTGCAACCGCTCAGGCGTCCCAGATCCCGGTCGCCAGGAACTTGTCCAAGATCGCGGTCGGCTCGGCGAGGCTCAACCCCTGGGACGCGACCCAGTCGTCGTCGAAATACGTTCCCGCGTAACGATCGCCACCGTCACAGAGCAGCGTGACCACACTGCCGCTGCATCCCTCGGCGATCATCTCGCCGATGAGGGCGAACACGCCCCACAGATTGGTTCCGGTCGATCCGCCGACCCGGCGACCCAGCCGAGCGCTCGCATAGCGGGCGGCCGCGATGGACGCCGCGTCGGGCACCTCGAACATGCGGTCCACCACCTGCCCGACGAACGACGGCTCCACGCGGGGCCGGCCGATCCCCTCGATGCGGGAGGGCATTCCGGTCTGGTAGCCCGAATCTCCGGTCTCGTAGCCGCCGAAGAACGCGGAGTTCTCCGGATCGACCACGGCCAGCTTCGTCGCGTGCCTGCGATAACGGATGTAGCGGCCGATCGTGGCACTGGTACCGCCGGTGCCCGCGCCGACCACGATCCACTCTGGTACCGGATGGGTCTCCAACGCCAGTTGCTCGAAGATCGATTCGGCGATGTTGTTGTTGCCGCGCCAGTCGGTGGCGCGCTCAGCGTGGGTGAACTGATCCATGTAGTGGCCGCCGCATTCGGCGGCCAGCCGCGCCGCCTCGGTGTACATGTCCGGCGGACGCTGCACGAAATGACAGCGGCCACCCTGCGCTTCGATCAGCGCGATCTTCTGCGGCGAGGTGCTCGCAGGCATCACCGCGACGAAGTCCAGGCCGAGCAGCTTCGCGAAGTAGGCCTCGCTGATCGCGGTCGATCCGGAAGACGCCTCCACCACCGTGGTGCCCTCGGTGATCCAGCCGTTGCAGATCGCGTACAGGAACAGCGAGCGAGCCAGGCGGTGTTTGAGACTGCCGGTGATGTGGGTCGACTCGTCCTTGAGATACAGCTGCACCTGCCACTGCGCGGGCAGCGGGTAGCGCAGCAGGTGGGTGTCCGCACTGCGCTGGGCGTCGGCGTCGATCAGCCGCACCGCGTTGTCGACCCACGCACGCGGGGCGGTGTGGTCGCAGGACCTCACGAAGGCGTCCCCGCGTCCGGAGGGTTCCCCGGCTCCTCGCCGCGTAGCCGCGCCCGCAGCTGGGCTTTGTCCCTTCGCCTGCGCTCGTCGACCAGGGCGATGTCCTCGTTGACCCTGGTACGCAGGCGCTTGAACAGGGTCAGCGACAGCGGCATGGCGATGATCAGGGCGAACAGGGCCGCGACCACCACCGGTATGTCCACCGACACCAGCTGGGCGGCCAGCACGATCACCGCGGCCAGCACGACCACGAGACCCAACCTCGCGACGGTATAAAGCGCCAGATTCCGGACAAGCCGACGACCAACGCCAGCGGTTTGCTGTCCGGAAGCCTTTTCTGGTGGAGTTGCGTCACGCACATCCGCCAGCCTATGCGAAGCTGTTGCCCGTCCCCGGTGCACGCCCATAGCCGGGGGTGAGGCGCACATCCGTTTTGTCTATTACCTCCCCTTTACCAACTGTAGGTGGTTCGAGTACCTAGGGGTTTCAGTGCGACGATGGCGCCATCTGATGAGGGAACTGTCGAGAACGGAGAGGTTTGCTATGACTGCGATCACCGTCGGCGGCCAGGACACCCTGCTGACTCCGGGCCAGGTTGCTGCCCTGTTCCACGTCGACCCAAAGACCGTGACACGCTGGGCTCACGCCGGGCGCCTCGGGTCGCTTCGCACACCGGGCGGACATCGCCGGTTCCGCGAAACGGAAGTACTCCAGCTGCTCCAGTCGCTGACCACCGAGGCGACCGCACGCTGATCGCAGGGCGCGCGGGCCCGTCGTCGCAGGGCCCGCGCTCGCCCGCAGGCGGATTTCGCGTCTGCGGTGTGCTGAAGTCACGTCCGCGACTACCCTCGTAATCAGGAGGTGAGCGACGTGACGTACCTGTTGGCACTCATCGCAGTGGTGGCAATCGCGGTGTTGTGCTGGAAGGCGTTCGGTCCCGAGCGGATCGGACCCACTCTCCCGCAAACGGGTTCACCACAGCGCAAGCGCATCGTCGGACCTGACGACGACCCGGAGTTCCTCTGGCGGCTCTCCCGCCAGCACCGCGACGGCGAGTCCGGTTCCGCCGAGCGCTGACGTGGGTCGGACAGCTCGGCGATCGGCCGTTCGGTCCGGGTGAGGCAGGCGCGCTGCGGTGCGCCTGCCTCGCCCAGATCCGAGCGTCGATCAGGGTTCGCCGTTGACGACCGCCAGTAAGGCGTCCGTGAAGGGCTGCCCACCCTGGATGGCTCCGCCCGCGATCGCGCCGACGACCAGGCCGATCGGGCCGGTGATGATGCTGAAGAAGCCCAGGCCGATCAGGGCTCCGAGCAGGCCGCCGAGCAGTGCGCCCGCGACCACGCCGACCACGTTCTTGTTCAGTTCGGCGATGAGGCGATTCATCGAGCTGATCGGCTGCATCTCGCCGATCTCCTTCGCGTCCGCCACCGGCGTGAGCGCGAGACTCCTTCCGTTGTCGCTGATCTCGTGCGCGACCGCCAGCTTGCTTCCGGAAACCTGGAAGGTCAGCGGCACCTCGGCGACCACGGCGCCGGTGTCAGAGGTCAGCTTGATCTTGGTACCGTCGTCGACCACGGCGAAGGTGCCGTGCTCGACAGCGGTGGTGATAGTGCCGGTTTCGCGGGAGACCGTGGTGCGGTAGTCGACGCCCTGCTCTACGCCGACGGTCGCTGTCTCCTTATCCGCTTCCACGGGTTGCGCGTTCGCGGCCCCCGCTGTGATGCCGACGGCGGCAACCGCCGTGAGCGTAATGGCGGCAATAGTGCCGAACTTCATTCTGGAGTTCCTTCTCGAGACCTCCGGCTCCCGAGGCCGGATGGCGTGTGACTGTACAGCGCCCGTAGCTTGTTGCCAGACTTGGCGATCGGCACACGTCTCGCGAAGGTTCGTTATCCGATTGTGATCGGTTCGGCTGACGAAGACGACGAACAGGTTAACTGTGGGGGCAAATCACTGCCCACGGGAGCGAAAACTCGACGCGGACGCGCCGCGTAGTGTATGCATGGCAAGGTTCTTCAATCCGCAATTTCACAACTTCGGGTCGGCTCAGGCGTGGGTTCGAAGGTTACAGCTGTGGAGGACGTGACGTGTCGCGCCAACGTATCCGTGCCGGTTTGACCCTGGTTGCCTTCATGGCTGGGACCGCGCTGGCAGCGGGCCTCGTGGTCGCCGCAGCGGTATCGATGTCGGGTCCCAAAGAGGAACCGGCCAACGCCGCCCAGACCGGCAATGCAACAACCACATCGGCACTACCACCGAGTACCACCGAGGAACTGCCCACCACCACCGAGGAACTGCCCACCACCTCGGCGATGCGCGGCGCGTCGAACAAAGACGCCACGAGTTTGCAGGTGAATATCGGCGACTGCGTACACCTCGACGGCTCCGGAATCGACAAGGCTGCCTGCGGCACCCCGAACTCGACTTACAAGGTCTTCGACAAGGCTCCGGCAAACGCCCAGTGCCCCACCGACGCCGACCACACCTACAACGAAACCCTGCAGGGCGCAGCGCAAGCCGCGTTATGCCTGGACATCGACTGGGTGATCGGCGGCTGCATGGAAGTGTCGCCCGGTAACCCGAAGCGCCTGGACTGCGCGTCCCCCACCCCGACCGGCGTGCGGGTGATCGACATCAAACAGAACACCGTCGACGTCAACGCCTGCGGCTCGACCGACAGCGGAATCGTCTACCGGCAGCGCCATTACGTCGTCTGCGTCAACCGCCTCTGACCGCTGCCAACGGCATCGCACCCCGCCACGGCTGTCAGGGCACGAGCAGCAGTTGACCGGCCTTGGACCGGACGAGTAGCTCACGACATGCGATGTGGTGATTGTCCCGTCCATTGACCAGGGCGACGATCGGCCCGGTATCGATAACGATCACTCGACCGTGCCCCGGTCGAGCTCCTCCCGAACGATCTCCTTCGCCCGCTCGGCTAGATCGGGTTCAGCGGAAGCGACACCCGCGCTGTGGAAGGTCCGGCGCCCGGACTTCCGGACAAGCTGGCGCAGTAACGCGGCCGCGGCCTGTACCTGATCGTCAGGCACGGCCTCGGCAAGCCGAACGAGTTCCTCATGGGTGGTGCGCATGGTGACCAGTGTAGTTCCGAACCCCGCACCCATACCTTCAGAGCCGCAGTCCGATGCCGACGGGACGACGTGGTCAGCAGGGACGAGGTGCCTTCACCAAATCCCGCCGCCTAGTTCAGTCCCGCATAAGAGTGCAACCCGCTGATCACCATGTTGATGATGAACAAGTTGAACAGCATGGCGACGAAAGCCGCGACGTTGATCCAGGCGGCCTTGGTGTCGCGCCAGCCGGAGGTGGCGCGGGCGTGCAGGTAGGCGGCGTAGAGGACCCAGGCGATGAAGGAACAGGTTTCCTTGGGGTCCCAGCCCCAGAAGCGGCCCCAGGCGGCCTCGGCCCAGATGGCGCCCAGGATGACGCCCGCGCCGAACAGCGGGAAGCCGATGATGGTGGTCTTGTAGGCGAGCCGGTCCAGGGTGCGGGCATCGGGGAGGCGGCGGGCGATGGCGCCGAGGAGGTTGTTCGACTCCTGGCCCTCGGGCTGGCGCAGGCGGTACAGGAACAGCAGGCTGGCCACGCCCGCGAACAGGAACACGCCGCTGCCTACGCTGACGATGGTGACGTGCACGGGCAGCCAGAACGACTTCAACGCGGGCACCACGGGCGCGGCGTCGGCATAGAGCACGGTGCCCGCGAGGAACAGCAGGATCAGCACCGGCACCAAGAGGAACGCCCACATCGCGCGGTAGCGCTGCTCGCGCAGGAACAACAGCCCGACCAGCACGGCGGCGGCCGTGGCCATGGTGACGAACTCGTACATATTGCCCAGCGGGAAGCGATGGGTCGCGAAGCCGCGCAACACGATCGAGGCCACATGCAACGCGATCGCGACCATCAGCACCGAGAACGCCATGTTGCCGAGCCGCTCCGACAGCGGCGTGCGCGCGGGCTCGGCGACTCGCCCCGGCCCCAGGGGCGTCGATCCGGCGCCCACCGTCACCAGTTCGCGCTCGGCGACCTTGCGGCTGCGCGCGGTCGCGTACTGCCAGATCAGCAGCACCAGCACCAGCGCGTACACCACGATCGCCGACTTGAACGCGAAATCGCTGTACCTGGCGATGGTCTCGTCGATCGGCATGATCACTCTCCCGTGGTCTCGGCGCCACGCGCCGCGGTGGTATCGGCGTCCGGCTGCTCATCGAGCAGGCGCGCGCGCAGTCGGTCGAACTCGTCGCCCCAGCCTGCCTGATCGGTCCTGGCGAGCCCGCCCATCTCTACTACAGTGTGTCGTTTGTCAACGTTACCGGCTGCACCGTCGGCCGGGTACACCCGCACCCAGATCCGCCTGCGCTTGATCAGCAGCGAGACCAGCAGGCCTGCCATCATCAGCAGCGCGCTCACCAACACCCACTGCTGCGCGGGATCGTGCGAGACCTGCAAATTCACGAACTCCTGCGCTCCGTCGAAGGTCACCTTGGTGCCGTTCGGCAGCGTGGCCGACTCGCCGGGACGCAGATTGACCCTGGCCTCCTTGGCCAATCTGCCCTGCTTGACCTGCTCGGGGTCCAGCGCGAACAACGACTGCGGCTTGCCGGTGTCCAGCCCGGTGTCGCCGCGATAGATGTCCACCGCGACGGCCGGGTCGTTCATCGCGGGAAACGCCGAGGTCAGCAGCGACCCGTGGAACATGGCGGTGGGCGCGAACAAGCCCTCGATCGCGATCTGGTTCTTGCGGCGTTCCTCGTCCGTGGTGTACATGCCGCCGGGCGGGTCGATCCGCAGCACCCCGCTGGACAGGAATGTCGACGCGTCGTCCGGGCTCCATTGGATGGACTCGGTGCGCGTCTGCCCATTGGGAAAGGTGACCGTGAAGGTCGGCGCGTAGCCGTGGCCCTGCAGGTAGAGCCGGTCACCGGCGACGCGCAGCGGGTGGTTCACCTGCACCTGGGTGTCCCGCCAGGTGTTCGTCCGCAGATCCTCGCCCGCCTGGTAAGCCAGGTCAGCGGTGAACATCTCGGCCTGCCCGCTGGTCAGATAGTCGGCCCGGAAGTTCTTGACCCGCACGCAGATCGGGGTCATGCCGGTGCCGTCGTTGACGTTGCCCGCCTTGAACGAGTCGAACACCGCAGGCGAGGTGGTGCAGAACCCGGGACCGTTGTTCGCCACGACGATGACGCTGCCCTCGTAGCCGAACAGTCTGCCCACCGCGATGGCGACCAGCAGCCCCACCAGCGCGAGATGGAACACCAGGTTGCCGAGTTCGCGGGTGTAGCCCTTCTCCGCCGAGAGCGCCAGTTCGCCGTCCCGGTTGCCGGGCCGCACCTCGGTGCGCCAGCCGCGCAGCTGCGACCGGGCGTGGTCGATCACCGCACCTGGCGACTGCGCGACGTGACCCGAGTAGTGGTGCGGCAGCCTGGTCAGGTTGCGTGGCGCCCGCACCGGCGGCGTGCGCAGAGCGCGGTAGTGATCGAGCGTGCGCGGCAGGATGCAACCGACCAGCGAGATGAAAAGCAGGACGTAGATCGCGGTGAACCAGAAGCTGGAGAACACGTCGAACAGCTCGAAGTGGTCCATCCACGGGCCGAGCGTGGGCCGGTCGGCGATGTACTGGGCGACCTTCTGCTCGTTGAGGTTGCGCTGCGGCAACAGCGCGCCGGGAATCGCGGCCAGCGCGAGCAGGAACAGCAGCACCAGGGCGGTGCGCATGCTGGTGAGTCCGCGCCAGGTATTGCGCACGAACGCCCAGGCCCGTCCGGCCAGGGTTTGACGCGGCGGCCGCGCCGAGTTCTCGGTCATCGGCTGGTGGGTCACGGTCATATCGGCAAGGTCACCTCGGAGACGAACGCGTCGCGCACCCAGGCGACGAACTGGTCCCACGCTCCGGTGACCAGCGCGGCGCCGACCGCGACGAGCAGCATGCCCCCGATGATCTGGATGGTGCGGGAGTTGCGGCGCAGCCAGCCGACCCCGCGCAGTGCGCTCGCCGACCCGAAAGCGAGTACGACGAACGGCAAGCCCAAGCCGAGGCAGTAGCCGACGATCAGCGCGACGCCGCGCGCGGCCGTGGTCCCGTCGGTGCCCGCGGCGACCGCCATGACACCCGAGAGCGTCGGGCCCAGACACGGCGTCCACCCGAGCGCGAACACTCCGCCGAGCAGCGGGGCGCCCATGATGCTGGTGAGCCTGCGCGGCTCCATCCTGGTGTCGCGCTGCAGCGCGGGCACCAGGCCGATGAACACCAGGCCCATCAGGATCGTCACCACGCCGCCGATCCGTTGCAGCAGTTCCCGGTTCACGTTGAGGGTCTGGATGACCCCGAACACCGTCGCGGTCGCGAGCACGAAGACCACGGTGAATCCGGCGACGAACAGCCCGGCCGCACCGGCGACCCGCATCCGGCCCGAACGAAGCGGTTGCGCGACGGCCGTCGACCCCAACCGGGCCGAGCGGACTCCGGTGGCCTCCGCGACGGTGGCCGGCGGCGCCTCCGCACCGACCAGTCCGGCCAGATACGACAGGTACCCGGGGACGAGCGGCACCACGCACGGCGAGGCGAACGACACCAGACCCGCGAGCAGGCACGCGCCGAACGCCAGCAGCAGCGGACCGGAGGCCGCCGTCTGCTGGAACGATTCACCGACTCCGGCGAGCATCATCAGATGGCCTCCCCGGATCGCGGCGCGGGACGCTCAGGTCTCACACCGATTCCTCCCGCGTGTCCTCTGGCGCTCGCCCCGCACCGCGGCGCAACGACACCTTCCGCTCGGTGGCTGCGGGCTCTTCGGCTACGGCGAAGTCCAGCAGCGAGTCGGCGGCGACGCTGCGCGGCACGGTGGCGATGCCCGCCCACCGGTCGTCGACGGCCCATCCGCCGCCGATGCGCCGGGCGCCCTGCCGGGGCCGGCAGGCACGCAGATGACGGTTACGACGGTCGCGATTCACTGTGATTCCTCCGCGGCGAGATTTTCGACCACCGGCTGCAGATCCTCGGCGAGCAGGGACCGCAGGAAGACCGCGGCGACCCGGTGTTGCCGGTCGAGGACGAGGGTGGTGGGGATGACACTGGTAGGGAAGTTCCCGCCGAGCGCAAGCAGAGTGCGCATCGACGGGTCGTAGATGGACGGGTAGCCGACCTTGTTGTCGACCACGAAATCTTGGGCCTTGTCCTGCTGCGGATCGCGGACGTTGATGCCGAGGAAAGCGACGCCCTTGTCCTTGGTCGCCTCGTAGACCTTCTCCAGCGCGGGCGCCTCGGCACGGCACGGACCGCACCACTGGCCCCACAGGTTGAGCACCACGACCTTGCCGGGATAGTCCTCGACCGACATGGTCTTGCCCGCCGTCATCAGGTCCGGGCCGGCCAGCTTGCCGATGGTGCCGCGCGAGGCGGGCGGGTCGTAGCGGATATCGGTCTTGCCGCCGGGCGAGACGAATTCGAAGGTGCCGCCCGAGGCCACCGCGTCCGAACCGGTCGAACACCCCGCGAGCGCGGCGACCAGCGCCACGCACGCGAGCAGAACCGGCAGCACCCGCGCGGTGCGCGTGGTGGGCGGAGCGGCGGATCCGGTGCGGCGAATCATGCGCCGTGTACCGAGGGGTCCGAGCCGCCCGCCGGCTCGGAGTAGACGATGTCGACGAGCGTGTCGCCGTGGTAGACCAGCGAGGTCAGCGACGCGAGCGAGCACTGCCGCTGCCGCGGGTCGTGCCAGAGCCGCTGTCCCTGCAGGAATCGGCGCAGCGTCCACACAGGCAGCTGGTGCGAGACCAGCACGGCCTCGCGTCCGGCCGCTTCCACGCGCGCCTTGTTCACCGCGGCCAGCATGCGGTGCGCGATCTGCAAGTAGGGCTCGCCCCAAGACGGGGTGAACGGGTCGCGCAGCTTCCACCAGTGCCGCGGTTTGCGCAGCGCGCCGTCGCCGACCGAGACGCGCAGGCCCTCGAAGGTGTTGCCCGCCTCGATGAGGTTCTCGTCGGTCCGAACGAGCAGGTCGTGCTGCACGGCGATCGCCTCGGCGGTCTCCTGCGCCCGCTGCAGGGGCGAGGCGATCACCAGTGCGATGTCGTGATCGGCCAGCGTCCTGGCGACCGCGCCGGCCTGCGCGCGGCCCGCCACCGACAGACTGAATCCGGGCAGGCGCCCGTAGAGGATGCCGTTCGGATTGTGCACCTCACCGTGGCGCAGCACATGCACGATCGTCTCGATCGGCGCGGCGCCACCGTCGTGCACCCGATCCGCGTCCTTGGCCGGGCTGTCGGCGGGCTCGGCCGGAACCTCGTCCCTGGCGGGCTCGGCCGGAACCGCATTCCCGGCAGCAGCGGTCTTCCCCTCTTCACGCGCGGCGGCGACCTGCGCGGCCGTGGCCGCGGCCGCCGCGAAGTGGGCACCGGCGTCGACCACGCTCGATTCCACGGATTCGGTGTCGGCTGTCGCGGTTTCGGTTGCGGCGCTCGCGGCGGCGAACTGCTCGCCCGCATCGATCACGGTGGCCTCCGATACCGGATCGACGACCGCCGGGGCAGCGGCGGACTCGATAGCCGCATCGACGACGGCGCTCCGCTCGGCGGCGTCGGTGGTGGGCTGGGCTGGCTCGCGCCGGCCGGCATCGGGTTGATCGAGATCGGAGCTCACGCGCGGGGTCCTTCGGGGGTGGCGGCCGCCGCCGCGTGCGCGGCGGCGGGCAAGGCGGCAGCGATACGGTCGAATGCGTTCTCGTCGAGCGCCGCGGAGACGAACCACGCTTCGAACGCGCTCGGCGGCGCGTACACACCGCCGTCGAGCAAGGCGTGGAAGAAGGCTGGATAGCGCCACGTCTGGCTCGCCTTGGCGGCGGCGTAATCGGTGACCGGGCGTTCGGCGAAGAACACGCTCACCATATTGCCCGCGAATTGAACCTGGTGCCCGACCCCCGCCGCGGTCAGCGCGTCGCCGAACAAGGCGCCGAGCCGCTCGGCATTGCGATCCAGCGCCGCGTAGACGTCATCGTCGGCCGCGCGCAGGGTGGCCAGACCCGCGGCCACCGCGACCGGGTTACCGGACAGCGTGCCCGCCTGGTAGACGGGACCGAGCGGGGCGAGATGGTTCATGATCTCGGCGCGCCCGCCGAACGCGGCGGCGGGAAGCCCGCCGCTCATCACCTTGCCGAAGGTGTACAGGTCGCCCGCGACACCCTCCCGGCCGAACCACCCCGCGCCGCTGACCCGGAAGCCGGTCATCACCTCGTCCATGATCAGCAGGGCGCCGTGCTCGGTGGTCAGTGCGCGCAGACCCGCGTTGAATCCGGGCAGTGGCGCGACCGCGCCCATGTTGCCCGCCGCCGCCTCGGTGATCACACACGCGATCTCGCCGGGGTTCGCGGCGAACGCAGCGGCGACGGCGTCCAAGTTGTTGTAGGGCAGCACGATGGTGTCCGCCGCTTGGGCGCCCGTGACGCCGGGTGAGGTGGGCAGTCCGAGCGTGGCGACGCCGGATCCGGCGTCGGCCAGCAGCGCGTCGACGTGGCCGTGGTAGCAGCCGGCGAACTTGATGATCTTGGTGCGTCCGGTGTAGCCGCGAGCCAGCCGGACCGCGCTCATAGTGGCCTCGGTCCCGGAATTCACCAGGCGCACCCGTTCCACCGGTTCGACTCGCCGCACGATCGCCTCGGCCAGCTCGATCTCCGCCTCGGTCGGCGCACCGAAAGATAGCCCGCCGGATGCCGCGCGCCGCACCGCGTCGACGACCGCGGGGTGCGCGTGGCCGAGGATCATCGGACCCCAGGAGCAGACCAGGTCGACGTACTCGTTGCCGTCGGCGTCGACGAGTGTGCAGCCGTCGGCCGAGGCGATGAATCGCGGTGTGCCGCCGACGGATCGGAACGCCCGCACCGGAGAGTTGACGCCACCCGGAATCACCGAACTCGCCCGGTCGAAGAGCTGAGCGGAGACCGGCACGGCCGCACTGGTCACACGCGGAGAAGAACTCACGTGTTCCAGTCTCTCAGCACCGCTGAAATGGTTCGACGACAGGGTGTAGTGCAGTGACGCAGGCCGCAGCCGGCCCGCAACACGCCGAGATCACGTTCGTGCGAATTTCGATCGCTGGAGGGTTGCCGGTGCGTAGTGTCGGGGAGCCATCGTCTACCGGCCGGGAGGGTCTGCATGCGGATTGCCATCGTCAGTGCGGGTTTACTCACCGCGGTCGCCTGTGCCACTGCGGCACTTGGCGCCGGTTCCGCCACCGCGGAGCCGCGCGATCAGCTCGACCAGTTGCGCATCGGCATCCATCTGGACCACATGGCGACCACGACGCTGGCCGGGGGACCCATCCCCGCCGTCGTCACCATGATCGTCCCGCCCAACCGCATCGGGGCCGGCCTGAAGGCCGACTCGGAGATATACCGCGACCAGCACGGCAGGGTCTACGCCTCGCTGCGCCAAGTGCTGATGGAGGCGGCCCGCCATCCGGACGGGACGATCACCGTCTACCTCAATGCCCCCGGTACCCGCGACGGCCGCGTGCTGGACATCTACCAGCACTGGAGCTGACGGCGCCGCGGGCCCGCGGTCAGGTGTACATGCAGGGCACCTGCGCCGACATGGTGTGCAGGACGCACATGAACGAGTTGTAGGGCCCGGCGGAACCCGAATCCGGCACGAAGATCGGCGCGTCGACGGCGGTCGCGTCTTCCAGCGGCAGACCGGAGTTCGCGCCGGCAGGCGCGGCCCCGATTCCGAGGGCGGCGGCCACGGCAAACGCGGCACAGATCTTTACGGCGAACCGGTTCATCAAACACTTTCCTTCATCGCGTGCGTTTCGAACTACGGCCGAAATACTAACGGCCGCAGCAATTTTCCTGGCAAAAGCGCGCGGTCGCCCGGTGGTGCGCAGCGGACGACACGCGGTTGCACGGTAGCCCAGACGCACGGTATCCGCAGCGCTTAGCGGGCAATCCAGGGCTAGGTGATGCCGAGGCAGAAAGCGGCGAATCCGGTTGTCACCAGGCACGCCAACGGCGCGGGCAGCGCATGCAGCAACGGCGTGGGCGGGGTGGTGGCGAACGCGGCAGCACCGGAAGCGGCGGTGCGGTAACGGTTTCGCTGGATGCGGCAGCCGGAACCGCTGCGGTGACGCCGATCACACCGGCCGCCACCGCGCCGAAAAGTGTTCGTCGTACAAGTGGTTTCATGAATTCGGCGTTCCCGTCGCCGTGGGGGCCAAACGGCCGGCGTATGCAGTGCGCCTGGTCAGCGGCCGGTTCCGGCCTGGCCGCGGAGGCCGCGGACGAGCCGGGCCGCCGCATCAATCGCGAGCACTCCGGCCACCGCGAGCAGCACCGCGGCCAAGAGCTGCCAGGGCGCCGCGTAACGGATCGCGGTGAACCCCGGCGCGTCCCCCAACGGCGCGAAGTCGAGGGTGCGCACGCTGTTGCGCCAGCTCAGCCCCGCCGCCACCAGCGCGAGCAGGATCAGATCGAGTTCCACGAGCACCGCGATGATCCATCGCCTCAACGGTCGGCTCCGTTCTCGCCGCGCCGCACGGCTCCGGTCAACGCCGCCCGCAGCGCTTTGTGGTCCTTGGCCCATGCCTGCACCAGCGTATCGTCGGCCAGCCGCAGCCCGATGCCGGTGCGGCGGCGCGGCACGCCGGTCAATTCTCCGAGCGCCCTGGCCGACTCCCACGGTTCGTCGTCCCAGGACTCCTCGTCGCGTTCGGGGAGGACTTCTGCGACCGAGCTCAGCGGTAGCGTCTCGGTGCCCGAGCGCAGCGTCGTCGAGGTGAGCTCGACGCTGACGTGCCGCTTACCGGCGAGCACCTGCAGCGCGACGAAGCCCGCGATCAGCACCGCACAGAACAGCAAGGCGAACCAGTGCACGGATCCACCACCCGTGACGAGTTCGAGGACGAGAATGGCCAGGCACAGGACCGGCCCGTAGAACACCGCACGCCAGCGGGCACCCGGTTCGGCGAACAAAACGGTCGCGGCGGTCACACCGAGCCCATGACAGCGGTGCGCGGCGACACGACGGAAAGCGGAATCAGCGAGTCAGGCCGGGCAGCAACAGCACGGCGACGGTCAGCACGGCGAACAGAATCAGCAGGCTCAGTACGGCCAGATCCCGCCGAATGCTCTGCGGCTGCTGGATCACCACTCGCATCGTTGCCTCCGATCCTCCGGAGCCATCTGCCGAGTTCCCGTACGAAAGGTAAGACAACGCATGACAAACGACTTCCGGTTCCCATGTCCACTGTGACAACCCTCACCATACATGCCGGTCTGTCTCGGACAAACTGGGAACGTGTTCCACCAGCCGGTTCAGCGTCTGCCCAGCTGGAAGTACGCGGTGGACTCCGGACGATGCGACAGGTAGATGGCCCCGGCCGCGAGCACCGCCTGCACGATCGATGCTCCGCCCGCCACCAGCGACGCTGTCCCGGTCACCGCGTCGATCGCCAGCAGCGCGCCGACGCCGATCACCACGACCCAGACACCGAGCACGGTCAGCATGGTGCGCGCCCAGAGCTTGCCGCGCGCGAACTGGTGCACGATCACCAGCGCGAGCGCCGCGACGCACAGCCCGAACAGCACCACGAATACGTACACCAGCGACACCATGAGCTCCGCACTGGCCAGCGTCACCTGCGGGTCCTTCGCCCTTGCCTGTTCGAAGACCTCCTCGGCGAAGGCACTCCGCCGCTCCAGCGCGGCGATAACCGACGCGATCAGCTGCACGACGCCGAATCCGACGACACCCCACCACAACTGCCGCGCGGTACCGACATCCTCCGGCATCGGAACCCGGGCCGGTCGAACGCCGAACGGCCCCGACATGTTCGTCACGACAGCCAGTGCGCGGCCTCGGTCGCCCAATAGGTGAGCACGATGTCCGCGCCCGCCCGGCGGATACCGAGCAACGACTCGAGAACGGCACCGCGGCGATCGATCCACCCGCGCTCCGCGGCGGCGGTGATCATCGCGTACTCACCGGAGATCTGGTAGGCGGCGACCGGGACGGTCGAGCGATCGGCGACCTCGCGCAGGATGTCCAGGTACGACATGGCCGGCTTCACCATGACGATGTCCGCGCCCTCGGCGAGGTCCAGCTCCAATTCGCGGATCGCCTCGCGGCGATTGGCCGGGTCCTGCTGGTAGGTGCGCCGGTCGCCTTGCAGCGAGGAACCAACGGCCTCACGGAACGGACCGTAGAACGCCGAGGCGTACTTCGCGGCGTAGGCCAGGATGCCGGTGTCGATGTGTCCGGCCGCGTCCAATCCGTGCCGGATCGCGTCGACCTGGCCGTCCATCATGCCGCTGGTGCCGAGCAGGTCGGCGCCCGCCTCGGTCTGCGCCAGCGCCATCTCGACGTAGCGGTCGAGCGTGGCGTCGTTGTCGACCGAGCCGTCGGCGGCGAGCACGCCGCAGTGGCCGTGGTCGGTGAACTCGTCCAGACAGGTGTCGGCCATGACCACGGTGGAATCGCCCACCTCGTCGGCGAGGGCGCGCAGGCCGCGGTTGAGGATGCCGTGCGGATCGCTGGCCTGGCTGCCGACCGCGTCCTTGTCCTCCGGGCGGGGCACGCCGAACAGCATGATCCCGCCAACGCCCGCCGTGACCGCCTCGACGGCGGCCTTTCGCAGCGAGTCCAGTGAATGCTGCACCACTCCCGGCATCGAGCTGATCGCGCGCGGTTCCTCCAGTCCGTCGGCGACGAACATCGGTAGCACCAATTGCCGTGGTTCCAGTGTTGTTTCGGCTACGAGACGACGCAAAGCCGGGGTACGGCGCAACCGCCGCGGGCGGTCCATTCCGGTCATGAATCGCACGATACGCCTGTGTTTAATTTGCAGTGCCTGCGGCACTGCCCGTTCGGTCTCGCTGCGCTCGTAACCGGGAGCTCGGCCGAGAGGTTGCGTCGGGTGGTAGCCGGAGAAGTCTTCAGCAGCGCCCTGAGCTATTGCTATTCGCCGATCAGCAACCCCTCGCTGGTGACTCCACCGCCGACCTCCGCGGCCGGTCGGACGCGAGCCGGGCCGCGAAGAGGCGATGATCTCGCGCCCCTCACGAGGTGCGCGCCTCGCTCCACTAAAAGCCAGATAGGGGCACATTTCGGCCGGACGCGCGTCATGCTTGATGTGTGTGAAATCACACCGGAGACCCCTCCGAGGCGCATACTCCGACTAGGCGGGACCCGCTGGGGGACAGGATGACCGATCCACAGATCGATATCTCGCTGGCCAGAGCCGCCGACTTCGAATCGTGGGCGGCGGTGCTGTTGTCGGACTGGTGGCCGGTGCTGACCGGCGGCCTGCCCCCGCCCGCGAGCACGCTGCGGGCCTGGCGCGCTGCCGACGCGACCGGGCAGAGCGTCTTCGTGGAGTTCATCGCGCGGCAATGGTCCGATCCTCATCTGATGCCCGGCGCGCACGCCGCCTTCGCCACCCTCGACATCCGCCCCGACGAGCCCGAATGGATGCGCAGCCGCGGCACGCACCTGGTGGGGCGCACCGAGGACGCGATCGTCGGGCTGCGGTACTCCGACACCGCCCACGCCATCTTCCTCCGCGTGCAGAGCAGGCCGTGTCCGGTGACGCCGGGAGCGGGCCGGCGGCTGCTGGCCGAGCCCCAGGCGAATCTGCCGTTCCCGGACACCGCGGCCGGGCCGCTGGACGTGCGGGTGGCCCGCAACAGCGCGCGGCACCTGCTCGCCGCGCACAGCGCACGGCACAGCACTCCGGCCGATCCCCTGCAGCTCGGACCGCCGCAGCGGGTCTGCGACATCGGCTGGGCGTTCATCTTTCCGTGGTCGACCACGTCCTGGTACACCGACGGCGCGGTGCCAACGCTTCCGCCGGGCAACCGAGGACCGATCGTGGTGGTCAAGGACACTGGACACACCTGGCTGCTGGACAGCCTGGGGAACTACGACGCGCAACTGATCGCCTACGCGCGCGAGCACGGATACCCCGGCCCGCTCGGACCACCGCGGTGATCGGCGGCGTGGCATCCGCCGGAAGCCGCCGGGCAGGAGGCTGGACATGACCGAGCCGCCGAGCGAGATCGAACTGCTCGTCATGCGGCGGCGCGCCGAAGCGCTGTGGGACGCCGGCGACGCGGCAGGCGCCGAACACTGGCTGCG
>NZ_BDBA01000049.1 GCF_001612745.1 Nocardia amamiensis NBRC 102102 | reverse complement strand
CGAGTGTGGACTTCGGTCTTGTTCCGGCGGTGTCGTTTACGGTGCTGTCGGATACCGAGATCACCGCGGTCGCTCCCACGCGTACCGGTACGGCGGCGGTGACGGTGACCGGTGTCGGCGGTACCAGCGACGCTGTCGTGTACACCTTTGTCCCGGCGCCGACCCTTGTTGCGCTCGACCCCGACTCCGGTCCGGAGACCGGTGGCAACACCGTTACCCTTGTCGGTGTCGATCTCGCCGGGGCCAGTGCGGTGCACTTCGGCGGGACACCGGCCACGTCGTTCACGGTGGTGTCGGATACCGAGATCACCGCGGTCGCTCCGGCCGGGAGCGGGACGGTCGCGGTTACGGTGACGACTGCGGGTGGCGCCGGCAATGGTGTTGCCTACGTCTACGTTCCGGCACCCACGCTGGCAACTGTGGTGCCTGGTTCCGGTCCCGAGACGGGTGGCAACATCGTCACTCTGACCGGCGCCGACCTCACCAGCACGACCGCGGTGCATTTCGGTGCGGAGTCGTCGGCGTTCACGGTCATCTCCGACAGCGAGATCAGCGCCACCGCCCCTCCGGGCGCCGGGGTCGTCGGTGTCACTGTCACCACCGCGGGTGGCACGAGCAACCCAGTCGCCTATGCCTACGTCCCAGCACCGACACTCGCGTCGGTGGTGCCGGATTCAGGTCCGACCACAGGTGGCAACACCGTTGTCCTCACCGGCACGGGTTTCACCGGTGCCACCACGGTGAACATCGGTGCGAACGCGGCAGTTTCGTTCACGGTGGTGTCGGATTCCCAGATCAGTGCCGTGATCCCCGCCGAGGTCGCCGGGACGG
Source organism: Nocardia amamiensis NBRC 102102 (assembly GCF_001612745.1). Classification (GTDB taxonomy): domain Bacteria; phylum Actinomycetota; class Actinomycetes; order Mycobacteriales; family Mycobacteriaceae; genus Nocardia; species Nocardia amamiensis. Next base: position 641 of record NZ_BDBA01000049.1, on the reverse strand, counting down.
TCACCGTCGTCGTCACCGCGATCGGCGGCACCAGCAACGGCGTTCTCTACACCTACATTCCGGCACCGACGCTCACCGCGGTGGCCCCGAGCGCCGGACCCGTAACCGGCGGCAACACTGTCGTCCTCGACGGCACGGGGTTCACGGGGGCGACCTCCGTCCGCTTCGGCGCGACTCCGGCGACCTCCTATACCGTCGTTTCGGACACCCAGATCAGTGCCGTGGTGCCCGCCCGACCGGCCGGGGCGGTCGCGGTCACGGTCACCACTGTCGGCGGCACCAGTAACGGTGTGGTCTACACCTACGTCGCCGCGCCCACACTCAGCTCGGTGGTTCCTGGTTCGGGTCCGGTCTCGGGTGGCAACACTGTCACTCTCACCGGCTCCAGGTTCACCGGGACGACGGCCGTGCGCTTCGGTGCGAATACCGCGGTTTCCTTCACGGTGGTGTCGGATTCCCAGATCAGTGCCGTGGTGCCCGCGGGGACGGTGGGGCCTGTCGCGGTCACGGTCACTACCGTGGGCGGCGTCAGCAACGGGGTGAGCTACACCTACGTTGCTGCGCCCACACTCAGCTCGGTGGTTCCTGGTTCGGGTCCGGTCTCGGGTGGCAACACTGTCACTCTCACCGGCTCCAGGTTC
>NZ_BDBA01000048.1 GCF_001612745.1 Nocardia amamiensis NBRC 102102 | reverse complement strand
GCAGCGCCGGAGGCGCTGCAAATCGAACACAGCGAGCGCGTGAAGGACGCGCGGTAGCTGCTCGGCGGCACGCCGACATGGCGGATCATGTGCTGCCGCAATGATTCCGCGGACCCGATACCGCTGTGCCGGGCTACCTGGTTCATGGGCAAAGTGGTGGATTCCAGCAGCTCTCTGGCGCGTTGCAGGCGCTGGTGCAGGAGCCATTTCTGTGGGCTGAGGCCGGTTTCCTCGTGGAATCGGCGGGTCAGCGTGCGGACGCTGGTGCGCGCGTGCCTGGCCAGGTCTTGCAGCGACAGCGGCGTGTCCAGGCGACCCAGCGCCCAGGCGCGGGTTGCCGCCAGGGTCACGCCGTTTTCCGGGGGCAGAGGGGCGTCCACGAATTGGGCCTGCCCGCCGGGCCGTACCGGGGTGACGACGGCGGTGCGTGCGGCCGCGTTCGCCACGGTCGCGCCGTAGTCCGCGCGGATCAGGTGCAGGCACAGGTCGATTCCGGCCGCCGCGCCCGCGGCGGTGGTGATCGGGCCGTCCTCGATGAACAGTGCGTCGGTGCGGACCGACACCTCCGGGAACATCGCCGCCAGCTCGTCGGCCAGGCCCCAGTGGGTGGTGGCCGTGCGTCCGGACAGCAGACCCGCCTGGGCGAGCACGAACGCGCCGCTGCAGATCGAGGTGACGCGCTTGCCGTCGGCGACGGCGCGACGCAGGGCGGCCACCGTGGCGTCGTCGGCGCTGCCGCGGCTGCCGGTGCTCGGCACGATGACGATATCGGCGGCGTCGATCGCCTCCAGCCCCCGCGACACCACCACGTCGAATCCGCCCAATCCCGCGGGCAGCACGCCGGGCGTGGCAGTGCACACCAGGATGCGGTAGCCGGGTTCGCCGTCCACTATCGCCGCGCCGAGCACGGTTTCGGGCATGGACAGGTCGAATGCCTTCACCGGAGGTACCGCGACGACGGCGACAGTCTGCATGGCCTGATCCTTGGGATAGTTGGCAATCCGGTCACTAGCTTAGCCCGCCGGGCAACGGCAGGCTGAGTGGCACGCGATCGGCAAACGGCGCGGACGTGTGTTTGCCGATCGTAGTTATGTTGTTGTTGCAGAAGGGAAGTCGAATGCCTACCCAGGTCGTTGTCGGTCGGGGCGCCACCGCCTCGGCCACCGCAGCGCTACTGGCCGAATCCGGTGACCGAGTACGGATGGTGAGTCGCAGCGGCGCCGGTCCCGAGCACCCGAATATCGAACGGATCGCCTTGGACGCGCTTGATGCGGCCGCGCTTACCGCGATCGCCGAGCACGCCGACACGGTGTTCAACATGGCCATGCCCGCGTATCACACGTGGCCGGAAGCCATTCCGCCGCTGTTCGGGTCCATCCGTACGGCCGCCGAGCAGACCGGCGCGAATTACGTGATGCTCGGCAATCTGTACGGCTACGGCCCGGTGGATGGTCCGGTCACGGAGCAGTCGCCGCTGGCGGCCACGGGCCCGAAAGGGCGGGTGCGTGCCCGGATGTGGCGGGAGGCGCACGAGGCGCACCGGGCGGGCCGGGTGCGCGTCGCCGAGGTGCGGGCATCGCAATTCTTCGGCCCGGGTGCGATCTCGGTGTTCTCGTTGCTCGCCCAGCCGAAGATCCTGGCCGGGCAATTGGCTCTGGTGCCGCAGGCTCTCGACGTTCCGCACGCCTACACCGCGGTCGGTGACGCGGCGGCGGCAGCGGTCGCCGTCGCTCGCGATGAGCGCGCGTGGGGCCGGGCCTGGCACGCGCCGGTCAGCACGGTGACCGTACGCGAGTTGGCCGGGCGGCTCGCCGCGGCCGCTGGAGAGACCGAACCTCGGCTGGAGGTCATGAGCGACCGGGAGCTGACGCTGCTCGGTCTCACCGACCCGTTCTGGGTCGAGTTGTTCGAGACCTACCACATGTCGCACGCGACGTTCACCGTCGACGACTCCGCCATCCGGGACACCTTCGGCCTGAAGGCATCCGATCCGGACGAGGTATTCGCGGAGGTGGTGCGTACTTCCTGAGTGTGCACACTGCGCGCCGATCGATGCGGTCCGGAGTTCGATGATCCGACCGCTCGGCCTCGGTGGCACGGCCTTCACGGCGG
>NZ_BDBA01000047.1 GCF_001612745.1 Nocardia amamiensis NBRC 102102 | reverse complement strand
TCCACTGGTCGGTTGCCGAACATCTGCTGATTGCCGACGCAAGTGGCTATTTCGTCTATGACCTGCGAATTCATTAGCTTGGCGAACACGCCCGGTGAATGCTGGGTGTGACGGTCATGCCGTGATAGAAATTCGGCCCATGTACCGGCTCATGCGATGCCTGGTTTCTCTCCTCGCGGTCGGCACCGCACTCGTCCCCGCCGCGACCGCCACCGCGGACCCCGATGCGGCCATTCTCGACGTGCGGCCACTGGGCGGGCGGCAGTTCGAGGTCGTGGTCCAGTCGGGAGCGATGGGACGGCCCATCACGTTGTGGCTGTCCCATCCGGGTCCCGGCGCGCCCGCGCTGTATCTGCTGAACGCCGTGGACGGCGGAGAGGAGGGCGGGCCGTGGACCCGGCGCTCCGATGTCGCAGAGTTCTTCGCCGACAAGACGGTCAACGTGATCGTGCCGATGGGCGGGCGCGCCAGTTACTACACCGATTGGCAGCGCGATGACCCCGTGCTCGGCCGCAACCAGTGGACCACCTTCCTGACCAGGGAACTGCCACCACTGCTCGCGGGCAGGTTCGGGATGAACGGCCGCAATGCCGTCGCGGGGGTTTCCATGTCGGCCACCTCGGCGTTGAATCTGGCGATCGCCGCGCCGGGCTTGTATCGGGCGGTCGGCTCCTACAGTGGGTGCCCCCGAACGAGCGATCCGATGGGCCGGGCGATCGTCAACGCGCAGTTGGCGGTGTTCGGCGCGAACGCGGCGAACATGTGGGGCCCACCAGGCGATCCGGACTGGATCGAGCACGATCCGACGCTGCAGGCCGAACGGCTGCGCGGTCTGGCGCTCTATGTCTCGGCGGGCACCGGCGCACCGGGTTCGCATGAGACGCTCGGCGATCCCGGCATCGACGGCAATCCCCTTCGGCTGATGGATCGGCTGCTGGTCGGCGGGACCATGGAGACGGTGATCGGTGGCTGCACCCGTCAGTTCGTGGACCGGTTGCACGCGCTCGGTATCCCGGTCACCACCAACCTCCGCCCCGCGGGCACCCATGCCTGGACGTACTGGCAGGACGACGTGCACGAGTCCTGGCCGATGTTCGCCGCCGCGCTGGGCGTCTGATCGGCCAGCGCACCCGCGCGGGGGCGTCTCGGACCGAGCAGGCTACGAGTCCGGTACGGGACGGACCGACTCGCCTCGTAGCGATCCGTGCGGATCACGGATTCCAGGGGTCGAGTCCCCCTTCGGGATCCAGGTGATCGAGATTGGCGACGCGCCTGGCCGATCGCACCAGGGCTTCGCGGTTGATATCGGTCGGATTCGCGTAGTAGGTCTGGGCCGCGTCCCGGTGCATGGTCGCCACCCGGTGTCCGATGTGCCAGCGTGTGTCACGGCCCGCGCTGTTCCACTCGTCCGGGGTGATCGCCGCCCGCAGTGCCCGGTCCGAATGCCAGTTGTTCTCGACCCTTTGCACGAACCCGTGGTCGATCGTGGCGCCCGGGGCCGGTGCGTTGCTGTGCCGGACGAAGCTGTCTGCGGCGATGACCGCTTGGGCGGCGTAGGCTTCGTGTGCCTCGTGGCCGACGTGGTTGTCCACGGCAAACGCCGTCGCGATCGCCTTCTGCAACGGTGCGAAGCCGTACGGATTCTGCGACATCGTCGATTCCTGGGTCGACAGTGCGGCCAGCGAATGGTTGACCATATCGTGGCTGGCACCCGAGGCGAGCAGCACGTTATGCACGCGTGATTCGGGAACCTTGTTGTCGCGCAAGGCCTTCAAGGCGCGGGAGACACCAAGCTGGGTGTTCATGCCCCCATGTTGCCTGGCCGCGGCCACAGCGACGCCGCGCCAGTTCGTGCGGGACAGCTGATGCTCGATGTAGCCTTCCTCGCGGCTGGCCAAGATTCTCCTGGTGGAGCGTTCGATCTGCCTCCGTGAGGGGGCCAAAGGATTCAATGGATTGACGATTCCTCCGGCGAGCCAAGCCGTCACCGGCGAGGAGTTGATGGTGTTCAGCGCGCCGAGAGTGCTCACGAATCCCATGCCCGATGAGGGTTTCCCCCCACCACTTCCACCACCACCCATGCCGATGGCCAGGCCGCCGCTGCTCGACGACTTGGACTGACTGCCTTGGGCCGCAAGGGAGAATCGGTTGGCGATCCAGTCGTTGCCGCGGGACAGGCCGCTGCTGAGTCGCTTCAGCTGCAGTATGGCGACGATCTCGACGGTGCCCGCGATGATGATCACCGCCATCACCTGGCCGCGGGCTTGCGCGAACAGGTTGCCCATGAACAGTACGTAGACACCGAGGAAGATGGTGTACGCGGTCATCCGTGCCGCCGCGACGAAGCTGTCCACGAGATTGCGGACCAGGAACGTCTGGGTCGGGCCGTACACGAATCCGCCTGCGGCGAAGCCGAATATCGACATGATGCCGTGATAGATCGTGTCCAGCGCGGCCTTGATGACCTTGACTCCGAGGTACATCGCGAATGCCAACAGTATGCCGCCGCAGACCAGCAGCATCAGCCCGGTGGCGACCTGTCCCATGGTGGGATTCTCGGCCTTCGCGTGCGCGGCGGCGTCACCGCACGACTTCATGCCGCTGAGCACACGGGCGTCCTCGCCGGCCGCCACTCCTGCCGACCACGCCGACCGGCAGGCCGGGCGCGCGTCGACGGTATGCCCGAAATTCCACACTTGCAGGGGCTGACGGGCGAAATTGTCGGCCAGATCGCTCTGCATGGTCGACACGAGCTGGGTCGGATTCGGGTTGGCGTTCCCGTTCAAGCCGGCCGCCACGGAGATACCCAGATCACGGCCCTGCGCGAGCAATCCATCCGAGGACAGCACATCTGCCAGGGGCTCGGCCAGGAACAGCGGTCCGAGCACCGCCACCCCCAGCATCGTCACCACCTGCATGGTGGCCTTGGCGTGGTAGCCGCGCACGATGAACCAGGCGACGCAGAACGCGCCGATGGTGGCCGCGGTGACCAGCATGATCGGGGTCGCGATCTGCCCGGCCAGGGCATCGGCCACGCCACGCAACGCCGCACTGAACATGTCCAGCCACCGGAAGCTCAACGCGTAGCCGATCACCCAGATCGCGGTCGTCACAATGGCTATGTAGCCGATGAATTCCAAGCCCAGCACGGTCCACAGGACCGTGGAGCGCGGCTTGAACAGGCTTTCGTCGCCGGTCGCGAACCGGTAGTCGGACAGGCGGATTCCCGAGGAGTCACGAATGTTCATCCAGCTGAGCCCGTCGATCCCGGATGTCCCCGCCGTCGTGCTCGCCGCGTCCTGGGCGACGGCCACCGCGCCGATAAAGCCGGGAAAGACGAACAGCGCGAAGGCGATCAGGACGAGCCAGGCCAGCCGTCGCCGGGTAGTGCCTGCGCCCGAGCGCAGCCACAGGGCAGGCGCTCCGCGATGTGCCTGGCGGGCTCGTTGGAACATGCCGGCAACTCGAACCGAATACCGCCTGGATGAACTGCGGCTGACAGTGCGTGATCGCACCACCGGGGAGCAGATGTGCACGGAGGAGTCCTTCGTCCCGCTTCTGGGAGTGCGGTCGACTGCGAATTCTGAAACGGGTTGCGCGCGAGCGGTAATGACAACCCGGGCCCCCGTCTCACGTGGTGTATTACAGACAGGTAGGGAAACATCCGGTTTAACGTCCAGTAACATCCACGCGGCTCCGGAGTGTACGTAAACATTTCGGCATGGCTTATCGGCGCTGAGAGTCAAAGATGCTGTGGTGCAGGATGATTCAGATACCGATCGGCCGCTCGGTTCGTAGATCTGCACGTACGTGGTTCGGCCGGACAGGCGTGTCCCGCCAGGTGTGCGACTGCGCCCGGATTTCGGCGCAGAGCATCGAGCCCGGCCGGGTCACGATCGAACAGGCCGGGTCATCTGGTGCTCCGCAAGCCTGTCGTACCGAGGGCGCACAATGCCGCTATGGCATATGACGAGGAGTTGGCCGAGCGGATCCGCGAATTGATCGTGCCAGGGCCGGAGCTCACCGAGCGGAAGATGTTCGGTGGCCTGGCGTTCCTGATCGGCGGCAATATGGCGGTCGCGGCCAGCCGTCAGGGTGGCCTGCTGGTCCGCGTCGACCCGGATGAGGGGGAGCGGCTGCTCGGTGAGTCGGTCGAGCCCATGGTGATGGGCGGCCGCGAGATGGTCGGCTGGCTGTATGTCGCCGCGGAGGCAGTCGACGACGACGAGGTCCTGCGGGAATGGGTCGAGCGCGGGGTCGCCTACGCCCGAACCTTCCCGCCGAAGCAGACCAAGAAGTAATAGCTAGGGCCGGACCTGGCGACGGTAGAGCACCCGGTCGAATTCGCGGCCGTATTCGTCGACCGCGACCACGTCCATCTCGCTGGCGAAGACGCCCGGTCGAACGTCGACGCGCAGGAACGAGTAATTGCGGAAGCGGACCCGCGACCACGGCGCGGGCTCGTCCTGTTTGCCGCCGCCGGGCGTCCACACATAGCTGTTCGGCACCGTGGTATCCGGCAGTTCGTTGCCGCGGAAGGACTCTTGCGAACCCGGCTGGAACTCGTAGCGTGGGCGTCCGCCGCCGCCCACGGTGTAGTAGACGGTTCCGTCGGTCTCCGGGTAGACGATCGAGTTGTCGCCCGCGACCTTTGTCGCGTTTCCCGCACGGATCGGGTCGGTGCGCTCGTAGACGTGGTTGTGCCCCTGCAGCACCAGGTCCACCTGATAGCGGTCGAACAACCCGACCCAGGCGTCGCGCACGCCGCCGTCGCTGGCGTGCGCCTCGGTGGTCGAATACGCGCAGTGGTGGAAGAAGCAGACGATGAAGTCGATGCCGGGGTCGGCGCGGTAGGCGGCCAGCGCGCGCTCCACCCAACTCGTCTGCGCCCCACCGGAATACCCGGTATTGGCGCGGATCTCGTAGGACACGTCGTTGGCGTCCAGCGAGAGCACCGCGACATTCCCGTAGCTGAACGAGTACGCCGACGGACAGCCCGCGGGGCCGTTGCCGGGAAAGTCGAGCCGCGCCGAGTGCCCGCCGTAGCCGTGGTCGCCGTAGGTGGCTTCCATGTCGTGGTTGCCGGTGGTGAACATCCATGGGGTCTGCGCGGCGCTGGGCTCGATGGCGTTGAAGTAGACGTCCCACACGTAGGGGTTGTACTTGTCGAACCCGCTGGACGGGTGCGCGCCGTGCGCGACGAACTGCCCCGGCTTGCCTTTGCCGGAGGGGTCGGCGTAGGCGATGTCGCCTGCGAGGATGTGGAAATCCGGCCGGGCCGCGGCGATCTGACGCAGCACGTTGCTCGCGTGCGGTGCGGCCGGATCGTTGTCGGCCCGGTAGTACTTGTCGTCGTAGTCGCCGGGCGCGACGCCGTCCGGCAGTGCGGGCGTCTCGTCGGTGCCCTGGTCGCCCATCATGGTGAAGCGGAACGGCAGGATCGCGGCCCTGCTGGTCGGCATCGCGGGCGCGGCGGCGCGGATGTCGCCGGCGAAACCGTCGGAGGTGCGCCAGCGATAGAAGTGCGGCACCCGGCCGGGGAGGCCGTCCACCGGCGCGTGGACGTAGAACTGTTCGGCGGCGAGCACGCCGCCATCGGCCGTGGGCACCTGGGTGAGCAGATTGCGCACCTCGGCCTCGACCGTCGCGCCCAGCGCAGGCGTGGGTCCATGATCGAGATACACCGTCGCGCCCGCCGGTCGCCGCGACAGCTGCGCCGCGAAACGCAGTTGACTCGCCGCGTCCGGGCCGAACGCCACCCGTCGTCCGCCGACCGCGAGCCGAGCCTCCTCGGCATACGCGCGAGCACCGAATGGCGCGACGCCAACCGCCGCCACCGCCGCGGCCGCCGCGGCGCCACGCAGGATGTTGCGCCGCGACACCGGATGGCGGCGCAGATAAGCGCGGTGCCATTCGTATTGCTCGGTCATCGTCATGTCGGTGGCGAGACGGCCCGGAATTCCGGTGTCAGGGATGTCGCCTGCTGGATTCAGCGGAGTGGACGGCATACCGCCGATGCTGTACGGGCGCGGCGCATCCCGGCAACTCGACACCCGCACCATGTGCGGGAACACCAGCTGGCTAGGCTGCGAGGATGACGCCTTTCCTCCGCGTCGCCGTCGCACCGGTTCTGCTCGTCGGTGCGCTGACCGGCGCGGCGAACGCCAACGCGACGCCGGGCAGCGACGTCACCGCCGTCACCCTCGGCCAAGCGCAGATCCCCGCCGGACTGCTCCCGTTCGTCGCGGGCACCGACCTTGTGGTCCGCGAAATCACCATCGGCCCAGGCGGTTCCACCGGTTGGCACTACCACGACGGCCCGGTCTTCGGCTTCGTCCGAGCGGGCACCCTCACCCATCCCGGCCCCGACTGCATCGCCCCGATCTACCGCACCGGCGATTTCATCTACGAGCCCGCGGGCGAATGGAACGTCCACATCGGCCAGAACCTCGGCACCGAACCACTCGTCCTCGACGTGATCTACGCCCCACCCACCGGCAAGCCGCTGTTCGTGGACGCCCCCGCACCACCCTGCGCTTCATGATCAACGGCACATGGTGGAGGCTCTTCTCGCGAAACAGCGCAGCCGTGTGCCGTTGATCTCAGCGTTCGTCGGGGTACTGGGGCAGGAGGGTGCCCAGCGGGCCGAGGTCGATGTTGAGGTCTTCGGGAGTGAGGCCGAAGTGGTCGCGTAGTTCGTCCATGCGTTGCTCGAGCAGCATCAAGGTGGTGCCGATCCGCTCGACCTGGGCATCGCTCAGGTCGCCTTCGTCCACGCGGCGCAGCGCCTGCCGTTCCATCAGTTGCCGCAGCAGCTCTACCAGGGTGAGGACGAGCGTGACGAGCCCGCGCTCGACGGATTCGGGGTCGGTGTCGATACGCGGTGGGATGCCGCCGAATTCAGTCATCGGGCTCCAGCGCGGGGGTGGACAAGGCGCTGATGGAGGAGATGAGGGCTCGCAGCGAGATCTCGACCATGTCGACGTCCGCGATGGAGAGCCTGATGTCGCCGGTGATGACCACCCCACCGGCCAGCACTCGGTCCAGCAGGTCGATGAGCGCGACGCGGCGCTCACGGTCGACGTTCGACACGACCTGGCTCATGTCGGCACCCTTTCCACTCCAGCGAACGAATACGGTGGCCACGGACCGGTGAGCTCGAGCCGGATGCCGGGGAATTCTTTGCCGAGCTCGTCGACGATCGCTGCGAAATCGTCCGCGCGCTCGTCGTCCACCAGATAGGTGCCGTTGAGCACCATCCACTCCCGGCGGCCGGACAGTGCCGGGTCCGTCACCGGTTGACGGCGGCCGGCGGCGGCATGGCGGACCAGGCGCGCATGGATATCGTCGGCGCGCAGCGCGGCGTCGCGTTCGACGGTTTCCTGTGCGGCCAGTTGTGCGCGGCGGCGCGCTAGATACGCTGTCCCCGAACCCTTTCCGCCGCCCGCGTCGCGGCTTGCGGCTTCGGCCACGTCGTCGACGAGTGCGGCGCGGTCGCCATACGCCTTCACACCCCACTCCGTGCGGCCGCTCACCAGGGTCAGCGCCGCATCGAAGTCCGCACGCCGGTCGTCGAGCATCTCACGTACCCGATGATCGTCGAGGAAGACGGTGGCCAGGCGCAGCGGAACGGCCGGGCCCCGGCTGACCACGGCCGACACGACGGCGTCGTGCGCCCGGGCCGTCGCCTCCAGCCAGTCCAGGTCTTCCAGGTTCCGGCGCATCGACTCCTCCCCGAAGATCTCGAGCGGCACCGTACCGACAACGGCCGCCAAGTCGTCCGACAGCACCGCGCGCACCGCCTCGCCCGCCACCCCGGTTGTCCCGCCCAGCTCTTCGGCGAGGTTTCCCGCAGTCGTCACCGCATACAGCCAGACGCCGACGGCATCAGTCACGGTCCCTCGCTCCCCTCGGTTCGCGGCGGCGTTCGAGGGAGTGGCGCTCCGCTTCCTGCGGCTCGCGGCGGCGTTCGAGGGATATGCGGCGCTCGTCCGCGGCTTCCAGTTCGGCGATCCGGTCGCGGAGCTTCCGGTTCTCGAGTTCGAGGTCGCTGTCCTGCCGCTCGAGGGCGCGGGCCTTGCTGTTGAGCCAGGGATCGGTCTCCCACCAGTCGATGCCCACTGCCTTGGCCGTCTCCAGCGACGCGACGACCAAGCGCAGCTTGATGGTGAGAAGTTCGATGTCGAGCAGATTCACCTGGATGTCGCCCGCGATCACCAACCCTTTGTCGAGGACCCGCTCCAGAATGTCGCCGAGGTTGGTCGACTGGTGACCGCCGCCGTACGGCTGCGGCGCGGGCGCTCCACCTCCGACCACCGTCATTGCCGATTCCTTCCGCCGATGTCGGTGCTGCCCCGGACATAACGCCTGGTTCTGCGGTAGGCCAGCAGATTTCCGTCCAGGTCGGTCTCGACCTCGTAGAGCGCCAGCATGTCCGAGGACGAGGGGATGCGGCGGTCCTCGAGCACCTCGACCTCTACTCGCCAGCCGTCGTCGGTCGGCTCCAGGGAGGTGACGCCTTCCGGCTGCTTCGAGGTCAGTTCCACCAGGTTCTCCACCGCTGCCGCGATCGCCTGCGCCGGATCGAGTTGCTGACCGGCTCCCGAGTCGACGTCCTCGGATTCTTCATGAGTGGTATTGCGGCTCACGCTGGTCACTCCCTTTCATCCGGCGGCCCCGTCGCTACGGCTGAAGCATGCGATCCAGCACCGCCTGCTGAGCCTGCTTGCGCTCCTCTTCGGAGAGCTGCCCGGATGCCGCCGCCTCGTCGATCAGCTCGAGCTCACGGCGGATGGCGGCGGGATCCCGCAACTGCTGTTCGACTTGATCCTGGATCAGTTCACCCAGCCAGATCACGCCCCGGACCGGCGCGATAGGCAGCGTGAGGATCGACGAGAGCAAGCCCATGGGTCAGCCCTCGGGGGCGCGCTTCGTGACGAAGTCGTACGCCGCCATCGGGCCGAGCAGGCTCAGCTCCACGCGCCCGTCCCATTCCCCGTCGGCGAGCTGACGCAGCGCATCCTCCAATTCACCCTGCTCGGTCAGTTCGAGCAGGACCGCGACGTGGACCGCGTCCTCTTCGTGGGTCGGTTCGCGTTCGTTGACCAGGGATGTCAGCGGCTCGAGCAGCGTGCGCATCCGGCGGGTGTCCTCCGCGCGTTTGGCCGTGACCGCCTGATTGACGATCTCGCCCAAGGCGATCCTGGCATTGCGGGTGGCGTCTTCCGGCTTGTCGCGGATCTCATCCCGCAGCTGGGCTGCCTCGGCATTCTCGTCGAGTACCTCCCGAAGGACGGTGCCCTCGACGTAACGTCCCTTGACCACGAATTGCGCTCGGCCCTCCAGTTCCTCGAGCGCGGTGCGGAACTCGTCCTCATGTGCCTCGAGCAGTTCCTTTTCCACCGCCTCGGGATCGGACATGACCGCTCCGAACCGCAGTGGCAGCACCGGAGCGACGGCGGCCGCACCGTCGAGCAGCCGCGCGTGCGCGGTCAGATCGTCGGGTGTGCCGAACCGCCGGTCGACCGGTACGTCACTGACCAGCGCCGCGATCTCGCCGTGCCGCACCACATCGATGGTGCTGTCGCTGACCCCGGCGGCGTGCTCCTCGGGCTCCACATCGGCAGGCACGATGCCGTAGACGTATACGCCGGTGCGCTGACCGCTCTCGGTCTCCCGTGCTTCGGTTGCGTGCTGCGTGGACATCATTCCTCCTTACGCTTCGACGGCCGCCTGACGGGCTGGCGCTTCTCCTCGACCTCGTCGAGGAAGCCCATGACCTTCTCGCCCGCGGCCTCGAGCGCGCCTTTCGTCTTGTGCTTCGCGGCGCCGCTGGTGACGTCGCCGACCAGATCGGAAAGGTCCTTCGGTTCAGTGCCCATTTCGAGCCGGTTGACGGCGTCGGCGAAGCGCAGATACGTGTCGACGCTGGCTACGACAACCCTGGCGTCGATGGTCACAAGCTCGATACCGACCAGCGACACGCGCACGAACGCGTCGATGACCAGTCCTTTATCGAGAATCGTATCGATGACGTCGGCCAAGCTGGATGAGCTCGGGCGCGCCATTGTGCCTGCGCCGCCGCCTCCGCCGCCTACGGGTTCGATCGTCATGTCCGGTCTCCTTGCGTGTCACTGCGTCGGCGTGCGGCGGTGCTGCGGTGCTGGGTGGCGGGTCGACGGCGCGGCGCGGGTTCCTCGTTCGCAGCCTCCTCCTCGTTCCGCACGTCGTCTCTGGGTTCTTCGTCGGTTTCGGTGTCTTCGTCGTCGGTGTCGGCCCGCTCCTCGCGGCGGGCGGTCTCGTCGTCCTTGACGACCTTGCTGTCGTGGATCTCGCCGTGCCAGCCCTCGACGTCGTCCGGGTGCAGTGCGCTCTGGATCATGACGTGCCGCTCGAAATGCTTGAGTTCCAAGCGAGCGCGGCGGCCGGCCGCGTGCCACAGGTTGGCGGTCCTTTCGAACAACCCGTGCGGGTGGTACTCGAGCACCATGATGATGCGGGTCAGGTCCGGCGTGATCTCGTGGAACGTCACCGCGCCGTCGATATAGCCCTTGTCCCCCTTGGATCGCCACACGATCCGCTCGTACGGCACCTGTTCGGTGATCGTGGACTCCCAGGACCGCCGGGACCAGAACACCTTGCCGGTCCATGCCAGCTTCTCGTCGGATACCTGCTCGACCTGCTCGACCTTCTTCATGAACTTCGGGAAATCCGCGAACTGGGTCCACTGGTCGTAGGCCAGCTCGATCGGAACGCCGACGTCGATCTGTTCGACGATGTTCGTCAGCTTCAGCTTCTTGGCTCCGGCGCCCTTCCCCTTCCCGCCGGTCAGGTTCTCCTTTGCTTCCTGGAGCTTGTCTTGGAGCGTATGGGTGACCTGCGCCAACCCGCCGCTCATGGCAGCCTTGAGCGGCGATGCGCCGCCGGCGAGCTTCTCGGCCCCGGTTATCGCCGCCAGCAGGCTTCCGCCTCCTTCGGCGTAGTCGTTCAGGCGGTCGGCTGTGTTCGACAGCTTGCCGGAGACTCCCATGAGAGCGCGGTCGACCACGGTTCCGGCCAGGGTCTGCAGTGATTGCGCAAGCACGCCTGTCGGCGCGGCTTCCTGAACCGTCTTCTGGGCCGTCGAGCCGGCGCGGGTTGCTGCGCCGCCTGCCCGGCCTGCGGTAGTTCCTGCCTTACCTGCGGCACGGCCGGCGGTAGTGCCCGCCCTTTCCGTAGCGCGGACCGCCGTCTTGCCTGCCTTCCCCGTAGCGCGGCCAGCCGTCGCGCCTGCCTTCCCCGCGGCGCGGCCAGCTGTCCTGCCTGCGCTTTCCGTAGCGCGGACGGCCGTCTTGCCTGCCTTACCCGTAGCGCGGGCGGCTGTCCTGCCTGCCTGACCCGTAGCGCGGGCGGCGGTCTTGCCTGCCTTGTCCGCGGCGTCCGACAGAGCTCTCGACGCCATCGGACTCACCTCCTCGTGCGCCGTATGGGCGCTTGCTCGGCCTCGGCGCGAATCCGGCGCCGACCAGGCGACGACGCTGCGCGATCCGGTGAACCGGATTTCCGGAAGCGTGACTCACCGGCACGACGCCGGGGGCTGGATGCCGTCCGGCGTGCCCGGGCAGGCTCCTGGGACTCTTCGGACTCGTCCTGACTCCCCTCGGACTCGTCCTCCACCAGCTCTGCTTCTACTTCTGGATACTCTTCCTGTTCTTCTTCGGAGTATTCGTCCTGTTCTTCCCCCGGGTACTCGTCCTCGATCTCCTCGTCGGCGTATCCCTGCTCGTCGCCCTCGGTCGTCTCGTCCGGGTACTCCTCTTCGCCGGTGTCCCAGGTCTCGTCCCGAAGTTCTTCCTCCGCCTCGGGTATCGCGGCCCGTTGCTGCAGGCGGGCGTTCAACGCGTCGATGCGGTTGCTCGCCGCGGTGACCGCAGCCGCTCGCGCGGCGCCCATCAACTCCTGGCGGACCGTGTCGGTGATCCCGGCCAGCTCCGGCGACGATTTGAGCAGCGACGTCCCGCGCTCCAGCAGTTCTTGGGTGACCCCGCCGGAAGACCGCCTGGCCATCGCCGCACCCGCCAGCGACAACGCCAGGCGCATTTTGCGCGTGCGGCCCAGCAGGTACCCGGCACCCACCCCTATAGCTATCTTCGCTCCGCCCTTCATCATCACTCCTTGCTTGCCCGCGGCTGCCGCGGCATAGCGACGGCAAGGCAGCCGAGGCCCTCTTCGACCCACGTGCGGGTTAGACCGCATCGCACTACCCAAACCTGGTCAGCGCATGCTGGGCTACCGGATGGGAGGTGGGTGCTGCCTGCGAAGATCCAGTCAGGTCCGCTTGCGCGATGTCTACCAGCGACTTACCAGTGTTGGATGTCGCCGACAGGGTCGAAAATATTTCTCGAGAAAGTTCGCGAATTACGTCGAAACCGTGCCGCCCGCTCCGACCAGAGGGTGACAGCAGGCCACACAGCAACCCACAAGGAGCACATCATGTCCGTCAACACGTTCTTCTGGTTCGAGAACGGCGCTGAGGAAGCGGCCGAGTTCTACGTCTCGGTGATCCCGAACTCGCGGGTGGTCGACATCTCGCGCAATTCCGACGGGTCGGCGTTCATCGTCTCGCTGGAGCTGGACGGCCAGGCGATCACGATCATGAACGGTGGACCGGACCACCCGCTCACGGACGCGGCGTCACTGCAGGTGGTCGTGGACACCCAGGACGAGGTGGATCGCCTGTGGGACGCGCTCATCGAGGGCGGCCACCCGGGCCCGTGCGGCTGGCTCACCGACCGCTACGGCTTGTTCTGGCAGGTCGTGCCCTCGAAGCTGTTGGAACTGATGAGCGGTGACGATCCAGCCAAGACCATCGCCGTCGGTACCGCGCTGCGCACGATGTCCAAGCTGGATGTCAAGTCGCTGCAGGACGCCTACGACAACGCCTGACACACGAAAACCCGCCCGGACGACGATGGCCGGGCGGGTCTTCGCGTGGCGCGACGGCGTCGTTCAGCGCCAGCGCTCGGGTGTGACCGGCGCCTCCCAGGCGCGGGCGTAGCGGCGCTTGTCGGAGGCGTCGTATTCCTTGCTGCGGTACACCACGTACGGCCGCACCAGATAGCCGACCGGCGCGCTGAACATGTGCACCAACCGGGTGTAGGGCCACAACCCGATCAGCGCGAGCACGACCAGCCCGTGCAGCTGGAAGGTCCACGGTGTGTCCACCATGAGCTCGGGTTGGGGGCTGAGGGTGAACAGGCTGCGGAACCACGGCGAGACCGTCTCGCGGTAGTTGTAGGTGCCCCACAGCAGGTTGCTGCCCCAGGTGTTGAGCAGTCCGGTGATCAGCGCCGCGGCCAGCAGCGCGTACATCAGCTTGTCGTTGCCGGTGGTGGCCTTGCGGACGGCCGGGACCGTGAAGCGCCGGTACAGCAGGATGGCGACGCCCGCCAGCACGGCGAGACCGGCCACCGAACCCGCGCCGACCGCGATGACGTGGTAGGCGTGCTCGGAGATGCCGACCGCGGCGGTCCACGCCTGGGGGATCAGCACGCCGAGCACATGACCGCCGAACACTCCGAGCATGCCGAAGTGGAACAGCGGGCTGCCCAAGCGCAGCAGACGGCTCTCGTAGATCTGCGAGGAGCGAGTGGTCCAGCCGAACTGGTCGTTGCGGTAGCGCCACAGGTGCCCGAGCACGAACGAAGTGAACGCGATGTACGGCAGGATCAGCCACAGCGAGACCGGCAGATTCGGGGATGCGTTCATCGTCGGCCTTCCGATCCGTCGAACAGGGCGGGGTCGAGCGCGAAGGGCTCCAGCCCGACCTCTTCCTCCGGCGGTCCTTGTGCCGCCAGCTCGGCAATACGCCGCCGATCGGCAGTGGTCGGCGGCGGTAGCGTCGCGCCGACGGCGGCAAGCACCCCGGCGTACGGAGAACCGCTGTCCGACAGCGAAAGTCGCAGCAACTCCAGCACCGGAACGTGCTCGCCGAGCAGACGCTCGCCGCCGATCGGATCGACGGTGGCGGCGAACTCCAGCAACACCGGCAGATGGTCGGGCAGTTCTTCGTCGCCGAGTTCGACACCGGCGTGCCGGTAGGCGTGCTTGAACCGCAGCAATGCCATCCCGCGCTTGCGGGTGTCGCCGTAGGCGTAGAAGGTCAGGTGCAGGCTGGCGCGGCGGCGCATGTCGAAGGTCTCGACGTAGGCGGCCGCGAGCTCCAGCGGAGGGGTCGTCCGCAGGTAGTCGAGGCATTCGCTCAGCTGGGCGCGTACCTCGTCCGGCAGTTCCGCCGCCGCGGTGGCCAATTGGCCGACCATGGCGAGCGTCTGCTCGGACGGGTAGTCCAGCAGCAGCGCGGCGATCCGCCACACCAGCTGCCGGTCGCGTTGGGCGAGCTCGACGGACGGTTCCGGGCGGCGGCGCAGCTTCAGCAGGCTCATCGGCCCGCCCCGCTCGGCGCGGAGGCCGGGTCGTCGGCGTGGGCGCCATTGCCCGTGCCGTTCGCGACCGCAGCGTTGCCCGAGCCGTTGGTGGGCCTGCCGTTGGCCGGAACTCCGTTGTTCGCGTGCCCGTTGCCGTTCCCGTTGGCCGCGTCGTTCGTCGGCACCAGGCCCTCGGTGCTCTTGCCGTCCCAGTTCAACAGGTTGATCCGGGACGACTTCTCCTCCGGCGCCGCACCGTTGGAATCGGTGAGATGGAACTTCTCCACCATCTGGTCGAACGCCGTCATGCCCGGTCCGCCGTCGGTGTCCAGGCTGCACCCGGTGGCGAGCGAATCCAGTTCGTGCGCACGGGCTCCCGCACCGGTCGGAATGACATACCGGTGCTCGTACTTGGCGATGGCCAGCAGCCGGTACATCGCCTCGATCTCCTCCGGCTCCAGCCGCACCGACGGCGCGATGGCGGGATCGGGCTCCTCGCCGAGGTTCACCGAGCGCATGAACGAGCGCATCGCCGCCAGGCGCTGCAACGAGGCGCGCACCGGCCCCACCTCACCCGCGGTGAACAGCTCGGCCAGGTACTCCACCGGGATGCGCAGCGCGTCGATGGCGCCGAACAGGTTCGACACGTTCTCGCCGTCGTGCCCGGTCTCGGTGAGCACGTCCACCACCGGCGACAGCGGCGGCACGTACCAGACCATCGGCATAGTGCGGTACTCCGGATGCAGCGGCAGCGCGATCTGGTAGTCCACGATCAGCTTGTAGACCGGCGAATCCTGGGCCGCCTGAATCCATTCCGGCGAGATCCCGGCCCGCTCGGCCTCGGCGATCACCCGCGGGTCGTGCGGGTTGAGGAACACCCCGAGCTGGGACGGGTAGAGGTCCTTGTCGTCGGTGACCGACGCGGCCTCCAGCACGGCGTCGGCGTCGTAGAGCATGACGCCGATGTAGCGCAGCCGTCCGACGCAGGTCTCCGAGCACACCGTCGGCATGCCGACTTCCACACGCGGGTAGCAGAAGGTGCATTTCTCCGCCTTGCCCGTCTTGTGGTTGAAGTAGATCTTCTTGTACGGGCAGCCCGACACGCACTGCCGCCAGCCACGGCACTTGTCCTGGTCCACCAGCACGATGCCGTCCTCGGCGCGCTTGTAGATCGCGCCGGAGGGGCAGGAGGCCGCGCACGACGGATTCAGGCAGTGCTCGCAGATCCGCGGCAGGTAGAACATGAAGGTCTCTTCGAACTCCAGCTTCACCTGGTTCGAGAGCTTCGCCAGCAGCGGGTCCTTGCCGACCTGCTCGGGGCCGGAGCCCAGGTCGTCATCCCAGTTGGCGCCCCACGTGACGTTCGTGTCCTGGCCGGTGATCAGCGATTTCGGGCGCGCGACCGGCGTGGTGTCGGTGGGCGGCGAGGACAGCAGGTTGTCGTAGTCGTAGCTCCACGGCTCGTAGTAGTCCTCGACCGTGGGCAGGTCCGGGTTGGCGAAGATGTTCATCAAGCGCTTGAACCGGGACCCGGACTTCAGGGTGAGCTTGCCGCGCTTGTTCAGCGTCCAGCCGCCCTTCCACTTCTCCTGATCCTGGTACTGCCGCGGGTAGCCCTGTCCGGGACGGGTTTCCACGTTGTTGAACCAGACGTACTCGGTGCCGCCGCGGTTGGTCCACGCCTGCTTGCAGGTGACCGAGCAGGTGTGGCAGCCGATGCACTTGTCCAGGTTCATCACCATGGCCAGCTGTGCCATGACTCGCATATCAGTACTCCACTTCCTGCGACCGCTTGCGGATCGTGGTCACTTCGTCACGCTGATTTCCGGTGGGGCCGTGGTAGTTCAGCGCGAAGGACTGCTGCGCGTAGCCGCCGATGAGATGCGAGGGCTTGATCATGATGCGGGTGAGCGCGTTGTGGATGCCGCCGCGCTTGCCGCGGCCCTTGGTGTCCTCGCCGATGCCCTCGATGCGCGGCACGTCCACCGCCCGGTCCTGGGCGTGGTACATGAACACCGTGCCCTCCGGCATCCGGTGGCTCACGATGGCGCGGGCGACGACGATGCCGTTGCGGTTGATCGCCTCGATCCAGTCGTTGTCGGCCACACCGATTTTCGCGGCGTCGCGGTCGGACATCCAGATCGTCTGACCACCCCGGGAGAGTGTCAGCATGTGCAGGTTGTCCTGGTAGGCGGAGTGGATCGACCACTTCGAGTGCGGTGTCAGGTAGCGCACCGTGACGCCCCGCTCGCCGACCTCGCCCACCGACGGCTCACGGAACAGCGCCGTCATATCCAGCGGCGGACGGAAGATCGGCAGCTGCTCGCCGAGCTCGATCATCCAGTCGTGGTCGAGGTAGAAGTGCTGCCGCCCGGTCAGCGTGTGCCAGGGCTTGAGCCGCTCGGTATTGATGGTGAACGGCGAGTACCTGCGTCCGCCGGTCTCGCTGCCCGACCACTCCGGCGAGGTGATCACCGGCACCGGGCGAGCCTGGGTGTCGGCGAAGGAGATTCGCTTGCCCTCGTGCTCGGCGGCCAGGTCGGCGAGCTTGGTGCCGGTGCGGCGTTCCAGCGCGTGGAAGCCCTCCACCGCGAGCCTGCCGTTTGTGGTGCCCGACAGCGCGAGGATCGCCTCGGCCGCGTGCGTGTCCTTGGCCAGCGACGGGCGCCCCTGGGCGATGCCGGACACCACGGTGCCGTTCACCCCGGCGAGGTACTCGACCTCCTGGTCGGGGTAGGTGGTGACGCCCTTGGTGGTGGTGCCGAGCGTGTCGATCAGCGGCCCGAGCGCGGCCATCTTCTCCGCGATCTTCGGGTAGTCGCGTTCGACGACCACCAGCTTCGGCATGGTCTTGCCCGGAATCGGCTCGCACTCACCGGCTTTCCAGTCCAGCACGCGTCCGCCCGCCTGCGCGGTGGCATCCGGTGAATCGTGCTGCAGCGGCACGGCGACGATGTCCTTGCGCTTGCCCAGGTGCTTCTCGGCCATCCAGGAGAAGCCGCGCGCGATGCGGTGGAAGGCGTCGAAGTCGGTCTTCGCCTCCCACGGCGGCGAGATGGCAGGGGAGAAGGCGTGCACGAACGGGTGCATGTCGGTGGAGGACAGGTCGTGCTTCTCGTACCAGGTGGCGGCGGGCAGCACGATGTCGGAGAACAGCGTGGTGCTGGTCATCCGGAAGTCCAGCGACAGCAGCAGATCGAGCTTGCCGGTGGCGGCGGTCTCGCGCCAGTTCAATTCCTGCGGCCGGACGCCGGTGGCGTCGGTGGTCTGCAAGTTGGAGTCGGCGCCGAGCAGGTGGCGCTGGAAGTACTCGTTGCCCTTGCCGGAGGAGCCGAGCAGGTTCGCCCGCCACACGGTTAGGCAGCGCGGGAAGTTCTCCGGCGCGTCCGGGTCCTCACAGGCGAACCGCAGGTCACCGGACTTCAGCCCGTCCACCACGTGCTCAGGCGCTGTCTTGCCCTCGGCCTCGGCCTCGTCCACCAGGTCGAGCGGATTGCGGTCGAACGTCGGGTAGCTCGGCATCCAGCCCAGCCGGGTGGCCAGCGCGATATTGTCGGCGGCCGTGCGACCGGCGAACTTCCCGTCGCCCAGCGGCGAGGCGAACGACTCCGCGGTGAACGGGTCGTAGCGCCACTGGTCGTTGGTCAGATACCAGAACACCGTGCCCTGCATCTGCCGCGGTGGGCGCTGCCAGTCCAGCCCGAAGGCCAGCGTGGACCAGCCGGTGACCGGGCGGCACTTCTCCTGACCGACGTAATGCGCCCAGCCGCCGCCGTTCACGCCCTGGCAGCCGGTGAGCAGGGTCAGGGTGAAGAACGCGCGGTAGATCTGGTCGGAGTGGAACCAATGGTTGGTGCCCGCGCCCATCAGGATCATCGAGCGGCCGCCGGATCGGTCGGCGTTATCGGCGAACTCCCGCGCGATGCGCTCGGCCTGCACGGCGGGCACGCCGGTGATGGCCTCCTGCCAGGCCGGCGTGTAGGGCTCGGACGCGTCGTCGTAACCGCTCGGCCAGGTTCCGGGCAGGCCCTCGCGGCCGACCGCGTACTGGGCCAGCAGCAGATCGAAGACCGTGGTGACACGCTTGCCCGCGACCGTCGTGGTCGGCACACCGCGGGTCAGGACGCCCGGGGTGTCGCTGTCGAAGCGTGGGACCTGTACGGCCGCAGCGTCGTCGGTGCGACCGTACAGAGTCAGCAGGGGATCGACGTCCCCGAGATCGAGGTTCCACTTTCCCGCGCCCGCTTCGCCGAAGCGGTGGCCGAGCGACCCGTTGGGCACCACCGGCTGTGCCTCGTCGTTCAGCAGCACCGTCTGGAACTGCACGTTCTCGCCGGTGTGGCCGAGGTCGGCGGCGGTGAGGAACTTTCCGGGTACGTACGACCCGTCGCGCTCGTCCAGCGTGATGAGGAACGGCAGATCGGTGTAGCGCTTGACGTAGTCGAGGAATCGCGGCGTCGATTTCTTGACGAAGAACTCCTTCAGCACCACGTGGCCCATCGCCATGGCCAGGGCGGCGTCGGTGCCGGGACGCGCGGGCACCCACTCGTCGGCGAACTTCGTGTTGTCGGCGTAGTCGGGGGAGACCACCACCACCTTCTGGCCGCGGTAGCGTGCCTCGGTCATGTAGTGTGCGTCCGGCGTCCGGGTAACCGGCACGTTCGAGCCCCACATGATGAGGTAGCCGGCGTCGAACCAGTCCGCGGACTCCGGCACGTCGGTCTGGTCGCCGAACACCTGCGGCGAGGCCACCGGCAGATCGGCGTACCAGTCGTAGAACGACAGCATGGAGCCGCCGAGCAGGGAGATGAACCGGGCGCCGACGGCATGGCTGACCATCGACATGGCCGGAATCGGCGAGAACCCGGCGACGCGGTCCGGTCCGTACTGCTTGATCGTGTAAACGTGGGCGGCGGCGGCGATTTCGGCCGCCTCCCACCATTCGGCGCGGACGAATCCGCCTTTGCCGCGGGCGGCCTTGTAGCTGCGCGCTTTCTCCGGGTCTTCGACGATCTCACCCCAGGCCAGCACCGGGTCCTTGAGCCGGGACTTGGCCTCCCGGTACAGCTCCAGCAGCGTGCCGCGCACATACGGGTAGCGAACCCGGGCGGGCGAGTAGGTGTACCAGGAGAAGGACGCGCCGCGCGGACAGCCGCGGGGCTCGTACTCCGGCTTGTCGGCGCCGACGGACGGGTAGTCGGTCTGCTGCGACTCCCAGGTGATCACACCGTCTTTGACGTAGATCTTCCACGAGCACGACCCCGTGCAGTTCACGCCGTGCGTCGAGCGCACCACCTTGTCGTGCGACCAGCGGTCCCGGTAGAACTCGTCGGCACTGCGACCGCCGACCTTGTGCAGTGTCCGCTGGTCCGGCGACACCTCGCCCCGGTGGAAATATTTCCCCAGCCGCAGGAGGGCGTCCCCGGCGTCGGCGGCCGGGGCGGAGGGTCCGCGACCCTGGGTACGCGAATTAACCACGACGTCCCCTTCGAGCTGTTAAATCGGGCTGATGTTTCGAGGGTAAGGAGACGTCGACGGCTCGCCAAACAACTCTCTCACAGCCCATTCCGGCGCGTGGTGAGTTGTGAGATCGCGGCAACGTGGTGGTCATGGTCGCGGCGCGCGAGTTCGGTGCGCGGCGCGGGACGACCAGGGCGGATGTGCCGTGACCTGGCCGAAAGCGGGTCCGAGGGGGTCAGCGGGGATCGCGACGGTGATGCTTTGGAAACGACCGGTTCTCTCGCGGTTTACATTTGTTAACACAACTGAACAGGCATCGACGGTGCTGGTTTTACTTGTTTCCGGCCGCTTCCATAGGGTTTTCCCGGACGCATTCAGTTGCCTGGATCACAATTCACGAAAAGTTTGCTTGTGATCGGAAATAGCATACGGAAGCCAGGACTCGATAGGGGCCGATCGAGCGCGGGAAAGCGCCTGTGAGCCGACGGCGTCCATGCTCGGCTATGTCTGGGCAAGCGTTTCCGTGCCCTACTCCCGGGCCGCTCCGTGCGGCCACACGACGTCCACTGGCACACCCCGTTCGCGGGCCAGCTCCACCACCGTGCCGGTGCCACCCTGCTGGCTGTCAGCGCCGTCCCACACCGCGATCAGCCGGTCGCATGACGACAGCATCGCCTCATTGGCCACCTCGTAGGCTTCCCGGCCCGCGTCGTCGAAATCCATCACCCGGATGGTGCTGGCTCGCCCGATCAGTTCATCGAACAGCTCGGCGTGGTCGGGCTTCACCTTCCGCTCCCGGTAGTTCCGCGACGGAAGCACGACTTCCAGCTGCCCGCCGACATCGAGGACGGCTCGCGCGAACACCGAGTCGGAGCCGCGGGCAATGCAGCTCACCCCAACCAAATCGGTGCCGTCACCGTGGTCTGTGAGCAGCTCGCGGACCACCTGGTACACCAGCGGCGCCGTGGCCTCCGTGATGTTCATATGCCCGGTGACCCCGATGCGCACCATGCGGGCTGCTCCTATGCTGTCGCCGCGACGAGTGGCCGCATGCGATCTCGCAGCTCGGCCACCACGCCAACGTTCACGTACGGTCCGGTGCGGTTGTACACCCTGGCGAGCTTCTTGGCCACACCGTCGGACGCTGTCTGTTCGACCACCGGCAGCGCGGTATGACTTACACGGCACGCCTCCTCCACCTCGCCCTGAATGGTAGCGTCCTGCCGACGGTCCAGCATGAGATCCTCCCTGGTCAGGTCGATGGCGAGCACTGTGATGTCGGCCGTCCACATTCCTGGAATACATTGGACGCCATCGGTGCTTGGAAAGGGATCGCGCCGCGGAGATGGGGTGGTGATCCCCGGTGCCGAACCTGTGGCGGTGCCGTGGTTTCACCGCCCGCGCGAGCCGTACTGGCTCCATGAAGTCGTCCGGCTACCTGCCCGGATATCGTTGATTCGTTGCCGTAGTCGGGCTGCATGCTCGGGTGATGCTTCCGCGCGACGAAGCGGGCCGGTTACCTGAACGAGATCACGCATGTCCAGCAGAACGTGGTATCCGGACCAGTCCGACAGGTCGTACCCGTACTCCTCGATGAAGTTGCGCACCCAGACCGTGTCCCGCCCGTAACGCACCGCGGCGTGCCACGTCGGAATGAGATCCACTTCGCGCGGCCCGACACTGACCCAGTCCCAGTCTCCCAATATTGCCCTGGGGGGGTTGGTTGTGTTGTCCCACAGCAGGTTTCCTGCCCAGGCGTCGCCATGGATGAGTCCAATTCCCAGAGGCCAATCGAGTTCGCTCAGTTCTTTGCGGATCTCATCGACGCGCCTCAGCAGCCACGCGCGCTCTTCCGCACTGATGGCGCTCTCCGTGGTGTCGTCCTCCAGCAATGCCCCGTGTAGCGACTCCAGCGCTGTCCATTGCTGTAGTTCGATCTGGGGCGTAGGTACGGCGTGCAGTGAACGTAGGAGGCGTCCCAGTTCTTTCGATGTCGGCCCCGGCGTGCTGCTAGTTTGCGGATAGTAGTGCCAGAACCCGACCGTGTACCCGTTGAACTGGTCCGGTTGCGCTCCCGGTAGCGGAGCGGTCGCGGCGAAGTCGTGCCGCTCGATAAGCCACTGAGTGACCTCGTATGTCCGTCTCGGTCGGTCCGCGTCGGTCTCGATCGTGCTCACCCGTCCTACGACGCGGTGTTGAGGCAGAACGTAGACGGCATTGCTGGAGTGGTGGATGAGTTCCGCACCCGTGGGGTCGAACCCATACGCTTCGCACGCGCTGCGTAGCGCCGCCAACTCCTCCGATGACATGCCAGCCCTATCTGACCAATGCAACCGTCGACTGGAATTCATTCTCTACCTGCTGAACCACAGCCATGTCAGAGTATGGTGACAGCCGCCGGCGAACGATGTTGATCGACTCGATCCCGCGAGCGCTGGTCAATCCCCGCGCGGCGCTCATCGTGTCCCGGAGCACCTGACAGGCTTGCTCGATCTCGGTAGTCCGACTCGATGCAGTGTCGACGTGAACCGGCACGTAGGACGCCGCAAGCGTGGCAGCTGACAGTACGTGCCGCCGCTCCATCCCTACGGAATTCGCCAGCACCATCGGTGCGTGCCTTTGGACATCCAGGAAGCGACGCCCATCGTATGCCACGTACACGAACTCGGCCGACAACTGCCGCTCGGTGAAGAACCGTATCCAATCCGGCTCATCAGCTGGCCGCGCGCGGTCCAGTCGGCGATCGGCCTCGGCCATCGCTTCTGCGCTCGCGCTCGCGTCGCCACGCAGCGCGTAGGCACGTGCCAGCAACGCGTTGCAGCGGGCGGCGGTGCTCGGTGAACCCGACTGGTCAGCAGCGCGAACAGCAGCGGCACCGAACCACAGCGCCTCCTTGGAGCGACCGAGGTAGTGCGCCTGCATCGACATGTCCGTGAGGACATGCGCTCCCAACGCCACATTGCCGCTCGCCTTGGCGAGGCGAAGAGCTTGCCGAAAGTACTTCTGTCCGCGCCCTTGCCGAGCTGAGTCGAAGCACATGAAGCCACTGAGATCGCACAGTCGCGCCGCGACCGCATACAGCTCGGGGGCGGTGCGACTGTCGCATGAACCATGCAACGCCGGACCTACGACGTCATCGAGGAACCGCGCCAGTGTCGCGCGGGCATAGCCACCGCCAAGGTGGTGGTCCGCGTTGGCGAACACGTCGCACATCGACCACATGACCGCGATATCGGCAGTTCCGACACGCCTATGGTTCACACCTGTCGCGAAAGTCGGAACAGTCTCGTCCAACCATTCCCGCACCGGGTCGAATACCTCGCAACCGACCCACGGTGCATTGGGCTCGTCTGGAACCAGTGGGTCAATCGAATCCCGTTCTGCTGCCGGAGAATTGATGTCGATCCACATGCGCTCGAGGACGCCGCCGGTCTCCAGTGCATTGTCCATTCGCCGCACGAAGTCCCTACTGGGACGCCGTTGGGCCTTCTCTACCTTGCCGATGAGGGAACCACTGTCATGACTGACCGCTCCGAGTTGGTTGTGCGACATTCCCCGCAACAGTCGCCAGTGCCGCAGCTCGGCACCGAAGAACTGCCGTGCCGACTCCATGGCGGCCAGCTCACGCGGTTGTTGTGCCATCGCTTCATCCTCTGTGACCTGGTCGTATGCGACCAATTTCGGTGCAGCCTCGGATGCGGACACTTATCTGTCCGCATCAAACATATCCCGACCTTCCTGCGCTGGGTCACAAACTGATGACGACAGTGATATTCGAGTGGCAACCACCGGCGGGAGCTGCGCGGGAAGTGGATGGAGAAGAACAATGAGTCACCAGGTGCGACCCGACAGTGCGGATACGATGACCGGCGCAGGCATGCTGGTTACTCTCGACGGGCCGGGAGGAGTCGGCAAGTCCAGTATTGCCCGCGAGCTTGTTGGCTATCTGCGCAGCCGAAGGGTCCGTGTGCACGCCACGGCACAGCCCAGTCCTACCGTGCTCGGCGAGCTTATCCGTGCGCAGGCTGACACCTATCGGGGAATCGCGTTGGCGTGCTTGGTTGCTGGTGATCGACATCATCAACTGGACAGTGAAATCTTTCCCGCGATCGAGGCGGGCGTGGTCGTAGTCTGTGACCGCTATCTGCCGTCCTCACTCGTGCTGCAAGCTCTCGATGGTGTCGACCCGCGGTTGGTGTGGCAGCTCAATCACGGTGTACGGGTTCCAGATTTGGCGGTGGTGCTGCACGCCGACGTTCGCGCACTGGCTGCACGGCTCATCAGGCGAGGCGCGCACGATCGATTCGAACGCGCCAGCGACAGCAGTCGGATCCAATCCGACCGATTCTCCGAGGTCGCCGCTGAGCTCGCTGACGCCGGGTGGCCGGTTGCCGCGTTCGACTGCACGCATCGTCTGCCGTTCGACACTGCCCGTGCGATCGGAGACCTCATCCTGCCTCACATCAAGGCGCACCCAGACACCGATCGGGGCGCTCCACTCCTCGAATAGCAGGGACGCAACGATGATGACCGAACACGAACCAGTGAAGGGAGCAGCGCATGACCGGCGGACGGATGATGCTCGACCACCCGGGTTGGGTGCAGGCCAGCGACCGCGTGACCCACCGTGCAGTCACCGACGGCCACCACGCCACACTCATCACCGACACCGGAGCTGCCGAGGGGTGGTTGCGGTTCGAGGAGTTCGATCCGGCCGCGCTTGCCGGTGCCGACGACATGGTGATCGGATTGAAGGCTGCTGGCCCGGTTGCACGGCTGGCGAATCCGAACTTGTGGGATGCGCTGGCCACCGCGATCGTGCGGCAGGTGATCCGAGCCGGGCAGGCCCGCAAGTTGTATTTGCTGTTCAGCCGCGTACACGGGCAGCCGGTCGGCCACGGTGACACCACAGCATGGCTGTTCCCGGAACCGCAGAAGATCCTGGAACTGTCTGACCAGGCGTTCTCGGAACTCGGGGTCGCGTTCAAACGGCCCACGCTTCAGGCCGCTGCCCGTACGTACCTCGAATACGGCGACGCCTGGACCGCAATGGCGCGTTCTGCCCGTGACCGTCTCGAACTGATCGAGGCCTTACAGGAGGTACCACGGATTGGTCCGTGGACCGCTGGCGCGGCGGTCGCCGACTTCACCAACGACTTCTCGGTGTACCCGTACGCCGATCTCGCTGTCCGCACCTGGGCAAGGCGAATCTCACCCGAGCGAACTTGGCCTGACGACGAACCCGGATTCGCGGCACAATGGCGAGAGCTGGCGGGAAATCAATTGTCCGCGTGGACATTACTTACTCTCGCATGGGGGATAAACAATGCCGACCTCACCAGAACGGTCCCGTCGTGACCTGATCGCCGGAGCCGACACGAGCCACCCGCTGGACGCGCTGTTCGTCAACGCGCCGCTGCGCGACTACAGTCTGCGGCCCAGAGTCAACGACTTCACACTTCCCGTGCTGGGCATGGCCTACATCGCCACCTACGCCGCACAGCAGGGATTCAACGTCGGTGTCCTCGATGCCGAAGCCCACGGATTGGGTATCGACCAGACGATCGATCTCATCAATACCACCCGGCCGCGGTGGGCCGGATTCAACTTGCTCGCACCCACCTACGAGATCAGCGCCCGCATTGCCGCCGGTCTCGATCCCGAAATCAAGGTCATGCTCGGCGGGCATCAGGCGAAAGCGATGCCGAGCCAGATCCTCATCGATCCACGCATGACACGCTGTGCCGCGCTGGTCATCGGCGAAGCAGAGACCCGGGTCTGCGAACTCCTCGACGATCACGGCAACCGATCCCGCTTACCGGGGGTGATGTGGCTGGACCCGATCATGCGGTCACCGGTATCAGGCGGAATGCCTGGCGCATCCCACCACCTCGCACCAGACATCGACACATTGCCGTTCGTCGACCGAACCTACCTGTGCCAGGACCCCCACTACGAGCGGGCCCGATGGGAAGCGAACATGGTCGGCGCGCGGGGATGCCCATACAACTGCTCCTTCTGCGGAGCGGCGATCAGCGCCAATCCTGACATCACCATCCGAACCCGCAACCCGCACAACATCATCGACGAAATGGAGCGGCTACGGGAACGACACGGGGTGACCGCGTTCCGGTTCGTCGACGACCTGTTCCTGGGAGCACGCCGTGTGATCGACACGATGATGGGCGCGTTCACCACTGAACACGTGGGCGACTGGGCGTGCTGGGATGCCACCGGCCGCATCAACGTGCTGCATCGAGCCGCTGATGCGACACTGGAAACGTTGGCGTCCAACGGGTTACGTGAAGTTGCGCTCGGCATCGAGTCCGGCAGCGCCCGGATGCTCGAGTACATCGACAAACGCATCACCCCCGAGATGGCGGTCAGCGTGGTGACCCGTCTGGCCGAACGCGGCATCGGCGTGAAAGGGTACTTCATCCTCGGATTTCCCGGCGAGACCCGCAAAGAGATCGACACCACCGAGCAGCTGATCCACCAATTGTGGGAGGTCACCGAACCGCTGACCGGCCAGTTCCGCGCTTCGGTGTTCGAATTCCGTCCCTACCCTGGAACACCCGAATGGCATCGGCTGATGGCAACCGGCCGCTACCAGCCGGAACAACTCCTGAACTACTCACCGGTGGATCTGACCGACGGGGGTGTCGACGAGTCGATGCTGGCCCGCGACGAGTTCAACTTCTCGGTCAACCTCCAGCTCGCCGAAGCGCCAACCAGCTACATCCGTGCCAAACTGATCGACCTCGCGCACACCCAGCACGAGCGCGCTACCAACGGCTAGCTCCGGACGCCGGCGACCGCAGCCGATGTATTCCAGCCGTGCTCACTGAACTGCGCTCCGCCGTCGAGGAACGCCCTGATCCCGACGGCGGGGTACTCGATCAAGTCGTCGGGCAGTTGGTCGATCGGGAACCACCGCACAGCCGCGCACTTCTCCGGTTCTTGGTTCACGGGCTCCCCGACCCATCGCCGTGCCTGAAGGAACAGTCCCAGTCGCGGCTCCGGGCCTGAACCGGCGGCGTGTACCGCGTGGACGAATCGGAGGTCGGTCGGGTCGATGAGCACGCCGACTTCCTCATGAGCTTCACGGACGGCGGCAGCGGTGATCGGCTCGCCCGCGTCCAGCTTGCCCGATGGTAGATGCCACTGGCCTGCGAACATATCCCCACGGCGCTGAGTGAGCAGTAGCTCGCGGTCGCGCACGAGCAGGATATGAACGTCTACCAGGTGACGATCGGCCATCGGCATCTCCTCGCGTTCCACGGTCGGCCGAGACGATACGGCACCGACGATCTTGTCTCCACCGGACCTCCGTTGGCTTCGACCCGGCCGTACCGGCACCCGCAGTGTCGACCAGCACGGATCGTCATTGTGCCGCCGTGGGTCCCCCTAACGGACCTTGCGGCATCCACGGCCCGAGCACGACTTCGCTTTCTTGCACAGATCGGCGACAGGGATGTCGGATCACCGAAACACTCGACCTCGAAACGATGTGCCCCCCAATCGGGGCGGGCATCATTGCCCTGCAATGCCGCGCCGACGACACCGAACTACTCGACCACGCAGCGCGGCTCGACGATCCCAGCACTCAAAGACAAGCCACGGCCGAACGGGCCATTGCTTCACGCGTTGCAGGGGCATTGCAACTCACCGATCGCCGGATACGCCTCCATCGACCCCGCTGGCCGACTGTCGTTGCGCGGCAGGGTGTTCACACCTGACGGCTCGCAGTGGCTGGACTCCCACCATTGGGGCGTCGGAGAGGAGCCGGAGGCATTGGGCTTCTTTGTCGGCGCTGACCTGCTGCGTCAGGGTG
Organism: Nocardia amamiensis NBRC 102102; assembly: GCF_001612745.1. Taxonomy (GTDB): domain Bacteria; phylum Actinomycetota; class Actinomycetes; order Mycobacteriales; family Mycobacteriaceae; genus Nocardia; species Nocardia amamiensis. The sequence goes on along the minus strand of NZ_BDBA01000047.1, from coordinate 11,183 downwards.
CTCGCGCGATCATGGACGCCATTCCGCACGAGCTACCTAACGCCTTTGAGCAGCCGCGGGATTGCGCGCAGAGCGCGAAGATCCTGACGGCACAGCCGGATCGAGGAAGCCGCGAGCACCGTAGATTCTCAGAACGCGTTCACCGGAGAAGGGGGAAAAGTGACCGGTAGAGCCGCTAAGGCCCGATGGAAGGGGCCAGGCCGCCAGGTCGGTCCTCCGGCCGGTACGGCCAGCCGCATCTCGGGCAGCGCATCGAGAAGTTGATCGATGGCCTCCTGAGCGATCAGGTAGGACAGGGATCGGGCGGGGCAGGCGTGTGGTCCGAGGCCCCATGCCAGATGCGAGCGATTACCGGTCTGATCCTTGGCCCGGATTGCGGGGTCGTTGTTGCAGGCGGTCATGCTGACGACGACCGGCTGGTGCGCGGGCAGCCAGACGTCGTCGATGAGGATCGGCTGCTTGGGGTAGGTGATCAACATGTTGGCCAGCGGCGGGTCGTTGAACAAGAGCTCGTCGAGGGCGTCGCGGGTGGACAGGCTCCCGCCCACGACAGTTGCGCCGAACCGGTTGTCGGTGAGGATCAGCAGCAGGGTATTGACGATCAGGTTCAGTTGCACCTCGATCCCCGCACCGTAGAAGCTCACCACCTGGTGGACCATCTCCAGCTCGTCGAGTTCGGCTGGGTGCTGTAGTAGCAGCGTGGTGACGTCGTTGCCAGGATCGCCCCGTTTGAAGGTCACCAGTTCCAGAATCGCCTCGCTGAGCATGATGTTGCCCTTTTCGGCCTCGATGCCCTCGAAGATCGCGGCCATACCGGCGGCGACCCGACGACCTATCTCTGGCGGGCAGCCGAGCATGGCATTGACGACCTCGAACGTCAGTGGGAAGGCGTACTGACTGATCAGATCGGCCGTACCGGCCTGACAGAAGCTGTTGATCAGCGGGATGGCGATCTTCTGCACGGTGGCTTGGATACCGTACAGATTTACCTGATCGATGCTCGCGGTGATGGCCTGCCGGTAGCGCAGCAAGTCCACCCCGGCGTTTCTACTCCCGGTGGGGCGCCACTCCATGATCGGAAGGACCGGGCAGTCGGCGGGGATGTTCTTCTGCCAAGTACGGGGATCGGCCGGAAAGTGCTCAGGATCGTTGAGGATCCGCAGCGCGTTGTGATAGCCGATCACCAACGTGGCCGGCACGCCCGGCGCCAGCTCCACCGGGACCAAAGATCCGTACTGCCTTCGCATTTCACGGTAGGTACGGTGTGGATCGACAGCGAACTCGGGCGAATGCAGCGACACCCGCGAATCGTCGGAACCCATCGGCGAGCCGTGGACGACCGGACAAGAAGGGCCATCCGCCGAGAACTCGGGCGTGCTCAAAGGGAACTCCAGACCATTGGGGTGCGTTGTCGGAATCGCGCAGTGCCGTGCAGTTGTCCGTCGGGACTATCAAATAGTAACCACCGCTGTCTATTTGACGATCATGGGCATCCGGTCGGGAGATGCGACTGAGAGGTCGACCCAGAGTCATCGGCCGAAAGCTTCTCGCGGAGGTGGCCGCGCAATGCGCGTGGCGCATTGCGCGACTGAGATCGGCATACCTAGGTTGCGAAAGTGGTTGCGGCGCTGAGGTGATGGATGCGCGCCGCTGTCAGTGCTGGTCAGCGGGATCGATGTCGGCGAACGTGTCGACCCAATGATGCGGCTTCCGTGGCGGATTGGGCTCCCCGGGGCGGGCCAGCCCGACAGCGCGCCAGCCAGCGGCGACGGCGGCGTCGAGTTCGTCCGGGTGGTCGGACAGGAACAGGATGCGCTGGGACGGCACGCCTATGGCGCCCGCGATCTTCTCGTACGACGAGGATTCGCGCTTGCCGCCCGCTGTCGACAGGTCGAAGTACCCGCTGATCAACCCGGACAGGCTGCCGTCGCGCGCGAAGGCGAACCAATCCTGTTGATTGCGTACCGATCCCGACGAGTAGACGTACAGCGCGAAGCCGGCGGCATGCCACGCGGCGAGCGCGGGCGGCACATCGGGAAAGAATTCGCCGTGCAGTGCTCCATTGCGGAAACCTTCCGCGCAGATGAGGCCCTGGGCGGTCTTGAGCGGTTCGGCCTTCACGTCCGAGTCGAGCCATTCCCGCAGGATCGCGGCGACCTCGGCGGGGTCGGCCTCGGGGCGACCGGCCAGCTCTCTGGTCGCGGCCAGCACGGGCGCGGCGGTGGTGGCACTGTTCTCGGCCAGCCACGACGGAAGCCGTTGCCGGGTGTAGCCGTACAGGTCTTCGCGGACCGAGGCGGTGGGGCTGGTGGTGCCTTCGATGTCGAGGACGATTGCGCCGGTCACGGCGCGGTCAGCAGCTCGTCGAGGGTGGGGAAGCCCGCGCTGATCTTGTCGCCGGTGAAGTCGCCGACCCAGCCGTCTTCCTCCTCGAAGAAGCGGATGGCGATGAAATCCGGGCGCTCGCCCATGTCGAACCAGTGCAGCGTGCCCGCGGGCACGGACAGCAGGTCGCCGCCTTCGCAGACCACGGCCAGGACCTCGCGGCCCAGATGCAGGTAGAAGCAGCCGCGTCCGGCGGCGAAGAAGCGCACCTCGTCCTCGGCGTGCCGGTGCTCGTCGAGGAACTTGCCGCGCGCGCCCTTGGCGATCTCGGGCCAGTTCGGGTCGCTGTCGTCGGGGTGGATGCGGGCGATGTCGATGTGCTTGTAGCGGCCGGACTCGTTGAGCTCGGCGACGTTGCTCGTGTAGTGGGCGAGCAGGTCGTCGGAGGACACGGACGTGGCGTTCTCGACCACCGGCCAGCGGCCGAACGTGATGCCGTGCCGGGCCAGTTCGGTGCCGATCTGTTCGTCGTCGGTGGTGCGGACACGCACGTCGGCCGCGTTGTCGGCGGCCATCACCTGCAGCAGGGTCATGTCAGTCCAATCTCGAGAATGTCGTCGCGGGAGCCGAACGCCGCCGGACTGCCGGTGCGGGACACCAGCTCGCACAACGCTTCCAGGCATTCGGCGCGATCGCGCGCCTGAGGGAGATTATCCCCCCACGCGGTGATCCCGTGCCCGGCGATGAACAGGACCGGGAGAGCGTCGGGGTGGTCGAGGAGGTAGCGCTCGATGTCGGCACCGATGCGCGGCACGTCGGGCCAGTTCGGGAACGCCGGGATGTCCGCGACGGCCGGATCGGTGCCGCCGAGCCCTTTGATCAGTTCGTAGTCGGTGATCCGAAGAGTGGTCAGCGAGCCGGGCGCGGCCGAGCGGGTGGCCAACGCGGTGGCGAACGGCGGGTGGATGTGGACCACGGCCTGGGCGGAGCGGGTCCGGTAGACAGCGGTGTGGATCGTGGTCTCCGCTGACGGTTTGCGCCCGTTGCCGGACACCGGCGCGGAATCCGCCACCCGCACGGTCACCATGTCGCGCTCGGTGAGTTCGCCTTTGGACAGCCCACTGCCGGTGACGACGGCGGTCGCGCCGGTGCGCACCGAGATATTGCCCGCCGTACCGGGCATCCACCCGCGCCGGTAGAGCTCGCGGGCGATGTCCGCGATCGCCGCACCGTGGGACGGATCGGGCCGGAGTTCGCGGGGGCTCTCCGCGATAGCCGTGCTGTGCGGGACATCGGAACGGAGCTCATGGGGGACGTCGGCGATTGCCTCGCCGTGGGATGTACCGGGCCGGAGCTCGGAGGGGGTGCCGGGGATTGCCTCGCCGTGGGACGGATCGGGCTGGAGCTCGCGGGGACTGTCCGCGATCGCCGCACCGTGGGAAGGATCGTTGCGGTGGACGACGCCGTTCTCGGTGACCACCGCGGTCACCAGCTCACCCGGCGTCACGTCGAACGCTGGGTTGAAGACCTCGGTCTGCGCGGGAGCCGTTGCCACACCGCCGAATCCGGTGACCTCATGGGCCGAGCGTTCCTCCACGACGATCTCGCAGCCGGTGGCCATGCCCGGGTCGCGGGTCGATTCGGGGGCGACCACGACGAAGGGAATGCCGTGGTGCCGGGCGGCCAGCGCGAGGCCGTAGGTGCCGATCTTGTTGGCGACGTCGCCGTTGGCGGTGACCCGGTCGGCGCCCACCAGCACGCAGTCGACCTGCCCGGTCGCCATCGCCCACGCCGCCGCGGAGTCGATGGTCAGCCGGTGCGGGATGCCCGCTTCGGCCAGTTCCCAGGCGGTCAGGCGCGCGCCCTGCAACAGCGGGCGGGTCTCGTCTACCAGCACCTGCTCGATCGCGCCGCGCTCGGACAGCACCCGAAGGGTGCCGATGGCGGTGCCGAACGCGCTGGTCGCGAGCCTGCCGGTGTTGCAGTGTGTGAGGACCCGCAGCGGCCGGTCCGGACAAAGGCCCTGCACCAGGTCGGCGGCGTTGGTGGCGGCCGCCCGGTTGACCCGCCCGTCTTCGGCCAGCATGTCCAGCGTCTCGGCGAGCACCGCGTCCGCGCCCTCGGCCACCTTCGCGCGGACTCGCCGCACCGCCCAGGCCAGGTTGACGGCGGTGGGGCGCGCTGCCGCGATCCGATCCGCCTCGGCCTGCACCGCGGCCTCGTCGACCACGCCCGCGACGGTGTGCGCGGCGGTAGCGATGACCACGCCGAACGCCCCCGCGATGCCGATGGCGGGCGCGCCGCGGACGGCCAGCGTCGTGATCGCGTCGATGACCTGGTCGACCGTGCTCAGCCGCAGTTCGCGCACCTCATGCGGCAGTCCGCGCTGGTCGATGGTGACGAGTGCACCGTCGTCCCAGAGCAGAGAGCTGTCGTCCATCAGGCGCATCCTTCGTCACGTCGAGCAGGGTCGTGCCTGGTCAACGGTATCGGACGGCGTTGGACGGCCCGTAGTCGCGTCAGCCTGCCCCGGTGGTCTCGGCGCGCAGCTTCGCGGCGAGTTCGCTGGGGTCGTAGTCGGGGCCGACGCCCTCGATCAGCAGCAGGTCGCCGTCGATGTGATCGGCGCGCAGCGGCAGGATCTGCTGGTAGGCGGGCGAGTGGTACCAGTCCCGTGCCTCGGTCATGCCGGGGAACTCGATCAGCACCATGCTGCCGGGCCAGCTGCCCTCCACGACTTCGACCGGGGGCCCGTGGATGACGAAACGGCCGCCGAATGGGTCCAGGGTGGCCTGGATGCGTTCCAGGTACTCCGGAATGTCGGGGTGCGGCCTTCGATTGCGCAGGTGGGCGAAGCCATAGGCGGGCATGGCGTTCCTTCGTTCGATGGCGCCGGGGATGGCGTCGAACCGACCGTAGGTCCGCGCTGCACGGGCGGCAATTACCGCGGAGATAAAGGCGCCGAACAGACCGCAGCCGCCGGTCCCGGGAGGAGAGGGGACCGGCGGCGCGGCGAGGGCGCAGATCAGCTGTAGCGGCGGTCCTGCTCGCCGCGCCGGTCGCCCTCGGACTTGCTGCCCCGACGGCTCTCCGGGTTCATGCCTTCGGGCATGCCCTGCTCCTGGCGCTGTTGCTGCTGCTGCCTCGGCATCTGCTTCGGCATTTTCTTAGGCGTTTTCTTCGACTTTTCAGCCATCTCCACTCGGTCCTTTCCGGGGGATTGATATTCGCCTAACAACTCAAACGATAGCGAGCGGATATGACTTGCGGAAGAGAAAGTGAAAAATATGGTCCGTAGCGGCTGATTGTTTACATTTCCGCAGGTAGAAGCACTATTAGCGACGGTATTCACTGGCAAATGCCGATGCGCGGGTGGCGGATGATACATTTTTCCCGGCCGATCGGGAGTGGCTCTACCGAAATGTAATCAGGAACAATCGAAGGCCCTCTCGGGGGTTTCGCGGTGCCGATATGGCCTGCGCCCTGCGCCCTTCGCGCATATGGCGACGAATTCAATTCTGCTGTCGTGGGCATGCGGTCGTTCGGCCTGCAGCCATGGTCGCGGCCATACGAAACAACTTGCGGCGGAACGCTTTCCATGAATGTCGCGGTCAGGGAGGTGGGTGCCGTGGCCGGTACCTTCTGCACGTCGTTGCTGGAATCCACAGTCTCACAACAGTTTTGGTGCGCAGAGAAGTAGCGTACCTGCTGGCCCGTTGGTCATGCCGGACTCCTGTTCGGCGCTCAGTAGCGCAGCGGAAGGAACTCGACGATCGCGCCGTCGACAGCGTCGGGCGGGACGACGACCAGACCATCGCGGTCGACCAGGCCGCCCAGATGCGCGGTGCGAACGATCGGGTCGCCGACCCATCCGCCCTCTTCGACGGCGCGGGCGGGGACGATACGTGGCACTTGACCCGCGACCTCGGCGCCGTTGCGCAATGGTCCGCGCAGCGAACGCGCCGCAGACGCGCCCGTGCGACCCTCGACGATCGCGGGTGCCAAGGCCATGAGCGTCGCGATGGCGGCGAACGGGTTTCCGGGCAGACCGAGCACCGTGGTACCGGACCCGAGCTCGGCGACGACGGTGGAACCGCCGGGACGCAGGCGCAGGCGCGGCACGACGATCTCGGCCCCGGCGCGGGTGAGGGCGGCACGCAGCTGGTCGGCGGCCCCGCCGCCGGTCGCGCCCACGATCACCAGCAGGTCGCCGTCCGGCGAGGCGGCCATGACCTCGTCGAAGCCGTGCGGAGTGTCACGCAGGTGCACCCGGTCGACAGTGTGGATGCCATACCACGACAGCAGGTCCGGCAGGATCGGGCCGATCGAGTCGCGGGTCTGGCCCGCCTGCAGCGGACCCTCGCTGCGGATCTCGTCCCCGGTCATGACGATGCGCGCGCGCACCGGGCCGCGCACCGGCGCCGTGGTGACCTCGACGCTCGCGGCCGCGGAGACCAGCGCCGCGGTGACCGGCGTGCCTTCCGGCGCGACAAGATCGCCGACCTCGCGGTCCTCGCCGCTGCGGCGGATGTCGTCGCGCGGCGGGGTGTCCGGCAGCCGGTAGAGGGTTTCCTCGGCGACGTGCGCGAACTCGTCGCGCAGCACGCCGGTGGTGCCGTCCGGCACATGCGCGCCGGTCGCGATCCGCACTGCCTCGCCGGACAGCAGCCCCACCGGACGCCGCCCGCCCGCAAACCCGATATCGCGGCGCAGGCGCCACGGCCCGTCGCCCGCCACCGCGTAGCCGTCCATCGCGGACACGTCGAAGCGGGGCAGCGGCCCGGCCGCCGTCAGCGGGCCCGCGAGCGCGGCGCCGGTCACCGAACGCAGGTCGGCCTCGTACTCGGTCAGCTGGGAGAGCCTGCCGCGCAAAAGCTCGCGCGCGTCGTCGAGCTCGAGCGGAGGATGCCTGCGCGGTGTCTCGACCGCTGCCCTGGCCTGCCGCACCTGCTCCTCGGTGTCGCAGTCGCCGACCCCGGGCAGCGGGATGATTGCGGCGTCGGCGGGCACCAGCGCCTTCATCGGCTGGTTGATCAGCGCGCCGAGCCCGTCCAGCGCGGCCACCAGCGCGGAGCGCCGCCACACCCCGATCAGATATTGCGGACGACCCGATTCGTCGGCCGCGAACACCGCGTCCGCGCCGGACTCGTTGGCGTGCCGCAGGAGTTCGGCGAGCGCCCACTCCGACAGGAACGGCAGATCCGCGGCGAGCACCGCGACCAGCGGCGCGGCGGAGCCGAGCGCGCGCAATCCCGTACCGATCGCCGCCACCGGCCCCGAGCCCGGCGGCACCTCCCTGACCTGGATGATCTGCGGCGGCAGCTCCGGCCGGTGCGGCCCGACCACCACGGTGTGCGCGCAGGAAGCAACCGCGGCGAGCGCCACCTCGAGCATGGAACGGCCGCCGATGACGATCGCGGGTTTGTCCACTCCGCCCATCCGGCTGGCCCGGCCGCCCGCGAGCACGATCGCGTCGACGGCCGTCACACGCCTCGACCTCGAGCTAGGTACACCATGGCGGCCATGCTAATTCGTCGGTGCCGGGAAGCCGGGGAGCGGACGGTGCGGATCAGGCGTTCGACCAGAAGCGGGCCGACCGCAGCAGCCGGAACTCGTTGTCTTCCGGGTCGGCGAGCACGAGTTCGGTCTCGTGGTCGGGAGCCGGGGCGGCCCGATCGACCGTCCTGGCGCCCGCGGCACGCAGCCTGTCCACCTCGGCGGCCTGGTCGTCGGCAGGCAGCGAGGCGAGATCCAGATGCAGCCTGGTGCGACCGGAGCCGGCGTCCGGGGTGTGCACGAATTCCAGCCAGGAGCCGAGCCCGGCGGCCGAACGCAGCCCGGCCAGTCGCGCGCCGCGGTGGGTGAACGGCCAGCCGGTGGCGATCGACCAGAATTCGGCCAGGCGCGCCGGGTCGCGGGTGTCGACCACGATCGCCGCGACGGCTCCGGTGTCCACGTACTCCTCCCTGGGCTCGAGCACGCAGAACTCGTTGCCCTCCGGATCGGCGAGCACCGTCCACGGCACCGCGCCCTGGCCGATGTTCACCCGTCGCGCCCCCAGCGCCAGCGCCCGGTCCACCTGGGTGCGCTGATGGTCGAGCGAGCGGGTGGCCAGATCGAGGTGCAGGCGGTTCTTGCCGATCTTGGCCCGCAGTGCGGGCAGGAAGGTGAGGGCAAGCCCGGGGCCGTCGGCCTCGGCGGCCGCGACGTCCACTCGATCAGGACCCTCGTGCGTCACGCACCAGCCGAGCAGTTCGGCCCAGAAGTCCGCGACCAACCGCGGCCGGTCGGCATCGAATACGACACACGCCAGGCGGGTGGGCATGGCTCAACGGTACTGGCCGCCGGTCCGTCGCGGAGCTCTTTCGGCAGGCCCCCCGCTCAGCGGTCGGGCAGCGGGAGGCGGGCGACGCCCAGGTCGACGCGTCCGTCCCGGATCGGCACGCCCTCCTCGGCGAGCAGGCGCAGCTGGCGATGGGCCAGATGCGCGGCAGGCCGGCCGCTCGCGCCGAGCACCCGATGCCAGGGCAAGTCGGCGGCGTCGGTGCGCATGATCCAGCCCACCGTGCGCGGCGTGGACAGGCCGGCGGCCGCGGCGATGTCGCCGTAGGTGGCCACCCGGCCGCGCGGGATCGACGCCACCAACGCGCGCACCTGCTCGATCTGGGCGTCGCTCGTCGGCATCGGATCAGAGCACCGAGCGCACGAGTTCGCCGGTCTCGGCCGGATACGCCTGGGCGACCATGTGATCGCAATTCCACTCCAGCACCGTCAGGCTGGCGCCCATATGCTCGGTGAGCGCCGCGCGGAACTCCGGCGTCACGAACGGCGGATCGACCTTCATCGCCTGCACCAGCACGGTGCACAGCTCACGCGGCGGCAGCACCCAGTGCCGGGCCAGCTGGCCCCAATAGGAGTTGATGGCGGGCAGGCTCATCCGCCAGCCGAATCGTCCGTCCGCGGTCGGCATCAGATGTTCGAAGAGCTCGGCCTCCAGCAGGCGCGGCTCCACGTCGCTCCAGCCACTGTCCAGCTTGTCCTGGCGGGCCTGCTCGGCGCTGTCGTAGTCGGCCGAGACCAGCGTGGACAGCGCGATCCGGTTGAGCCATTCCGGTTCCAGCGCGATGGCCGGGTCGAGCAGCACCAGCTTGCGTACCAATTCCGGATGTCGGTGCGCCAGATGCAGCGCGCACGCGCCGCCGAACGAATGCGCGACCACCACAACCGGTCCGTCGGCCTCGGCGGCGAGCAGGTCGACGAGGTCGGCGACGATGGTCTCGAAGTTCCACGGCGGCAGCGCGGTCGAGCGACCGTGTCCGCGCAGGTCGGGGGCGAGCACGCGGACGTCGGGCAGATGCCGGGTGGCCAGGTCTTCCCAGCGTTTGCCGTGACCGGTCACACCGTGCAGGGCGAGCACCACCGGTCCGGTCGTCGGACCGAACCGGTGGACATTCAAAACAGACACCGGTTCATTGTGACCTGCGCCGGAATCGCGCGCAGAGCCAGTCGAGCGGAGGGGTGTACCGGCGTGTCGGTCGTGTCTGTTGCAATAGCCCGCGTGGTGCGATCGGATGGCGCGGTGCGACTTGTTCGCCGGAATGTGGTGGCGCCCCGGCCGCGAGACTGGGGCGCCGACGTTCGCGCGCTGCTGGACGCCGCGGCCGGGGACGGGCCTGCGCGCCCGGGGTGGCGGCCCTGGCAGGTGCTCGGCGGCCCTGGTACAGGCAAGACGTCCTTGCTCGTCGATATCGCGGCCGCGCGCATCGCAGCCGGGGCCGATCCCGAATCCGTGCTGGTGCTGGCCCATTCGAAGCAGGCGGCGCGTGCGGTGCGCGACGCCATCAGCGCGCGGCTGGCCGGGCCGGGTCCCGGCGCCGAGGGTGGTGTGCCCGGCGCCACACGAGAGCCGCTGGTGCGCACCGTGCACTCGTACGCTTTCTCCGTGCTGCGCAGACACGCGACGGCGCACAGCAACCCGCCACCGCGTTTGCTGACCGGCGCCGAGCAGGACGCGGTGCTGCGCGAGATGTTGCGCGGCGACTTGGCGGATATCGCCGCGGGCGCGAACGGGTTGTGGCCGCAGCGACTACGGCCCGCGCTGGCGCTCGGTGGATTCGCCGAGCAGTTGCGCGATCTCATGCTCCGGGCCACCGAGCGCGGTATCGGGCCGGAGGACCTGGTTCGCCTCGGCCGTGAGCATGCCAAGCCGGAATGGGTGGCGGCGGGCGAATTCGCGCTCCGCTACGAACAGACCATGCTGTTGCGCTGGTCGGTCGGCGTGGAGGCGCCGGAGGCGACGGCGCCCGCGCTGGACGCCGCCGAACTGGTCGGCGCGGCGCTGGACGCGCTGGCCGCCGACCCGAATCTGCTTGCCGCGGAACGCTCCAGAATCGGATACCTGCTGGTCGACGACGCCCAGCACCTCGACCCGCAGGCAGCGATCCTGGTCAAGGCGATCGGGCGCAGCGCGCGGACCACGGTGATCGCGGGCGATCCCGATCAGGCCGTGTTCGCCTTCCGCGGCGCGGACGCGCGGTTCGTCGCCGACCTGGACGCGCCGGACGGCCAGCGCATCGTGCTGCGGGACAACCACCGGTTCAGCGGTCAGGTGCGGCTGGCGGTCGCGCGGATAGCCGCTCGTCTGCCCGGCGCCGCGCCACAGCGCTTTCCGGTGCCCGACCAGGTGGCGCCACAGGACGAAAGCGCCGAGGTGCGGGTCCGCGTGCTCGCCACGCCCGCGAAGGAGGCCGCGCTGATCGCCGACCATTTGCGCCGCGCGCACCTCACCGCCGGGGTGCCGTGGTCGCGGATGGCGGTGATCGTCCGTTCGGTGCCGCTGTCGCTGGCGCCGCTGCGCC
>NZ_BDBA01000046.1 GCF_001612745.1 Nocardia amamiensis NBRC 102102 | reverse complement strand
GTGCCGTGGTGCCCGCCGGGACGGTGGGGCCTGTCGCGGTCACGGTCACTACCGTGGGCGGCGTCAGCAACGGCGTGGTCTACACCTACGTTGCCGCGCCCACCATCACCTCGATAGTCCCGAACTCGGGTCCGCTCGCGGGTGGCAACACCGTCACCCTCACCGGAACGAACTTCACCGGTGCCAGCGCGGTGACCTTCGGTAGCACTCCGGCGACGTCCTTCACGGTGGTCTCCGGAACCCAGATCTCCGCTGTGGTCCCCGCGCGGGCAGCCGGATCGGTCCAGGTCACCGTCACCACTGTCGGCGGCGCCAGTAACGGCGTGGTCTACACCTATGTCGCCGCGCCCACACTCAGCTCGATAGTCCCGAATTCGGGTCCGGCCGCGGGTGGCAACACCGTCACCCTCACCGGAACGAACTTCACCGGTGCCAGCGCGGTGACCTTCGGTACCACTGCGGCGACGTCCTTCACGGTGGTCTCCGGTACCCAGATCTCCGCTGTCGTCCCCGCGCGGGCTGCCGGAACGGCCGCCGTCACGGTCACCACCGCCGGCGGCACCAGCAACGGCGTCAACTACACCCATCTCCCCGCACCGACGCTCACCCAGCTCACCCCGAACCACGGGTCCTTCTCCGGCGGCAACACGATCACCCTCACCGGCACGAACTTCACCGGCGCGACCGCCGTGCGTTTCGGCACGAAGGCGGCGACGTCGTTCACCGTCACCTCCAGCACCCGGATCAGGGCCACAGTGCCTTCTGGGACGGGCGTCGTCGCCGTAACGGTCACGGCCCCGGGCGGCACCAGCAACGGACTCTCGTACACCTATCACAGTTGACCCGGGAACCTCCCGGTCTACCCGGCGTACGTCCCGATGTCGTTGCCGCGGCCAGGCAAATGCAGCGACGACCCGTCGATCGACCGCAACCGCTATGTTCCGGTGCCGCGCAGCAGGATTCGGACGACGGTCAGCCCGTCGTCGTCCGGTATCGCGAATTTGTAGTTGTACTGCTGTTGCGCGGTGGGAGTGAAGGCGAACCGGATCAGGCAGACTTTGTCGGGCTGGGCGCAATCGCTGTTGACGATGCTGTAGCCGGGTCCGGAGAAGTCCGCCTTCGACGCGTCGTAGCAGGCTCGCCAGACGAAGGAGACGTCCTGCTGCGCGGTGCTGCCGACGGTGACCGCTCCGAATTGCAGGGTTTCCACGACGTGCGGGCACTGGGGCGGCGGCTTGGTCGTGGTGGTGGTCGTCGTGGTCTTGGTCGTCGTCGTTGTTGTCGTTGTTTTTGTTGTCGTTGTGGTCTTGGTCGTGACGGTGGCCGAGCGTGCAACGGCCGACGGCGTCGTGGTGACGTTCCGTGCGGTGGTCGTCGGGTCCAGGGGCGCGACGATCGCTTCCTCGCCGGGCGACGATTCGGCCGGAACCGGCGGTGACGAGTCCACGGTGATCGTCGTGCCGACGCCTTCAAGGGCGACATCCCTGGTCGGCGCCGCGAGGACGATCCACAAGCCGAGGACGACCGCGACGACGGCAGCGCTCAGCAGGGCCAGGCGCGTTGTCGGACGAGTCATCGATTCGGCACGGGCACGTTGTGCGCGCCACTGATCGATGGTGTCCGAGAGCTGCCGGGTAGTCGGGTGTTGCGCGCCGAATCGCCTGGTGAAACTCGGCAGCCACGATTCCCCGAGTGCGATGCGCTCGTCCACCGAACCCACGGACATGCTGGTGAGGAATGCGAGCGCGCCGCCGGGATCTGCTGCGGCCAGGTAATGACGGATCGCCGCGACCTCGCGGTATGCCGCGGCCTGCGCCGAGGTGCACCGTTGCAATGCGAGCAGGATGGCCCGATTGGCGCGCCGCGGCGACACGCCGACACTGGCATTCGCGGCCGTCAACGACACGTGCAACGCGGTGTGCGCGAGCCCGATGTGCTCGTCAGGAGTGTTCGGGCGGCGGCGGCTGAGCAGCGCGCCGAGGCCCACCGCGAGGTTGCGCACCTGCGGCTCCGGCATATCGGACGGGCCGAGCTCTTTGATCGATTCGCACAGCACCTCGATCGGTAGGACCGGACCCGGACCGCCGGTCAGCACGAGGGCGATCAGGAATCCGAGATGGTCGACGGCGGCGGTGTCGCCGGTGCGAGTGAGCGATTCACGCATCGCCTCCAGCCGCCGCTGAGCCAGGAGATCGACATCGAGCCCACGCGCGAGGTCCGCGTCGGTCAGCAGGGCGGCGACGTCGACGATCAGCCGCGCGAGCAGCCAGCCGCCGGTGGTCGCCGACTGGTCGCTTCCGGTGTCCGCCAGGTCCGCCGACGCCAGCAGCGCGGTGATCCTGGCCTCCGGCCACGGCTCGCCGCGCTGGTCGCGCACGTGTGCACGCAGGAACGCGTGGACGTCGGATGCGGTCGGGGCAGGCAGCGCGAACGACCGCATGCGCCCGAAAGCGGGCAGTGCCAGCACATCGGAACCGGTCCTGGCGCTGACGATCACCCGCACGTGCTCGTAGTCGGCGTGTGTCGTGAGACTGTCGATGGTGCGGGCGATGCCTTCGCGGTGGCCGGGCTCGGTGGGGATGTCGACGCCGTCGATGACGACGGTGACCTGATACTCGGCGTGGCTGAACCGGCGCAGCACGCCGTGCAGTTCCGCCGTGATCGCGTCGCCTCGCTCGCCGGAATCCGAAACAGCTTCGGCCGCTTGTTGTCCGGCCGAATCGCGCAGCCGCCGTCGCAGCTGTACCACCATCTCGCGCATGAGTCTGTCGGCGGTGCTGGTCCCGGTCAGGAAGACGGCCGCATCGACGCTGACCGCGGCGGTGCGCATCGTGGGAGCGGTCGACGTCGCGGTCAGGCCGGGACGCACCAGCAACGCCATCAGCACGGACTTCCCGGATCCACCGGAGCCGACGATTCCCCGGAGTCGCTCGAATCCGTAGCCGGCCAGCTCGTTGAGCTGCCTGCGCATCATCGCGGTCACGTACAGCCGCGAGGTCAACTCGTCGACAGTCGTGGCGTCCGCCCGGCCGGTGACCGCGTCACTCGTCCTGGCGACGTTGCGCACCAGCCACAGGCCTGGGTCGCCGTGCTCGTTGACCTCCCCGACCGCGATCGAAAGACTTTGCGGCAGCTGCGATGTGCACGAATTCGCGGTCGAGTCGCGCAGGTCCGCGGGCAGGATGTGCTCACCACGCAGCGGCAGGCCGACACCGAAGGCATCGAGCATGGAACGGGTGAAACACCCGTCGTACGCCAGCCCGCCGTCAGTCGCGACCAACAGCTCCAACCGGCCGGTCGACTGGACTACCGTCTCGGACCATTCCCGGACCGCGGCCTGCGTCGCTCCCTCGGTCTGGCACGCGTCGACCAGCACGATCAGCCCGTCGATGCCGGGGTATGCGCTGGCGAGCTCGCCGACCGTCGACGGCAGATTGAACGCTTTGTTCGAGGTGAACGCGCGGCCGCCGCTTGCCGTCGGCGGCTGCGAATCCTTCGTGAAGAAGTAGTACCTCGCGGGCCCGCTCACGGCCAGTCCATGCCCGATGAAACCGAGTAGCAACGTAGCCCGTTGCTCATTCGCCGCTTCGAAGGCCGCTTCCAACACCGAATGCAGCTGCGCGAGTGTCGGATCCGTCAACGTCATGGACTCGCCGTCGTACGGGCGCCATCCCCCGGACGTCACCAGTGCCGACGATAATGCGCGCGCCAGCTCGCCCGGAAAACCGAGGCGAGGCATCGCGTCGCATTCCGATCCGACGATCAGCGCAAGCCGGTTCCCCACAGGGCGATGGTATCGCCCTGCATGGGACTGTGTCTTCGGATAATGTGGGTATTTACTTGTCTGACAACAATTTTCATGTGCAAAACGACGTGAGCATTCGGAATGAGTCATCCACTATGACTGTTTTGAATCCAGATAACCGACTCGTCGGTACCTGAATCGAATACCAGATGGCGAACGGTACGGTTCCTCGAAGCCGGCGACAGCCGTGTCGGGCGCGCTCGCCGTCGCGCCTCGGCCGCCGCAGAACGCCGGACTGTCGAACCCCTTCACGGTGTTCGGAGCAGGGCTATGGCGGCGTGGTTGCGGTCGGGATCGAGTGTTATCGCCGCTGCCCAGGCGTGTGCTGCGACGACGCGTTGGTCGAACAGCTCGATCCAGGTGTCGGTGTCGGTGCGGGTGTCGTTGATCCAGGTGGGGGTGGGGCCGAGTTCGGGCAGGTGGGTGTAGGTGAGTGCGGTGTAGGTGCGTGCGCGGGCGTCGAAGATGGTTGCCGCGCACATGTCATCGGCTCCGGCGCGTTCGTGCAATTTGCCCGCCATCGCCGCTTGTATCGCCTCGTCGGGGACCCGGCCGGGACCGGCGAAGATCTCCCCGACGGCCCGGTAGGCGAGTCCGAATCCCCACAGGCGGCCGTGGAATCTACGGATCAGCCATTCGGCCGCGTCCAGGATCGGGGAGCGTTCGGCGTCGGGATCCAGGACGATCACGGTGTGGGCCGTCTCCTGGGTACCGGGTTTGTCGGTACAAGCGAACCCCCAGAAGTGAATCGAGTCGACATCCGCGTCTGTCACGTCGCGACTGCGTTCGGCCATCATGGTGGCGAGGATCGCGTCTATCGCGGTGTCCGGCGGATACCGTATGCCGGACGCCATCACTGCTTGCGCCGGCGTCTTCCGCCTGTACCGCCGCTGCTTTCGTCGTTTAGGCATTTCCCTCTTCAATCAAGTCAGGCTGCGAGTGGCACACCACGGAGGGGTCTACTCGCGTTTTGCCGCAGGGGTGTGCCGCTCGTGGGCGGCTACTGGGGTGGGAGGGGGAGGTCGGTGGGGTGGGGGCCGTGGGTGGACAGCAGGACCTGCCAGTAGTGCTTGCGGACGGCGTCCCAGAGGTGGAAGTGGCGGGGGAACCATTCGCGGGCCTGGGCCAGGTCCGGGAGTGCGCGTTCATCGAATGCGACAAGGCCGCACTGCCCCAACGGGATCGGCACTGTGCTGCCGTCGCTGCGCAGCCGGTAGGCGGGTGTGGTGTCGCGGTCGTCGCACAAGAACAGGATCTCGATGCGATGCCCGACCAACCGCCATCCGGCGTGGGTGTCGCCGACCGTGGTCCGATGCAACGTTCACCCCCACAGCGGTTCCGGTGGTGCCGCCAGCTCCGACAGCCGTTCCAGCACTTCGTGCAATGTGCGCGCGGCCGGTCGCGGGTCGGAAGGACCGAGTTGGTCGGCGGGCGGAAACGGTATGCCGCGTGCGGCGGCGCGTTCACGCGGGCTGAGTGTCTGGGGTGTCAGCCGTCCCGCTGCCACCAGCGTGTGATGCGCCGCCGCTTTCCACGCGCACCGCTGCACGCGGCAGGCACGATGCGCCTGCATCTGCGCGTGCGCCAGCCGCAGATCAGCATGTCCACACACCTCAGGTGGCGTGAGCAGGGTGTCCCGGTTCACCGTCCCGCCACCTCTTCGACGGGATGCCCCGATGCGGCGACGCGTACCCACTTGGCGGGTGGGCACACCGCCTTCGGCTGGACCCGGCTGTCAGGCGTAGTCCGCTCTGCCAGTCGGGAATTCGTCATGGTCGCGAGTTGTCTTCCGTGTTGCTCGGGCATGCGCATATGCTGCGGGCGTACTCACGAAGCGAGGCTCGAAACGGCCGGTGCGCGGCAATCGGTGTGTATGCCCTGGAAGCTTCCTGAGTTCGGCGCACGGCGACTCTCGCCGTGGGAAAACACAGGTCACTACGTGGGAAGCAGGGGAGGAACACAGAATGGTGGGTACCAGGTCAGACGTGCGCAGGACGACGCTGCAGCATCGACAGCTGGGCCGAGCGCTGCGCGACGCGCGCCAGGCGCACGGCTACACCCTCGAACGGGTAGCCGAAGCCCTGGAGTTCAGCCGCTCCACACTCAGTCGGCTCGAACTCGGTCAGAACGAGAAGGTCAAGGTTCGGGATGTCGATTACATCTGTCAGTTCTATGGGCTTTCAGAAGAACGGACGGAGTATCTGAAATTACTCGTAGAGCAGTCCAGTTCTCGGTTTTGGTGGGAGGACTTCCGAACTCTGATTCGGCCGGGATTCAACACCTACCTTCAATTAGAAGCAGTGGCAACGGGATTCCACTTCTTCAATTCGCTGGTTATTCCGGGCCTCTTGCAAACCGCCGACTACGCACGACACGTAGTGGCGTCTCCGCAGACCGATACCCCGGAAGAGTTGGATCAGCGTGTTGCGCTGCGAATGCAGCGTTCGGCGATACTCACTCGTCGGCACAAGCCAGTGCAAGCAGAGTTTCTGCTGCACGAGTCGGTCATGTACACCGTTGTCGGCTCTCAGCGGTCCATGTCTTCGCAACTCCGCCATGTTGCCGACATGAGCACACTGGACAACGTATCGATCCGGATAGTTCCGTTCAGTGCAGGATTCCCAGCAGGTCTGGCTATACCGCCTTGCATCATCATCGACTTCCCGCATAACGAGCCGTCTGCTGTCTACACCGAAGGCGCCATTGGCACAATGATTTTCGAAGAGGGTAGCGACGTAGACCGCTTTCTGGGAATTTTTGACGCTCTTCGGGGTGCTGCGCTCGAAGAACGACCGTCAAGAGATCTGATCAGGAACATTGCAAGGAGATACGAACAGTGACCAACGACCTATCCGGCGCGCTATGGTTCAAGTCGAGACACAGCGGAGATGGCGAGTCGTGTGTCGAAGTCGCCTGGCTCGCCGCTGGTCACGTCGGCGTCCGTGATTCGAAGAACCCGACCGGCCCGGCACTGCTCTTCACGCCGGGCGAGTGGGACGCCTTCACGGCAGGCGTGATAAACAACGAATTCGCCTGGCCTGCCTGATCGGTCGAACCATGTCACTAGCAGACGGCGGCCCGTGATTCCGGTGTACAACCGTCGAGGCTGCCGTCTGCTATTGTTGGCGCAACCTGCGTCGTCACGGGTCGAGAGGGTGGGGATGGGCCGTCGAATCACATTGGTGCTTACCGGTTTTCTGATTGCCTCGGGTGTCGTGGCGTGCGGAGACGCCACG
Source organism: Nocardia amamiensis NBRC 102102 (assembly GCF_001612745.1). Taxonomy (GTDB): domain Bacteria; phylum Actinomycetota; class Actinomycetes; order Mycobacteriales; family Mycobacteriaceae; genus Nocardia; species Nocardia amamiensis. Next base: position 20,029 of record NZ_BDBA01000046.1, on the reverse strand, counting down.
AGCGGCTCGCCCACCACCAGCACTACCGCTGCGAAAGCCCTGTTCGACCCGTGTACGGGGATTCCTGATGATGCTTTGCGGGCGGCCGGGGTTGATCCGGCAACCAAGAAGTCCGGTATCGCCGGAGTCGATCAGTCCGGCTGGGAGATCTGCGGCTGGAAGGGACCCAAGTACTTCATTACGGTGTATTCAGCCGGTCGCGCGGTCTCGGAGGTCGAGAGTAAGCCCGGCAACGTCGAGTTCAAGGATGTCGAGCTCGCGGGCCGTCCAGGTCGGCAGTTCAGGGTCGAGGGCGCGGCGAAAGATCTGGAGTGCGATGCCGTGTTCCCCGCGTCCCAAGGGCTACTGCAATTGTCCGTTTCGAACCGGGCTGGCCAGGACAATCTCGAAGACCCGTGCACAATCCTGCATGGGGTTGGTGAATCGATTGTGCCTGTGCTGCCGCGTTGATGAGGGAGGGGTCATTTGAGTGAGGACAACGCATCATTGTGGAGTCGGCTTGCCAGCCAAGCTCGAGCCGGTGAACTGTACCTCGACGACGAGAACGCCGCATACCACTGCGCGAAAGCATGTGACCAGCGCATCGCCGATCTAGAAGAAATACTCATCGACGCGCGCAGAACTCAGCGCGTCTCCGGTTTCGGCGATTTCAAAATGGCTCACGATCTGGAAAAGAAGTTCCTGAAACAAGCCACCGGCGAGGCCAATTCGATCGATCAGGTCATCCTCGAGGAGATCGAGACCGTGAAGAACATGCGCGAGGTCATGGCAATCTCCTTCAAGCGCATCACCGGCCAAGACATCGAGAACGCTACTCAGATCACGAACACCACCGATCAGCCGCGCTGAGCAACTGCGTTCGATAGGTCGGACATCGCAGAAATGTGAGCGGTACTCGGGTCTATCCAGTTTAGTGTCCGTGAGCAGCTGCTGCTTCGTGATAGGCGGCGGTCAGTTCTGCGAGCACGCCATCCGTAGGTATCGGTGCTCCGGCCAGGTGTGTGGCGCGGAGTTCGGCCATGAATCGCTCCCATAGTGGGGGACCGCCGGCGGCCAGCAGTTCGGCTCGCACGGTCAGTTCCGGGGTCGTGTCCAGCCAGCGTGCGCCCCACGCGCCCAGTTGGGCCATCACCGGGACGAGCTGGATCGCCGCCTCGGTGAGGTGGTATTCGACCTTCTGGCGGTGGCTCGGATCGTCGTCGCGGGTGAGCAGGCCCGCGTCGACGAGCTTCGCGAGGCGGCTTGCCAGCATGTTCGACGCGATGCCCTCGATGGACGCGGCGAGCAGTTCGCGGAAGTGGGTCTTGCCGCCGAACATGATGTCGCGCAGGACGATCAGGCTCCACCGGTCCCCGAGGAGCTCGATCGTCATATTGATCGGACAGCCCGACTTGCCCGGGGCCACCCGCAGCTTGTCGCGAGCAACTGGTTGCGCCATGGGATCAGTCTAGGTAAGTTTCGAACTGATTGCAGATTGCAACCAGAAAGGGGCTCTGATGGCACAGTTGGTCCGCGTTCAGAACTTCACCGTGTCGAGTGACGGATACGGTGCCGGGGAGGGGCAAAGCCTCGAGCGCCCGTTCGGCCACGCCGATCCGGCGGCGCTCATGTTCTGGGCGGGCGCCACCGCGCACTGGCCCACCAGGACCGACCCCGGGGGAACCTACGGCCTCGACGACTACTGCACCCGCGACTTCACCAACAACATCGGCGCAGAGATCATGGGGCGCAACAAGTTCGGTCCGCATCGCGGGCCATGGGAGAACTACGACTGGCAGGGATGGTGGGGAGACGAACCACCGTTCCACACACCGGTGTTCGTCCTCACTCATCACGAGCGGCCATCGATCATCTTGGGGGACACCACGTTCCATTTTCTCGACGCGTCCCCGAAGGACGCGCTGACGCAGGCATTCGCCGCCGCCGAGGGCAAGGATGTGCGAATCGGCGGCGGCGTCGCCACGGTCCGGGAGTTCCTCGACGCCGACCTCATCGACACAATGCACATCGTCGTCGCGCCGGCCGAACTCGGCCGTGGTGAACGGTTGTGGACAAGTCCCGACGAACTTGTCGACCGTTTCCATCTGGAGCGGATCCCGAGCCCGAGCGGGGTGGTGCATCACTTCTTCTGGCGACGGTGACCGATCGCGACCGTGGAATACGGAGTGTCACGGTCCCGGTGGGCACGCGGACCAGGGCCATTCGGCCGCCCGGCGGTATCGGCCGGGCGGCTCCACGGCTTCAGTTCGAGAGCGGGAATTCCCGGGCCGCGTTCGGCCGGAGTGTGAAGCGCCGGCGATCGAAGTCCCACAGCCGGTAGATCGGCCACTGGATGGTGTGGGTCAGCCACGCGCCGACGATGACGGCGCGGTGGAACGGGTGCACCGTGTAGCCCTGGCTGCTGATGGTGCGCAGACCGGCGAGCTGGAAATCCCACCAGCGGCGCGGGCTCGTTTTGCGGCGGCGGGCGGAGGTCTCGGCGCGCATATGCGTCAGTTGGTCGATGACGAAGTCGTTCTTCGTCAGGCACAGCGCCAGATCCAGATCGTCGATCACGTCCGGGCGGGTCGCGGTTTCCGTGCGGACCTTCTCCCACGCCGTTCGGCGAATGGCCATGTTCGGCCCGTGCATATTGCCGACCCGGCCGCCGAGCTTGCCGCGGCGTTGCTGTAGGTAGTAGCCGAATTCGAGGAAGAAGCCGACCGGTGAGTCGTAGTAGGTCGTGATGCCGGTGACCGCCGCGGTGTCGGGATGCTCGGTCAGGTGTCGCGTGATGACCTCGCCCCAGTCCGGTGCGACCAGGGTGTCGGCGTCGGTCCGTCCGATGAAATCGCCACGCGCCTTGTCGAATCCGGTGTTTCGCGCGCGGGCGACGCCCCTGCGCAGCTCCTCGATGAGGACGACCTTGGGCTGATTTATCGCGTATTCGGCGACGATCCGGCGGGTGTCATCGGTACTGCCGTTATCGACCACGATGATCTCGTGGATAGCGTCCTGTGCGACGAGGCGGTCCAGTGTGCGGACGATGCCCGCCGCTTCATTCAATGCGGGGATCACGACGGACAGGACTGGCGTCGTGGGGGTATTGCTCATCGGCGTGTAGCTCCAGGTGTGCCGGGAGACATCGGAGGGCATGCCGATCAGGGGATCTGATCTGTCGTGACTGCACGTGGCGGCTCTCGGATGTCGGGGTGAATCAAAAAGTACGCAGCCGTCGGCACTGACGGGAGTCCGAAATGTACAGGCTTGACTGCGAAATATCTTTGTGCAGCATCCCTTTCATGGTGATCGTCACAGATATACAGTGTCTATAACGTGAGCTTTCACAGCGCTTCGGCCACGTATGCCGCGGTGCTGGAGACGCATACCAGTGAGAACCTGCTGGTCGTCTGCTACTGTTGGCGCAACTCGAGACGTCAGGGGGCGAGAGGGTGGGGATGGGCCGTCGAATCACGTTGACGCTGCCGGGCTTCGGGCTCGCATCGGGAGCTGTCGGGTGCAGGGACCGGTCGTTCAGCACGAGCGTCAGCACTGCTGCGGCAGCACTCTTCGACCCCGCACGGGAATTCCGGATGATGCAGACCGCGAAGAATATGTGTGAGGTCATGGCGAACTCGCTCGAGTGCAGTCGGGATGCGGTCTCGATCGCGAACGCCACCGGGCAGGTGCGCTGATGGGCAACCCATTCAGCAGCCTGCAGGTCTTCAACTCCGATCTGGGCTCGACGGTGCTCCGCAACGTCACCAACTGGATTTCCGGTGAAGAGTTGCGGCCCGATGTCGATCCGTTCGCGGTGCAGGACACATACAACCGACAGCGCGACAGCGTCCGCAGTGGGGCGGCCGGCCTGGGCTTCCAGGGCGAATTCCGGCCCAGGGAAGTGCTCGCCGCGGATGAGTTCGACAAGGACGACGTTGCCACGCTGCGGCGCAAAGTCGATCAAATAGGCTTGGCCGCGGTCAATGACCTGATCGGCGCCTGGAACAACATCGCGAACCGCAACCATAATTCGCTGACCGAATTCACCACCGCAATGGCGCGCGGAACCGACGAGAGCGTCTGGCGCGGTGCGGCGCGCGACGCGGCGGCGAGCGCGGTCCGCGACTACGCCACCCAGGGTGCGCAGGTCACGAATGCGGCCCGCCTGACCAGCAGCAAGCTGGCCGAATTGCGGACCGGGTTGGAGCCCACCGTTCAGCTGGTCCCGCACGCACCGGATCACCGCAGCGGCGTGGACAACGTCCGTGCCTGGGTGGCCGGGCGTGGCTGGCGCAACGACGATGTGGCCCTGCACAATGCGAAGGCCGAGGCGTTGCGGGTGCTGCGCACCGTGTATGCGCCGGTCGTGATGGAGTCCGATACCAATGTGCCGGTGATTCCGCGTCCGACGCCGGTCACGAATCCGGGTGGCACCGACCCGGGCGATACCAAGCCCCGGGGGACGAATACCGGTAGCGGAAACCCCTCGGGCACACCATCTCCCAGCTCGAATCCTACCGGGACCGAGTCGCCGACCGACTCGACCACCCCTTCGGGCACCCAGTCCACGGATAACCCGGCGGAGACACCGCAATCGACAAGCACCGATCCGGCGTCTACGACACCGGCTTCGACCACCCCTGCCTCCACCACGCCCGGTGCCCCGGGCACTCCCGGCAGCCCGAATCTCAGCACGCCGGGCAGCCCCGGAAGTCCCACCGGTCCCGGCTCGCCGGGCGTGTCCGTGCCCCCTTCCGGGCGTCCGGGCACACCGAACCCGACCGGAGCCGTCCCGGCCGCCGCGCGGTCGGGAACTCCGTCCGGACGGCCCGGCATGGGCGGCATGCCGGGCGGGATGGCGCCCGGTGCGCGCGGCGGCAAGTCCGATGACGAGTCCAGCAAGGGCATTCCCGATTACCTGATCACGCAGGAACACGGCAATGAACTCACCGGGCTCGAGGACCTGCCCGGGACGGTGCCGCCGGTCATCGGCGACAACCCGGCATCGTAAGGACATTTCCCATGCCTGAAGTGCGGAGCTGGCGGTTCACCGCGCTCGAATTCCGGACTCTGTGGGAGTCCACCGGACGGGACGTGCTGCCCTATCCACTGCGGCACCAGTACACGACCGAGTTCCAGTCGGAGAGCCTGCGGCTGCGGCAGGCGGCGGCGCGATCGTTGCGACCGCGCATCGATGACGATCTGCTGCGTACGGTCGAAGTACTGCTGGCGCCGGAGGCGCGAGTGGAACTGGCCGCGTTCGCCGGCGCCCGGCGCGACCGCAGGTTGCGTGCGCATGCCGGGGTGCATTACCAGCACGGGGCGGTCGCGGTGCAAGGGCCGGGCCGGGACCCGGAACAAGGCGGTGACGTCGTACTGACGCTGCTGCCCGCCGGTGAAGTGGCGCGGACGGTGGTCGACGTGCTCCCCGGCTGCGCTGCGGGACACGGCAAGCAACTGCAGGTCACGGCCGATGAACTGGGCCGCCCACGGCCGCCCGTCCGCGACGCCTGGCGGCCGACACCACGGGAGGAGTTCGAGCGATTCTTCACCCGCGCGATGACCTTGATCGGCCACGTCGGCGTCTACGCCATGGGCAGCGTCGACAATCGTCACACTCAGGGCCGCAAGGACTTCCAGATCAACGACGTCGAAGAGGACGGCCGCTACGTCACCTTCGGCACCGACACGCTGACCGTCAAACCCACCACAAATGAACGCATCGCCACCACTTTGCAGCAGATGATCAACCGGACGGTCACGGAAGTACGCGACGGGGTCCACCTACCTTATTGACCACCACTACGGGGGCGGGACCTGCCACATGTTCGAGTGATACCGCGTCCGAGTAACACTTTGACAAGCTAAGTACTTGACGTAACTGCGGGCTCGTCGGCCTGTTGGTCACAGCGAATGGAGGGGTGCCATGTACGCGGTGCATTGCGAGAGCTATACCGAAGCCCGTGCGCACCTGAAGGACCTGCTGGATGCCGCAGGACAGGGGCGAGTTGCCACTGTACGTCGTGACGACGAATACGCCGCGGTCGTCGATGCAGAACGACTACGTTGTGCCCTGACCGAGCTCTGCGCCGCTGCCCGGGTGGTGGCCGAAAACGGGGGCTGGTCTGTGTTTCTGCCGGGAGTTCCCATCTCGGCAGACGGCGCCACCTTCGACGAAGCGGTGGACGAGATGATTATCGCGCTGCGTGAATATGCCGACGACTGGCAGAGCCGATTGCGTGTTGCGCCGAACCATCAGGAGAACTGGGGCTTGGTTCAGTTGATCGGGCTCAGCGACGCCGCGCAGCTGTGCGATTGGTTGGTCGGGACACATGATGGCATGGCAAAGTGACTGTGGCCGATCAGTTTCCGGGTTGCTTTCGCAGGTCTTCTTCGCGGTAGCGGCAGCCTGTTGAGCCGCCGATAAGAGCGGCCTTGTATGTGCCGAGCTTGATCTCGTTGCCGTTGTCAGGGGAGTGCAGTATCACATCGTGGTCTCCGGGTTTGTCGACGCGAATGGTGAGCGATGTTATTCCGTTTTGTGCGGCGATGTCGCGGGCGGCATTCAGAACGCTGGGCCACTCGCTGTCGGCAATCGGCACCAACGAGACGAGGCGGTCGGTCGACATCGATACCCCGTCGGTCTCCAGGTACGGGGATGGGCAGCCAAGCGTGTCCTGTCCGCGATTGACATCGATCCGCCAGTCGAGTTCAGGTGCAATGGTTTTCGCGGCATCTGCGATCTGATGGATAATCGCGATGAGCTGTCGCTCAGTGGCTTCCACAGACGGCAGCTGCCGCATCTTCGCTTCCGCGTGTCCGATCTCGTCTTTGGTCACCGGGTGGTCGGGGTTATCCAAATTGCTTCCACATCCGCTAAGGATCGCCGCAGCGACGATCGACGCCAGTAGTCGTACAACTACCTTCTTCGCCATCTCAGCGCACCGCCCGTTCCGGTAGACCGGCGACGATCACGGCCATGTTGTATGCGGCTGTGCGAAGTTCGCCGTTCGCGCTCGGCCGGGGATACTCGCTGTGGCCGTTCGAGTCCTCGCGATGGACGCCGTCGCTCGTCGTAGCCTCGGCGACAGAGAGTTGCTCCAGCTTTGTCGTTACGGGATCGGGGCCGAACACGCCGGTGCCATCGGCCCATGTGATCGGGTCGTCGGGTGCGCGCATCACATATCCACGTCCCTGTGGCAGACCGAGATCTGGTTCGTCATCGGCGTTGATACCCGGTGAGCCGTAGAAGACAACATCGTCGACGGGCTGGCCGGGGCCAGGATCCTGCAACGCCAGCGCCGTCGTGTAGGACCCGTAGGAGTGGCCCAAGGCCGTGATATGCGGATCCGGTTTGTTCGAGGCGGCGTCCAGACCATTGAAGAAGTTCGCCAGCCTCGGTGCACCTTCCTTGGCTCGATCGGCGCTCGCCGCCTCCGGTCCGATTTCCGGTGGGGGCTCATACCCGAGCCAAGCGATCGACGCCACGCGCTCATCAGGACGGCCCGCCCGGCGCAACTGGTCCATCGCTTCTTCCTGCACGGCCGCCGCCTCGCGGGTCATGCCCCCCAACGACTGCACCGTCGTAGACACGCCGGGCGTGGTGACCGAGACATGGTCCGCGTTATCAGGGTCACCAACGGCGACTGCGGCCATACCCTTCTCTCCTGACTGCATATCCAGCAATAGCAGACGGGCGCCTTTGTCTGGGTTGCTCGGGTCCAGCGGACGGTCTTTCAAGATGCCCTCGATCGCGTCGAGATCCTTCAGTTTCGCCTCGACGCCGGCCAGTTCCGCTTTCTCTTTGGCATACGGATCAGGCGCGTTCGGGTACCTGGACCCGTCGGGCGCGTCTTTCAGCTCCTCCCGCAGCCTGTCCCGCTCCTGCGTCAATCGAGTGCGTTCGTCATCGATCCGGTTGACGTTCGCTTCGTGGCGGGCCATGGACGGTATGCCGTCGCGGTTGCCGATCCATTCGGGATGCTTCTCGATGACCTCGCGGCGCTGCTGTTCGTCCATCGCATCCCACCACTCCTTGTTCTGCTGTGGAGTTCCCTTCTCCGGGGGAGCGGGCGCGGTCAGTCCGCCTTGCGATGCGCCGGTGGTGGATGCGGCGGACACGTCCGCGGCGTCCTTGTCGTCGATTTGTCCGTCGGCGGCCTTGTTCAGTACCGCGGCCGCGTCCGCGTTGATGTCGTCGGCTTGGCGGATGACCGCGCGTGCGGCCTCGATCAGTTCCAGGCGCAAGGCCTCCACCGACGCCGGGTCGGGTGCGTTGGGCTGGTCGGCGATGGTGACATGCCCGTTGTCCCAAACTTCGAGACCGTTTGCCGTGGCCGTCTGGTCGATCGTGGCCAAGGTGGCCTTCAGGTGCTTGACGGCTTCCCTGGTCTGTTTCGTCAGTTCACGAACCGCGCCGAGCGCCGCGGCTTCGTCGGTGAGCTGGTCGGCGGTGACGGTGAACCTGCGGCGCGCCGCGTCCGCGGCGTCGCCGTGCCAGCCTGGGAGTTCGGCGATGTCCGCGAGCTGGTTGTCGACGTCTTCCAGCGTGGTGATACGGCGGGACAGCGACGATTCGAGCATTTCCAGTGCGTGTTCGTTCCACCAACGGATGTCCGGTAACAGCATCGACCAGCGTCCCCCATAGAAATCGCATCGCTTGTGCTGACCGGTATCGTAGCGGGCAGTTACGCGTATTCGCTAGACACAGGGGGCGTTTGATGGCCGATTCCGTATCTGTCGATCCTGAACTGCTACGTGGTGCGGCCGGTCGGCTCGACATTCTGTTCAACGATTCCGGCACGAAGCTTCGGGAGGTCGATCAAGCGATCACCGACAGCCGCGACGGATGGAAAGAATCGGCGGCGAGCGCGTTCGGACGGTTCACCACCTATCTGGAAGGCCGCCGGAACTTGCTGCAACAGAACCTCGCCGAGCTTTCGGAGTCGCTGACCACGGCGGCCAACAAGCTCCAGTCGCAGGACGAAGCGAGGAGTACCCAGCTGACGTCGCAATCGTCCAGCCTCGACCTCTGAATCGGTAAATCGGTCAACCTCGTCCCGGTGAGCACGACCGTCGTCCCGCCGGTGACCGGACCGGCATCGGGTAAGCGCTGCGCACGAAAATGCGAACGTCAGCCTGCCGATAACGGCGGGCCGACCTTCGATTCGAGGATGCGCTGAGCTTCCGGATCGTCGGTACTACCGACCGGACCCGGGTACGACGAAACCGAACGCCCGCCCGTCGTCCCGGTGCAGGCCGGGACCCGTTGCCGGACCCGGGATTTCACCCGGGCGATGGGGCGGACGTTCGGTCTCTTCGGGTGGGGCGCACGGCTCCCCGGAGGGGAACGGCGGGCCGTCGCGCCCGTGTCCCGCGGGGTCCGGACCGCGGGACACGCTGTGGCGGTTACACGTTCGCGTACGCCAGCGAGGGGACGCGCTGGACGGCGAACGAGGACCGCAGGTAGAACCACCAGGTGACGGCAGCCATGACCAGGAAGGTCGCGGCGTAGGCCCAGAAGGCGGGCGCCATGCTGCCGAAGTTGATGTTCGACAGGCGCAGCGCCTGCTGGAGCAGGTAACCGCCGGAGGCGCCGATCGCGCCGATCACGCCGATGGCGGCGCCAGCCTGGCGCTTGGCCGAGGCCACCGATTCGGTGATGTCGAGGCCGTGTTCGGCGGCGTACTTCTTGGCCTCCGCGCTGAAGATCATCGGGATCATCCGGTAGGTGGAGCCGTTGCCGATGCCGGTGGCCACGAACAGCAGCAGGAACGCGATCAGGTACAGCGGGAAGCTCTTCATCTCCAGCGCGACCATGATGAGCGCGACCGCGGCCGACATGGTGCCGAACACGAACATGGTGATCTTGGCGCCGCCGACCTTGTCGGAGACCCAGCCGCCGAACGGACGGCTGAACGAGCCGACCAGCGCGCCGAGGAAGGCGAGGTTACCGAGCGTGGTGATCCAGCCGATCTTGGCCAGGTCCGGGAAGTTGGCCTTGATCAGGGTGGGGAAGGCGAAGGAGAACCCGATGAACGAGCCGAAGGTGCCGATGTACAGGAACGACATCACCCACGTGTGCCGATTGGTGAGTGCCAGCTTGTAGGACTTGCCGTCGGATTTCGCGGTGGTGATGCTGTCCATGTAACGCAGCGCGCCGAACGTGGCGACCAGGATGAACGGTATCCAGACCAGCACCGACAGGGTGATGCCGAACCGGTAGCCCGCGGGATCCTTGGCCATGATGTGGGTGCCGAGGGTGATCAGCAGCGGCAGGATGAGCTGGGTCTGCGCGACGCCGAGGTTGCCGCCCGCCGCGTTGATGCCGAGGGCCGCACCCTTCTTCCCTTCGGGGAAGAAGAACGAGATGTTCGCCATCGACGAGGAGAAGTTGCCGCCGCCGAAACCGGCCAGCGCGGCCAGGATCAGGAAGACCCACATGGGCGTGCCCGGCTGGTTGACGAAGTAGGCCAGACCGAGGGTCGGGATCAACAGCATGGCCGCACTGAACGCGGTGAACGCCCGTCCACCGAATTTGGGGATGGCGAAGGTGTACGGAATGCGCAGCGCGGCGCCGACCAGAGTCGGGGTCGAGGTCAGCAGCAGCGCGTTGCTCACCGCGGTGGGGTTGCCCTTGCCGAGTCCGGCCAGGAAGTCGAAGCCGGCCAGGCCCATGGTGGTGACCACGGTTCCCCAGATGACCCAGACGCTGAAGCCGAGATTCTCGGCGAACACGGAGAAGATCAGATTCTTGCGCGCGGTCTTCGCGCCGCCGGACTCCCAGAATTCCACGTTGTCCGGATCCCAGTGGTCGATCCAGCGTCCGCGTTTCTTGTGTTCGAAAGTCGTTGGCTGCGACTGCTGGCCGGTGGCTGCTACGGCGGTCATCGGCTTCCTCTCGATTCGGCTCGACCGGCCCTCATCGCGGCATATTGCCGCCGGCGGCTGTCGAGTGCCTAGCTACGGTCGAGACAAAGGTAAGAGCCGGTTGTTGCGTTCCCGTGGCTTTCGGTGACATTCCCGGCAATTCCGACTCACATTGGCCGGATACCGATGGTGACCACTTGGTTACCTCGCCGGTCTTGCGTTTATCGCGCGTCCGGATATTCGGCAATGAGGGAATTGAGGAAGCATTGTGTCGCCGCCGCGGCCCGCTCGGGATCGCCGTCGATCACCGCGTGCACCAGGGCCGCGTGCTCTTCGGGATAGGAGTCGTCGGACTTCGCGGTCCGCGCCCGGATGACCTGTTCGATGATCGGCAGCAGCGAGTCGTAGAACTCGAGGTACACCGCGTTGTGGCTCGCGACGACGATCGCGCGGTGCAGTTGCACGTCCGCCTCGATCGCGGCGGCCTGGTCTTCGTCCCATTCCTTGTCGCGCTCGGCGAGCAGGCGCAGCAGGTTTGCGATGTCGGTGTCGTCGCGGCGGCGGGCCGCCAGCGCGGCGGCAGTGGTGTCCAGCGCGAGGCGCAGCTCCAGCACGTCGCGTTCCTCGGCGTCGGCGAAGTATTTGCCCAAGGCGCCGCCGAGGTCGGAAGCCGCGATCACATAGGTGCCCGAGCCCTGGCGCCGTTCCAGCATGCCCGCGTGCACGAGGGCCTGGACGGCCTCGCGCACGGTATTGCGGCCGGTGCCGGTCAGCTCGGTCAGCTCCGGCTCGGTGGGAATGCGTGAGCCGATCGGCCAACGGCCGGAACGGATTTCGGCCCGAAGCTGTTCGGTGACCTGGGCGATGAGGCTGGTGCGCCGGACGGGTTGCACCTCGACAGAGTACCGCCCATCACAAATCATTGCCGCTCATCATCCGGTCATCCTATGATTTCTCGGTGACTGCGACCCTCCCGGAAATCGTGACCCGCCAGGAATCCGTCCTGATCGAGCGGCGTCGACGTGCGCTGACCGAGGGCCGCCTGCTGGTACTGGCCGCGATCGTGATGTCCGCGCTCACCCTGCGGGTCGCCGTCACCGCGTTCAGCCCGCTTGCCGACCGGATCGGCGCCGAAATCGGTTATGGCATCGCCGTTGTCGGTGTCTTCGGCATGATCCCGACCGCCATGTTCGCGCTGTCCGGACTGCTCACCCCGATCCTGGCCACCCGGCTCGGACTGGAGCGCACCGCGCTGACCGCCATGCTGATGGCGGGCACCGGCATGCTGATCCGGGTGCTCATGTCGGGCACCATGGAGCTGCTGATCTTCTCCGCCCTCGCGCTCGCGGGCATGGGCATCGGCAACGTGGTGATCCCGCCGCTGGTGAAGCGGTATTTCCCGGATCGCCTCGCGGTGATCAGCTCGCTGTACATCGTCATGGTGCAGCTCGGCACCGTCGTGCCCGCCTTCACCGCGGTGCCGGTCGCCGAGGCGCACGGCTGGCGTATCTCGCTCGGGGTGTGGGCCCTGCTCGGTTTCGCGGCGGCCGTGCCGTGGCTGCTGGTGCTGCGCGGACGTGACGAGGGCGACCGGACCGCCGCACCGGAGCAGGCGCCGCGCGCTGGACGCGTGTGGCGTTCGCCGATCGCCTGGGGCATGGCGGGCATGTTCGGCATGACCTCGCTGATCACCTACTCCATGTTCACCTGGCTGCCCAAGGTCCTGCGCGAGGCGGGGGCGAGTGCGGGGTACGGCGGCGCGATGGTGGGGCTGTTCGCGGTGGTCGGCCTGGTCGCCGCGCTGACCGCGCCCACCATGGTCGCCCGGTTCCGTAATCCCTTCCCTGTTGTGGCGGGCTGCGCGGTGCTGTTCTTCATCGCGTTCGCCGGGCTGCTGATCGCGCCGATGGCCGCGCCGGTCCTCTGGGTCGTGCTGCTCGGTCTCGGTCCGAGCACCTTCCCGATGGCATTGACGCTGATCAACCTGCGCACCCGCACCCCGGGCGGGTCGGCCGCGCTGTCCGGCTTCACCCAGGGCGTCGGATACGCGGTGGCCTGTGCGGGGCCGCTGCTGTTCGGGATGCTGCACACGGCGACCGGCGGGTGGCTCGCTCCATTCGGGATGCTCGGCGCCGCCGTGCTCGTGTTGCTGACCGGCGCTTGGCAAGCCTGCAAACCGCGCATGCTCGAAGACACCTGGAGCTGAGCCGCCGACCTTTTTCGCGAATCTCACAACTCCGGTTGCGTGGCTGTGCGAGCCGGGTAAGGATGTGGGCGACGCGCACAGGCGGGTAGCGCGCGTCACATCTCACGGGCGGTCCGATTCCGGATCGGCCACTTTGTCACGCGCGGAAACCGCTGTGTCACATGCGCGAAACATTCAGCAGAAACTCACCTTGGTTCGCCGGTAATCGTGAGCAACCGTTGATTTGACGGTCATTTCGCGCAGCATTTCGGCAATACCCATTTCCTACCGTGGGGCCAACCGACTTTGGGAGGCCCTGTTGAGCACGCTGACGCGTAACCGTTCGGAAGCGCTATGGACGAAGATCCGCAGGCCGCAGATCGAGCATTGGGATGCCGAGGATGTCGCGGCCTGGGAAGCGGGCGGCAAGAACGTCGCCAAGCGCAACCTGATCTGGTCGGTCGTCGCCGAGCACGTCGGATTCTCGGTCTGGTCGATCTGGTCGGTGATGGTGCTGTTCATGCCCACCGACAAGTTCGGCATCGATCCGGCCGGCAAGTTCTTCCTGGTCGCGGTGCCGACGCTGGTGGGCGCGGTCCTGCGGATTCCCTACACCGTCGCGACCGCGCGCTTCGGCGGGCGCAACTGGACCGTGTTCAGCGCGGCCCTGCTGCTCATTCCGACGCTGCTCACCCTGTACTTCATCAACCAGCCCGGTACCTCGTACACGACGTTCCTGGTGATCGCCGCGTTCGCGGGCTTCGGCGGCGGCAACTTCGCCTCCTCGATGACCAACATCAACGCCTTCTACCCGCAACGGCTCAAGGGCTGGGCGCTGGGCCTGAACGCGGGTGGCGGCAATATCGGCGTTCCGGTGATCCAGTTGATCGGCCTGCTGGTGATCGCCACCCTCGGCAACAGCTACGCGTCGCTGATCTGCGCTATCTACCTGGTCTTCGTCGTGCTCGCCGGGCTCGGCGCCGCGCTGTTCATGGACAACCTGCCCAACCAGAAGGCCGACCTGTCGTACATGATCACCGCCCTGAAGGTGCCGCAGTCCTGGGCGATCGCGTTCCTCTACATCGGCACGTTCGGCTCGTTCATCGGGTACAGCTTCGCCTTCGGCCAGGTGCTCCAGATCAGCTTCAAGGCCGGCGGCGACAGCGCCGTGCAGGCCACCCTGCACGCCGCGCAGATCGCGTTCATCGGTCCCTTGCTCGGCTCGCTGGCCCGCCCCTACGGCGGCAAGTGGGCCGACCGCATTGGCGGTAGCCGGGTCACGCTGTACGTGTTCGGCGCGATGATGGGCGCCGCGGTACTGGTCGCAGTGGCCAGCACGCTGGCAGACCGCAACAACGGCGTGGCCAGCGGTGCGGTGATGACCACGCTGGTCGTCGGCTTCATCGCGCTGTTCGTGCTGTCGGGTATCGGCAACGGATCGGTCACCAAGATCATCCCCTCGGTCTTCGAGGCGAAGTCCAAGAGCCTGGACGCCACCCCGGCCGAGCAGTCCGCGTGGTCGCAGAACACCTCCGGCGCGCTCATCGGTTTCGTCGGCGCCATCGGTGGGCTCGGCGGCGTCGGCATCAACCTGGTGCTGCGCTCCTCCTACGCCTCGACCACGTCGGCGACCACCGCGTTCTGGGTGTTCATGGCCTTCTACGTGGTCTGCGCGCTGGTGGTCTGGGCGGTCTTCCTGCGCCGCCCGGTCGGCCACATCGCCGCCGATTCCGATGTCGTCGTGGAGGCCGAGACGTTCGTACTCGAAGCCGAAGCCGAAGCCAGCCGCTCGCAGAGCGCCCCGTCCCAATCCACCAGCTCGTCGGCCCGCGCCTGACACCAGATCCAGTCCAGGAGGACCAACAGATGAACCCCACAGTCGCTCGTAAGACCGCGGTGGTCGTCGGCCACGGAATGGTCGGGCACCGGTTCGTCGAGGCGCTGCGCTCGCGTGACACCGAAGGCCGCTGGCAGGTGGTCATCCTCAGCGAGGAGCAACTGCCCGCCTACGACCGGGTCGGCCTCTCGTCCTACGTCGGCAGCTGGGACGCCGCCGCGCTCGCCCTGCCCGGCAACGAGTACGCCGGTGACGACCTGGTCGAGCTGCGGCTCGGGCAGCGCGCCGAGTCGATCGACCGGGAAGCGCGCAAGGTCACCACGTCGGCAGGCGACACCCTCGCCTACGACGCGCTCGTGCTGGCCACCGGCTCCTACCCGTTCGTGCCGCCGGTGCCCGGCCACGACCGCCCGGAGTGCTTCGTCTACCGGACCCTCGATGACCTGGACGGCATCCGTGCCGCCGCGGAGGCCGCCGGACCGGGAGCGGCCGGTGTGGTCGTCGGCGGCGGTCTGCTCGGCCTGGAGGCCGCGAACGCGCTGCGGCTGCTGGGGCTCACCCCGCATGTGGTCGAGTACAACACCAGGCTGATGCCCGCCCAGGTGGATGAGGGGGGCGGCGCCATCCTGGAGGGGCTGGTCACCGACCTCGGCCTGCACGTGCACACCGGCGTCGGCACCTCCTCGATCGAGGCGACCGACCAGGGCGTGCAGGTCACGCTGTCGGACGAGTCGGTCATCGAGGCCGGACTGGTGGTGTTCTCCGCCGGTATCCGCCCGCGCGACCAGATCGCCCGCGACGCCGGCCTGGAGGTCGGTCCGCGCGGCGGCATCATCACCGACCTCGGCCTGCAGACCTCCGACCCGAACATCTGGGCCATCGGCGAATGCGCCGCGGTCGAAGGCGTGTGCTACGGCCTGGTCGCGCCGGGCTACAGCACCGCCGAGATCGTGGCCGACCGGCTGCTCGGCGGCGCGGGCGAGTTCCCCGGCGCGGACATGTCGACCAAGCTCAAGCTGCTCGGCGTCGATGTGGCCAGCTTCGGCGACGCGCACGGCGTCACCGAGGGCGCGCTGTCGGTCGTGCTGCACGACGCGGCCAAGGGCACCTACGCCAAGCTCGTCGTCTCCGACGACGCGAAGACCCTGCTCGGCGGCATCCTGGTCGGCGACGCCACCGCCTATGCGGCGCTGCGCCCGCTCGTCGGCCGTCCGCTGCCCGCCGAACCGGCTGCGTTGATCTCGCCCGCGGGCGCGGAACTCGGCGCCGACGCCCTGCCGGACGACGCGCAGATCTGCTCCTGCAACAACGTGTCGAAGGGCGCGATCTGCGGGGCGATCGCCGAGGGCGCCTGCGACGTTCCGTCGGTCAAGAAGTGCACCACCGCCGGAACCTCCTGCGGCGGCTGTGTCCCCATGCTCAAGAAGCTGCTCGAGCAGTCCGGCGTGGAGATGTCCAAGGCGCTGTGCGAGCACTTCGAGCAGTCGCGTGCCGAGCTGTTCCAGATCGTCCAGGTCACCGGCATCCGCACCTTCTCCGGTCTGATCGCCAAGCACGGCAAGGGCAGCGGCTGCGATATCTGCAAGCCGACCGTCGCGTCCATCCTCGCCTCCACCTCGAGCGACCACATCCTCGACGGCGAGCAGGCCGCACTGCAGGACACCAACGACCACTTCCTGGCCAACCTGCAGAAGAACGGCACCTACTCGGTGGTGCCGCGGATGCCCGGCGGCGAGGTCACCGCCGAGCAGCTCATCACCATCGGTGAGGTGGCCAAGGAATTCGGCCTGTACGTGAAGGTCACCGGCGGCCAGCGCATCGACCTGTTCGGCGCGCGCGTGGAACAGCTGCCGCTGATCTGGAAGCGGCTGGTCGACGCGGGCATGGAGTCCGGTCACGCGTACGGCAAGTCGCTGCGCACCGTGAAGAGCTGCGTCGGCTCCACCTGGTGCCGCTACGGCCAGCAGGATTCGGTGGGCATGGCCGTGCTGCTGGAGAAGCGTTACCGCGGCCTGCGCTCGCCGCACAAGCTGAAGCTGGCCGTGTCCGGCTGCGCCCGCGAATGCGCCGAGGCGCGCGGCAAGGACGTCGGCGTGATCGCCACCGAGCACGGGTGGAACCTCTACGTCGGCGGCAACGGCGGCCTCACCCCGAAGCACGCGGTGCTGCTGGCCGGCGACCTCGACGACGAGACGCTGATCAAGTACATCGACCGGTACCTGATGTTCTACATCCGCACCGCCGATCGTTTGCAGCGCACCGCGCCGTGGCAGGAGGCGCTGGAAGGCGGCCTGGATTACCTCAAGCAGGTGATCTGCGAGGACAGCCTGGGCATCGCCGAGGATCTCGAGGCGGCCATGGCTCAGCATGTCGCTGGCTACCGCGACGAGTGGGCCGCTGTGCTGGAAGACGAAGGGAAGCTCTCTCGCTTCGTGTCGTTCGTCAACGCCCCGGAAGAGGCCGATCCGACGATCTCCTTCGACGAATCGGGTGAGCGGAAGGTTCCCGTTCTGCTGGGACTGCCCGAAGTCCCGGTCGCCACGCAGGGGAAATGACCGCTTAACCGCCCGGAAACAGAACGCCGGTACCAATGATTAAGGCGTTTGGAGGATGACACCGATGACCGTGATCGACACCACCGGCATCGCCGCAGCTACCACCACTGGGTGGACACAGGCATGCCGTCTCGACTACCTGATTCCCGGCCGCGGCGTTGCGGTGTTGCTGAAAGGTGGCCGCCAGGCGGCCCTGTTTCTGCTCGAGGGCGGCATGCTGTATGCCGTCGGCAATATCGATCCGTTCGGCAAGGCCGCGGTCATGTCGCGCGGGATCGTCGGCGACCGCGGCGGCGTGCCCGTCGTTGCCTCGCCGCTGCTGAAGCAGGCTTTCTCCCTGGTCGACGGGCGCTGCCTGGACGACGAATCGGCGATGCTGCCGGTGTACGCGGTGCGCGTGGACGACGGCATCGTTTCGGTTTCCAACGAGCCGGTGGCAGCCGGGCTCGCGTCGTCGGATGGATGAACGGCATGACAACACCTGACACGGGCGCCAGCCTGGCCGGATTCACGGTCGGCATCACGGCGGCCCGGCGCGCCGAAGAGTTCGCCACGCTGCTGAAACGCCGGGGAGCGAGCATCGTGTCCGCGCCGGCCATCCGGATCATTCCGCTGGCCGACGACAACGAGCTCGAGCGCGTCACCCGGCAGTTGGTCACCGATCCGCCGCAGATCACCGTCGCCACCACCGGTATCGGCTTCCGCGGATGGATGGAGGCGGCCGAAGGCTGGGGCCTGGCCGAGGATCTGCGCCGCACGCTGGGCACCACCCGGATGCTCGCCCGCGGCCCCAAGGCCAAGGGCGCCATCCGCGCCGCCGAGCTGCGCGAGGAATGGTCGCCTGCCTCCGAGTCGTCCGCCGAGGTGCTCGACCACCTGCTCGCGGAGGGCGTGGAAGGTGTCCGGATCGCGGTGCAGCTGCACGGGGCCACCACCGAGTGGGAACCGGTCCCGGACTTCTGTGAGGTCTTGCGTTGCGCCGGTGCGGATGTCGTCCCGGTGCCGGTGTACCGCTGGGTGCCGCCGGACGACCAGGGCCCGATGGACAGCCTGATCGAGGGCATCGTCACTTCCGGTCTGGACTGCGTCACCTTCACCAGCGCCCCCGCGGTCGCGTCCATGCTGATGCGCGCCAAGGAAACCGGACTGCTGGAAGGGCTGCTGTACGCGCTGCGCGGCCGGGTGCTGCCCGCCTGTGTCGGACCGATCACGGCTGCCCCGCTGGAGGAGCTCGGGGTGCCCACATCGATGCCGGGGCGGGCTCGGCTCGGTGCTTTGGCTCGCCATGTCGCCGAGGAACTGCCCAGGCGCGCCAACCGGATCCAGGCCGCGGGCCACAACATCAGCGTGCGCGGTGCGTGCGTGGTGGTCGACGGCCAGGTGCGTCAGCTGGCGCCCGCGCCGATGGCGCTGATGCGCTCGCTGGCCCGCCAGCCCGGCCGGGTCGTCTCCCGCGAAGACCTGCTCGCCGCGCTGCCCGGCGGGGGCGACGACACGCACGCGGTGGAAACCGCGATCGCCCGCCTGCGCGCCGGTCTCGGCACGCCGAAAGCGATTCAGACCGTGGTCAAACGCGGGTACCGGCTCGCGCTGGACCCGGCGGAATGCACCGACAACAACCAACGGCCCACCGCGACAGGAGGCCCGCAGGTGCCCGGCGTCGGAATTCCGACCCGGGCACCTCGGTACATCCAGACTGCGGGGAGCTGGTGACCGCGCCCGCCCTGGTGCTGGTGGCCCACGGGACCCGCAGCACCAAGGGCGTGCAGATGATCGCGGCGCTCGCCGAGGCCGTGGCGAAGGAACTCGGTGCTGGGGTTTCGGGGCCCGGCACCGAGGAAAGCCCCTGGGTGCGTACGGCATTCGTGGACGTGCTCGGTCCTTCGCCCGCGGAAGTGCTGCGCGATCTGGCGACCCCGACTGGGGACTCCGTACCCGCCGTGGTGGTTCCGGCGTTCCTGGCTTCGGGCTATCACGTCTACCAGGACGTACCACGCGAGGTCTCCGAGAGCGCCCATCCGGCGACGGTGGTCACCCCGGCCATGGGCCCCGATCCCGCGCTGGCGCGCATCATGAAACTGCGCCTGCGCGCCGCGGGCTGGACCCCGGGTGACGCGGTGGTCTTCGCCGCCGCGGGCTCTTCGGACGCCCGCGCCCGCCAGGACGTCCGGCGCGCGGCCGCGCTGCTGGCCGAACGCCTCGGTACCGGAGTCCGTATCGCCTACGTCGCCACCGGTGCGCCGCGCGTACCGGAGGTGGTCGCCGAATTGCGCGCCGCGGGCGCCCGCCGGGTCTTCGTCGCCTCGTACCTGCTGGCACACGGCCTGTTCCAGCAGCGCCTGCACGAGGCGGGCGCCGACGGCGTCGCCGAACCCATCGGCGTGCACCCGGCCGTGGTCCGGCTCATCGCCGACCGCTACCGCGTCGCCGCCCAGGAGATGGTCCGAGCCCGCGCTCGCTGAGCGACTGGTACCGAAGCGCGAAGGCGCACGACATGGCACTTCGACTGCGTCACCTGCGGCACCGCGTCAGAATCTACGCGCGATTATCGTCCGTCCTGTCGAGGATGGCGGCTGAAAGACGTGGCACATCCGAGCGGCCGTC
>NZ_BDBA01000045.1 GCF_001612745.1 Nocardia amamiensis NBRC 102102 | reverse complement strand
CCGCCGCCGAGGCCGCGGAACGCGAGCTGGCCGAGCAGCAGGCGGCCGACGCAGCTGTGAGCGCGCAGCGAGCCGAGTCGGCGGGTGTGCGCGCCGCACAGGAGATCGCCGCAGGCTACGCGTTCGAGGGCGCGGCGCTCGAGCTGGGCACCGTGGTGGTGGACGGGAGGGTGGATCCCGGCGCGCACGTCCGGATTCCGATGCGGATGATGAACCGGCACGGCCTCGTCGCCGGGGCGACCGGAACCGGCAAGACGAAGACGCTGCAGGGCATCGCCGAGCAGCTGTCGTGCGCGGGGGTTCCGGTCGTGCTCGCCGATATCAAGGGTGACCTGTCGGGCCTGGCCGAGCCGGGGGAAGCAGAAGAGAAGCTCACGGCCCGCGCCGCGGAGACCGGGGCCGAGAACTGGGCGCCACAATCATTCCCGACGGAGTTCGTCTCGGTGGGCACCGGCGGGATCGGCGTGCCGATCCGCGCGACCATCACCTCCTTCGGGCCGGTCCTGCTGAGCAAAGTGCTCGGCCTCAACCAGACGCAGGAATCCACCCTCGGCCTGATCTTCCACTGGGCCGACCGCAACGGCCTCGCGCTGCTGGATCTGAAGGACCTGCGCGCCGTGATCACGCATCTCACCAGCCCGGATGGGAAGGCGGACCTGGAGGGCATCGGCGGCGTGTCCGCGTCCACCGCCGGGGTGATCCTGCGCGCCCTGACGAACCTGGAAGCCGAGGGCGGCGACACCTTCTTCGGCGAACCGGAACTCGACCCGGCCGACCTGGTGCGCGTCACGGACGGGCAGGGTGTGATCACGCTGTTCGAGCTGGGCGCGCAGGCGGCGCGGCCGGTGCTGTTCTCCACCTTCTTGATGTGGATGCTCGCCGATCTCTTCCAGACGCTGCCCGAGGTCGGCGACGTGGACCGGCCCGCACTGGTCTTCATCTTCGACGAGGCCCATCTGCTTTTCTCCGACGCCTCGAAAGCATTTCTGGAGCAGGTGGAGCAGACCGTCAAGCTGATCCGGTCCAAGGGTGTCGGCGTGTTCTTCTGCACCCAGCTGCCCACCGACATCCCGAACCCGGTGCTCTCCCAGCTCGGCGCGCGCATCCAGCACGCGCTGCGCGCGTTCACCCCGGACGATCAGAAGGCGCTGTCGAAAACCGTCCGCACCTACCCCAAGACCGATGTCTACGACCTGGAGGAGGCGCTCACCGCGCTCGGCACCGGCGAGGCGATCGTGACCGTGCTGTCCGAGCGTGGCGCGCCGACCCCGGTGGCCTGGACCAGGATGCGGCCGCCGCGCTCGCTGATGGACACCATCGGCCCGGACGTGATGAAATCGCGGGCTTTGTCCAGCCCGCTGACCGCGAAATATGGACAGACCTTCGACCGCGAGTCGGCCTACGAACTGCTGGCCGCGAAAGTCGCTGCCGCGTCGCGCGAACCGGAGCCCGCTCCCGCCCCCGGCCGCGCCGCGACGCGCGAGGAGGACTCGGCTGCCGAGCGGATCATGAAGAACCCGGCGGTGCGGAGCTTCCTGCGATCGGCCGCCAGCGCGGCGGGCCGCGAGATCACGCGCACCCTCTTCGGCACCCGGCGCCGCTGAGCACGATTTCGCGGTGGCCGCGGTCCAGTCGACTTGTCGCGTCGCGCCCGCGCCGGTGCCAGCGGCCGACGTCGCAGGCCGGCAGATCGGCGGCGGTCTCCCTGCGCACCAGTTGCGGGAGCAGCCGTCGCGGACGGTGATCACCGGAGGAGCGGCCGACACCGTTGTACGACGAAGCGAGGCTGTGGTGGTAGGCGCCCGTGCACGGCACCGCGAGCACTTTTCCGGGACACAGGTCGGTGGCAGGCGTACGTCGGTGGCGAGGGTGACAGGTCCATGACGCCCTCGATGACCGGTCGCTCAGCCGCCGAGTTTCCGGTAGAACGCGCCCGCGATGGGTGCGGTGAGCGCGCGGGGTCCGTATTGCCCCGCCACGCTCATGCCCTTGCTGATCAGGCCGGGAACCACGCGCATCTTGTTACGGGCGAGCGCATCGATGGACACCTTGGCGGTGTGCTCCGAGGAGACCCACATGAAGTCGGGCACCATTCGGTCCACGATCGATGCCTCCGCGGGATCAGGAGTGTCGGTGCGGACCGGGCCGGGGGCCAGCAGGGTGATATTCACGCCCGAGCCCTTCAGTTCGCCACGCAGCGACTCGGCGAAGGTGTTCGCGAACGCCTTGCTCGCGGCGTAGGTGGCATTGTTCGGGATCGGCATATTGCCTGCGGCCGAGCCGCTGATCAGGATCCCCCCGCCGCCCCTGGCGATCATGCCGGGCAGCACGGCCAGCGTGAGATCGTGCACGGCGACGGCGTTGAGTTCCATCTGTGCGCGTTCGTAGCCGGGGTCGAGATCGGCGACGGCGCCGAAGGTCGCGATGCCCGCGTTGTTGCACAGGATGGCGATGTCGCGCGCGGCCAGCTCCTCCGCCAGAACGCCGCGCTGTGCGCGGTCGGCCAAGTCGACAGCGCGCACCTCGGCGGTGATGCCGTGGGCCAGGGTCAGCCGCTGCGCCAGCTCGTCGAGCAGCTCCTCGCGGCGGGCGACCAGGATCAGCGAGTAGCCGCGCGCGGCGAGGTCGGCCGCGAGCGCGGTGCCGATGCCGGAGGAGGCGCCGGTGACGACCGCGCGGTTCTCGGAAGTGGGGGAGGGCAAGCTCATCCCGTGGAGCCTAGGCGACGTCGTGTGGTGGCCGTGCGCACCGTCGCGGGTTCGCTACCGCACCCGCTTCGGCTCAGCCGAAGATCAAGCTGTGGCCACGGGCGGTATCCATGTATTCACGGACGCGGTGGATACGGCCGTTGCGGAGCTCGAAGACGAAGCAGTAGTCATTGACGTAGGAGTTGCCGTTGGCGAGGGTTGCGGTCATGGTTTCCTCCACGATGACCCGGTCGCCCTCGGCGTAGAGCCCGTGGAAGGTGACCGTGACATCTTTCGCGAACAGGCGTGGGAAACCGTTGGCGATGAAGTCGGCGATGGTGGCGCGGCCGATCATGTGGCTCGGGATGCCGAGTGCCACTGCGGTGGCGTTGCGCGCGGGCGCGAGCCACTCCGCGTCGTCGGTGAAGAAGGCGGCGATACGGTCGAAGTCGTGCTCGGCGAACGCGCGCCACGCGCTCTGCACGATCGCCTTGTTCTTGTCGGTCATCCGGTCGAAGATATGGGCGCGCGCCGGACAATGCTGGCGGAAATCGGACTAGATCAGGGACAGCCCGGTGCCGCCGCTCGACTCGCTGCGGCACCGGGGCTGCTGCTAGAGCCGTGCCGCTAGGCGGGTGCCCTGGTCGATGGCCCGTTTGGCGTCGAGTTCGGCGGCCAGCTCGGCGCCGCCGATGAGGTGCGGGCTGACACCGGCGGCGCGTAGCGGGGCCACCAAGTCCCGGACGGATTCCTGGCCCGCGCAGATCACCACGTTGTCGACCGGGATCAGCTGCGGCCGTTCACGTTTCTCGCCGAAGCTGACGTGCAGTCCGCTGTCGTCGATGCGTTCGTAGTTCACGCCACCGACCTGCTCGACGCCTTTGGCCTTCAGCGCGGCGCGATGCACCCAACCCGTGGTCTTGCCGAGGTCCTTGCCGAACGGTGTGGTCTTGCGTTGCAGCAGAACGACTTCGCGCGCCGCGGGGGCGGGCCTCGGGGTGGTGAGCTGCCCGGGAACCTGCTCGTCGTCGGACGTGACGCCCCATTCCTCCTTCCACTCGTCCAGCTTGAGCGTGGGATGCCCTTCGACGGTGAGGAATTCGCTGACGTCGTAGCCGATTCCGCCCGCGCCGATCACGGCGACGCGCTTGCCGACCGGCTTCTCTTCGCGGACCAGCTCGGCGTACGACAGCACCATGGGGTGGTCGATGCCGGGGATGTCGGGGATGCGCGGCTGCACACCGGTGGCCAGTATCACCTCGTCGTAGCGGCCCGCGATGAGTTCGTCGGCGCCGACCCGCTTGTTCAGGTGCACGGTGACACCGGTGCGTTCGAGCATCCGGTTGTAGTAGCGAATGGACTCGCTGAACTCCTCCTTGCCGGGGATGCGGCGGGCGATGTCGAACTGGCCGCCGATCTTGTCGTCGGCCTCGAACAGCTCGACGTGGTGGCCGCGTTCGGCGAGGTTCACCGCCGCGGCGAGCCCGGCCGGTCCCGCACCGACCACCGCGATGCGCTTGGTGCGGCGGGTCGGCAGCAGCTTCAGCTCGGTCTCGTGCCCGGCGCGCGGGTTGAGCAGACACGACACGGTCTTGTTCCCGAACGCGTGGTCCAGGCACGCCTGGTTGCAGGCGATGCAGGTGTTGATCTCGTCGACGCGATCCTGCGCGGCCTTGTTCACCCATTCCGGGTCGGCGAGGAATGGGCGGGCCAGCGAGACCAGCTGGGCGTCACCGCGGGTGAGGATCTCCTCGGCCACTTCGGGCATGTTGATCCGGTTGGACGCGCAGACCGGAATGTTCACCTGGGCGGTGATCTTCGCGGTGAACTCGACGAAGGCCGCGCGCGGCACGGAGGTCACGATCGTGGGCACCCGCGCTTCGTGCCAGCCGATGTCGGTGTTGAGGATGTTCACCCCGGCCGCTTCGAGTTCCTTTGCCAGCGCGACGATCTCGTCGAAGGTCTGGCCCTTCTCCACCAGTTCGGCCATGGACAGCCGGAACACGATGATGAAGTCCGGGCCGACGGCGGCGCGCGTGCGGCGGACGATCTCCACCGCGATCCGGCGCCGGTTCTCCGCGGAGCCGCCCCATCGGTCGGTGCGCTTATTGGTGCGCGGCGCGAGGAACTGGTTGATGAAATAGCCTTCGCCGCCCATGATCTCGCAGCCGTCGTACCCGGCGAACTGGGCCAGTTTCGCGCAGCGCGCGTAGTCATCGATGGTCCGCTCGATGCCCTTGGCCGAGAGCTTGCGCGGCCGGAACGGGTTGATCGGTGCCTTGATCGACGACGCCGAGACGCTGCCCGGCATATAGGAGTAGCGGCCGGCGTGCAGGATCTGGATGGCGATCTTGCCGCCCTGCTCGTGCACTGCCTTGGTGATGGTCCGGTGCCGGTATGCCTCGGTCTTGTTGGTCAGCTTCGCGCCGAAAGGCAGCAGCCAGCCCACGCGGTTGGGTGCGTAGCCGCCGGTGATGATCAGGCCCGCGCCGCCGCGTGCGCGTTCGGCGAAGTAGGCGGCCAGTTTGTTGGTGTCCCAGGCGCGGTCCTCCAGGCCGGTGTGCATCGAGCCCATCACCACGCGGTTGCGCAAGGTGGTGAAGCCGAGATCCAGCGGCTCGAACAGGTGGGGGAAGGAGCTCATCGGTGAGGTGACCTTTCTGGCGTCAATCCGCGTGCGGGGCTGCGCCGCGCGGATGCAGTGCTTGCAGAACTTCGTCGCACCATTCGACGAATCCCGACTCCACGCGGATGCCCGCGCGCAGGACGAGGTATTGGTGCAGGGCGGTCCCTGCGAGCTGGTCCGGGGCCGGGAAGTCGCTCTTCTCGATGTGCCGGTACAGCTCGAGCCGTTGGGCGTGCTGGTCGCGGTGGCGGGCCACCTCGGTGCGCAACGCCGTGATGTCGCCGTAGGCGGCGGCGCGGACCTTGACGGCGAGCTCGTTGCGCGGGGTGCCGGAGTCGCTCGGTTCGGCGATCCAGCGGGCCAATTCGGTGCGGCCCGCCTCGCTCACCGAGTACACCTTCTTGTCCGGCCTGCCCTCCTGGACCACGGACTCGCCGTCGACCCAGCCGGACTCCTCCATCCGCTTCAGGACGCGATAGATCTGCTGGTGGGTGGCGCTCCAGAAGTAGCCGATGGACTTGTCGAAGCGGCGCGCCAACTCATAACCCGAGCCGGCGCGCTCGCTCAGCGATACCAGCAACGCATGCTCGAGTGCCATGGGGCGAGGATAGCCGTGACATTCGGTACTATGCAACTGAGTGCATAGCGCTCGTGGTGGCGTGCGCTCGATCAGCGGCTGCCTAGGCCTGCACTCGGCTTTCCCGCCCACGCCGACCGGCTGTGCCCATTAAGCTGCGCGGCATGACCGAGGTGAACGCGCGGGCGACGGTCGGGCAGGCCGCCGGGCGCGGGCAGATGGTGGCGTGGGGGCTGTGGGACTGGGGGTCTTCGGCGTTCAACGCCGTCATCCTCACTTTTGTCTTCTCGGTGTATCTCACCGACAAGGTCGGTGACGACCTGCCCGGCTCGGTCTCCGCCAGCGCCTGGCTGGGCTGGGCGCTGGGTATCGCGGGCCTGATCGTGGCGCTGACCGCACCCATCAGTGGGCAGCGCTTCGATGCCTCGGCGAAACGCAAGCACTCCCTCGGCGTGCTGACCGCGCTCATGATCGCCGCGATGACGCTGATGTTCTTCGTGCACGACGATTATCGCGACCTGTGGCTCGGCCTCGTGCTGCTGGCGTTCGCGTCGGCCTGCTTCGAGTTGTCGAACATTCCGTACAACGCGATGCTGCGGCAGGTGTCCACTCCGCAGACGGTCGGCCGGGTCTCCGGATTCGGCTGGGCGATGGGCTATTTCGGCGGCATCTTCCTGCTGCTGATCTGCTATTTCGGTTTCATCTCCGGCGAGGGCGACAATCGCGGGCTGCTCGGCGTGCCCACCGACGACGGGCTCAACATCCGGTTGGTCGCGGTATTGGCCGCCGTGTGGTTCGCCGCCTTCGCGCTGCCGGTCATGTTCGCGGTGCCCGAACTGCCCCGGACCGACGCCGATCCCGGCGCGGCAAGTGCCGGGTTCTTCACCTCGTACCGGGTGCTCTGGCGCGATTTGCGCGAGCTGTGGCGCACCGACCGTCGCACGATCGGCTTCTTGGTGGCCAGCGCCGTGTTCCGCGACGGTCTCGCCGGGGTGTTCACCTTCGGGGCGGTGCTGGCCGTGCGGGTCTACGGCATCGACGCCTCGGACGTGCTGTTGTTCGGCATCGCCGCCAATGTGGTTGCCGCGCTGGGGGCGATCGTCGCGGGGCGGTTCGACGACGGTGCCGGGCCGAAGATCGTCATCGTGGTGTCGCTGGCCGCGATGCTGGTGTGCGGGCTCGCGCTGCTGGTGGTGTCCGGCCCGCTGATGTTCTGGATCTTCGGGTTGCTGCTCACGGTTTTCGTGGGTCCCGCGCAGGCGTCGGCGCGGTCGTTCCTGGCGCGGCTGGCCCCGCCGGGCCGCGAAGGTCAGCTCTTCGGCTTGTACACCACCACGGGACGTGCGGTCTCCTTCCTCGCCCCAACCCTTTTCGGAGTGTTCGTCTGGCTGTTCGACGCCGATCGCGCGGGCATCGCCGGGCTGCTCGTCGTGCTCGCGGTGGGCCTCGTGGTGCTGCTGCCCGTGCGGTCACCGGATCCGACGGGAATCCAGACCGATCCAGACCCAGAGCCGCCCGGATCGGCCCGGTGAGGTTCGCCGCGAGCGGCCGGATTACCGCCCCTTCGGCCACTGGTCCATGCCGAGCGCGATCAGTCGCACGGGGACTCACGGGATCGCGATGAGGGATGTGGTCAGTACTTCTGCCGTGATGAGTCCGGCCTCACCCGCCCAGTCTCGATCAGCACGGTGAACGCAGCGTCCTTGCGCGGGCAGTGATCGAGGCGGCAGTCACGGTGACGCTGCATCTCGTCATGGGCTTCCTTCACCGTGAATGGTGTATCCGGAGCACGATGGGTCCAGGCGTGCGGCCAGACGCTGTGTGCTCCTGCGTGGTTCGAGTGCCGCGACATTTGCCCTGCACTGTTCGCCGCAGCTGAGGATGCCCTGCTACCGGGATCGCCGGGAGTGCCGACCGCTAGGAGCATCACGCCCGCCAGCAGGCCGATGGCTGCGAGTCCGGCCAGGACGGCGAGGGTCAGTGACAGCCACAGTGGCATGGCCGTTCACCCTCACCGCGGTTTGGTCATGGTCGGCACCACCCGCCCAGCCTCGGCGAGCGTGTCTAGTGCGGCCTGTTTGCGCGGGCAATTCTTCGCGCGGCAGTTGAGGTGAATCTGCATCACCTCATGCGCTTGGTCGACAGTGAACGGCAGCATCGGCGCGGCATGAGCGGCGGCATCGCAGAGTGCGACGAGTTGATACATGGCAAGCGAATGGGCGGTCACATGGACTCCAGTTTCGAGAGACGTTCAGATCGTGGGAGGTACCCGGCGCCAAGGGCTTTCGCCACCAGCCCCAGCTCACCGGGCCCAGTGCGCCGTACATGTGATTGCGGCGTCGGCTTGGAACCGGGTACCGGTTCAACTTTTGCCCGCAGGCGGTTTCGGGCGCGACGGCGCAATGGTCGGGTAATGTTGGGCTACTGAACGTATTCACCCAGGTCATGCGGCTAGCTAATGGTTAGGTGAGTCCTATGGTCAGAGGGCGGGAGTGGACCGGGTTCGAAGCGGCGGCGCTGCAAGAGGCCATGAGGCGATCGGTTCGCGACTTCGCCGCTCTACTCGGTCTCGAGGCCACGACGGTCGTCAATTGGCGGGCTGGCCTGAGCGCGGTGAAGCCCCGCTCCGCCACCCAGGCCATCTTGGATACGACCCTCGACCAGCGGGCAACTCCGGAAGACCGCGCCAGATTCGAGCAGATCGTGGCCGAGGGGGAGGAGGTATGGCGGTCGCGCCGCAAGGAGTTCGAGCGGCGACAAGAGATCGGCGTTTCCGCAATGGCCCGCATCACCGGCGGCAGCGATGACGACTTCGAGTCCCCAGCTCAGGTCATTCAGCGGATGCGACGCCTCCGTGCCACCGAGGTCGGTGACGCCGTGCTCGACGTCATCGACATAGCGCTGGCCGACGTGCTCGATCGCTACGAGCTGGAGGGGCCGGTGCGGTTGGCACCGGAGGTGCGGTCACTGCGCCAAGAAGTCGACTCGCTTCTGGGGCAGTGTCATCAGCCGGTGCAACTGCACCGGCTCTACCAGCTGGCTGGCCGACTCTCGGGCGTGCTCGCGTATATGGCTGTCAACCGCGGCCGGTTTCACTTCGCCACTATCTACAGCGAGGAAGCGCTCGGCATCGCTGAGTTCGTCCGCGACGTAGAACTGCAAGCCTGGGTCAAGGGAACGCAGAGTTTCTGCGCCTACTATCAGGGTGACTACGGGACGGCAATTGCACTGGCGCAGGAGGGAATCCGGCTGGCAGGTCACGGTGCACAGGCGATCCGCCTATACACCAACGGCCTGTCCCGCGCGCTCGGCAAGATCGGCGATGCGATCGGCGTAGAACGATCGATCGATGCAGCCCTGTCCATAGCTTCCGAGGTCGAAACACCGCCTGGACTGACCCCGGCCCTGTCGTTCGAGCCCTACAGCGATGCGCGCCTGATGGCCAACGCTGCCACAGCCCATCTTTCGGCGGGCAATTACGACAAGACCCTCGAATTCGGCCAATTGGTTGAGGATCAGGTCAACGCATCCGACTCGATCTGGAGCCGGTCACTCGTCCGACTGGATGTCGCCACTGCTCTGGTCCATCAATGCAACCGCGACATCGAGCACGCCATGGACCTCGGCCTCGAAGCTCTCAACGTCTCGCGAGACCATCCGATACGTTCGGTCTGGCAGCGTGCTCATGAGCTCGCGGAGGTTGCGGCTATGGTCGATACCCGCAAAGCCAGCGACTACGTCGGTGAACTGCGTGAATGGTCGGCCGCGGCCAAGACGATCGCGGCACCGGATCGTCTCACCGAAGCGCGATAGCGGCGCATTCGTCCCACCGGTATTGGTGGTCCGACCGCCAAAGCCGCACCAGCTTGACGGTATCAACGCTGACGGTAACTGGCTGGATATCCCGCAGCGCTGCAACGTCCTTGATTATGTGGGCCGCTTCGCGGCGCTGGTTGTGGTAGGCGATACCTAGGTGCGGCCGGAAATGCGAGGTTGGCTTGGGCGGGCTGGTCGGCCGCAAGCTGATCACGCTCTCCCGAAGGCTGGCATGCAGGTCTACGAGCCGGTCCCACGGCGCGACCGAGAAGCGGATCGCGCTGGCAGACCCAGTCAGCGGCCCGATCTCCAGTGGGAACCGTTCGACATCGGCCAGTGTGCGCTCGGCTGCCGCAATGAACGCGGAGAGTTCTGACGGACCGACCGTGTCCGCCGCGCCTACTTTTACGAGTGTCAGGTGCAGCCCGCTCGGTGGGACGTGATTGAGATGAAAGGTGTCGAGGTGCTGCTGGCAGGCGGCGGCCATATCCGAAAGGGCGGCGTCAGCGAAGGTCAGATACCAGTAGTACGCGGCGAACCCGGGCGGCCAGACCTTGAGGCTCCAATGGTCCTCTACATACGACAAGCCCGTGTATGCCCGCCAGTCGTTGGCGCGAATGACCGCGGCGTCGGTGAGTGAGGCCGGACGGTCGAACGGAAATGGACCAGCCGCCTGTGTACCCCTTGCCGATCGGGCATCTCCATGGGGAACTTGCGTGTCGGCGGTATTCGGGCGACGAGACACAACGCAGAGTCTAGGAGCCCCTTGCCAGTGCAGCGGCGCTCGAGTGTTCCCGCCCTCTCGTTCGAGTTACTCTCGCGGTGCTATTGCCGGACAAGATGGGAATCCAGACCGATCTGGCCCCTGGAGGAGCCGAAATCGGCGCGTTGAGCATCGCCGCGAGCGATCATCAGCGCCGATTCGGTGGCCGCCACGCACCCATGCCCAGTGCGATCAGGCGCATCTGCTGCACGGTGCGGTCGACGATCACCTGCTCCTCGCGCGATGCGGCGGACACGTAGGCGGCGATGCCGTCGGTCACCGTCGTCACCATCAGGTCGGCGGCGATCTCCATGTCTCGCGGCGTCCAGGAGTCCAGCGCTCTGATCCGGGACAGATCGGCGACGAGTTCCCGGACGATCAACTGGATCTCGCGCGCGATCGCCGTGCGCAGCGCCGCCGATCCGCCGTGCCGCTCCCTGGTGAGAAAGCCGAACAACTCCCGCTTCGGGCCTACCTGCGTGAACACGAATCGCACCGTGTCCGACAGGCTCGCGTCGGCGTTCCGGCGCACTTCGCGCAGTGCCAGCCGCAACGCGGTGACGCCGTCGTCCACCAGTGTCGCGCCGAGGTCTTCCAGCGATGCGAAGTGCCGGTAGAACGCGGTCGGCACGATACCGGCCGATCGGGCGATCTCGCGCAGGCTGAGCGCGGCGAAACCGCGGTCGGCGGCCAGCGCCAAGGTGCCGTCCAGGAGTGCCTGCCTGGTCCGCTCCTTGCGTTCGCCTCGGGTAGCTGCCTGCTCACTCATCCCGGTGAGCATACATCCGTTCACCATTCGATCTATCCATAACTGTTGTTCGGGTCACAGGTTTTGCTGGTTGACACCGGCCCACGGTTATCGTTCACACTAGTTGAGTGTACAGACGTGCACTGAAAATCGGATCGCACGTCGTCAGCCCGACTGGAGGCGGAGAACGAATGGTGGATCTCGTCAACCTGGTGCAGACCCTGACCTCGCCGCACCCACTGGATCGGTATCTGGAACTGGTCCGGCCCACCCTCACCCTGCGCGATATGCGGGCGGAGATCACCCGCGTGCGCCACTCGGTGCCGGGCTCGGTGACGCTCACCCTGCGTCCGACCAGGCAGTGGAAAGGCCATCGGGCCGGACAGTACGTCCAGCTCGGCGTGGTGATCGATGGCGTGCGGCACACCCGGTGCTATTCACCGGTGAATCCGGAAGGCGGCCGGGATCGCCGCATCGAACTCACGGTGAAGGCGCATCCCGGCGGAGTGGTGTCGCAATTCCTCTATCACCAGGCCGTGCCCGGCATGGTGGTCGACCTGACGCCCGCCGACGGCGTGTTCCGGCTGCCCGAGCGGCGTCCGGAGCGCGTGCTGCTGATCAGCGGTGGCAGCGGCATCACCCCGGTGTTGTCCATGCTGCGCACGTTGGCCGAGGAGGAGCATCCGGGCGAGGTCGTCTTCCTGCACTACGCGAAGTCGCCCGCGGTGCTGCCGCATCGGGCCGAACTCGACACTATCGCGCGGCAGCACAAGAACTTTCGCATCGAACTGCGGCATCCGTGCCGACCGGATCGATCGCGCGTCGAGTCCGGCGCGCCGTGGGTGGACGTCGCGCATCCGAAGGGCAGCGGGTACTTCGACTACGACGAGCTGGAGCGCGTCGCGCCCTGGTTCGCCGACGCGCAGACCTATGTGTGCGGTCCGCAACCGCTGATGGACGCGGTACGCACGATCTACCACGCCGAACAGTTGGACGACCGGCTGCACACCGAGGAGTTCACGCTGTCCTTCGCGCCCGCCGACGCCGCGCATGCCTACGGCACGGTGCGCTTCTCGGCGAGCGGGGTGAGCGCCGAGAACAACGGGGCGCCACTGCTGGAGCAGGCCGAATCCGCGGGTCTGCGTCCGGAGTACGGATGCCGCATGGGGATCTGCTTCTCCTGCACCGCGGTGCGCCGCTCCGGCTGCACGCGCAATCTGCGCACCGGCGAGACCGACAGCGATCCAGACCAGCCGATCCAGTTGTGCATCAGCGCGCCGGTCGGCGACATCGACATCGATATCTGACACCGAAGGGGAGCAATCATGACCATTCTCACCGAAACCCACGACGGGCCACTGGTGCTGAGCCCGGAGCAGATCGAGGAGCTCGGACGCGAACTCGACGAGCTGCGCGCCGCGATCGTCGCCGATCTCGGCGAGCGCGACCGGGAGTACCTGTACTCGATCATCAAGGCGCAGCGCGGCTTCGAGATCGCCGGGCGCGGGCTGATGTATCTCGGCTTCCTTCCGCCGTTCTGGCTGGCCGCGGTGGCGGCGCTGAGCGTGTCGAAGATCTTGGACAATATGGAGATCGGGCACAACGTGATGCACGGCCAGTACGACTGGATGCGCGAACCGGGCCTGAATTCCCGTGTGTTCGAGTGGGATACGGTGTGCCCGGCCGACCAGTGGAAGCACTCGCACAACTACCTGCACCACACCTACACCAACATCCACAACAAGGACCGCGACATCGGCTACTCCATCCTGCGGATGGACGAGGCGCAGGAGTGGAACGTGCTGCGGCTCGGCCAGCCGCTGTACGCCTTCGGGTTGATGATGCTGTTCGAGTGGGGGGTGATGGGCCACGATCTCGAGGTCGAGAAGATCTTGCGCGGCGAACGGAAGTGGCCGCAGGTCAAGCAGCTGATCCTCGGCCAGTGGCGCAAGGCGGGCAAACAGGTGCTCAAGGACTACCTGGTGTTCCCGGCGCTGACCGGGCCGCTGTTCTTCCACGCGCTGGCCGGCAACGTCGCCGCCAACCTGGTGCGCAACGTGTGGGCCTTCGCGATCATCTTCTGCGGACACTTCCCGGCCGGAGTACAGACGTTCACCGAGGAGGAGACCGCGGAGGAGACCAGGGGTGAGTGGTACGTCCGCCAGATGCTCGGTTCGGCTGACATCACCGGCAGCAAGCTGTTCCATATCATGTCCGGCAATTTGTCGCACCAGATCGAACACCATCTGTTTCCGGACCTGCCCGCCAGCCGCTATCCGGAGATGGCGCCGACGGTGCGCGCATTGTGTGAAAAATACGGTCTGCCGTACAACACCGGCCCGCTCGGTAAGCAGATCGGCTCGGTATGGAAGAAGATTTTCAAACTCGCGCTGCCGCCGCGCTGGGTGAAGAGCGAGCCCTCGCCCGGTGTTATCGTGATGCGTCAGCGAAAGGCGAGCGAAGCGGGCGTGTAATGATCGGGAAATTCGAGAGCAACAAAGATCTCATTCAGGAATTGACCTCTTCCGGCGCCAGGCACGTCGGCAATATCGCCAACATCATCACCGGCTCCGTCGCGGAGGTCACCAGGGAGATCGGTGAGTGGATCACCGACGCGATCGAGATGAACGAGGCGGCCGCCGCGGCGCGCCGGGATGCGGCGGGGCAGCGTGATCTCCAGGACGATTCCGACGACGCCCAGGTCACGAAGCCGCCGGTGGCCGAGACACCGGGGTTCGTCGATGCCGAGGTCGTCGACGCCGAGGTCGACGAGACGCGCTGATCACCACACCGGCAGCCGGCGTCGGTGTTCGATGACGTCGGTGATCAGATCCTGGTAGCCGTCGATCAGCTCGGCGAGCCTGGTCCACTGCAGGTGGGCTTCCCCGTCCACCTGCAGTGGATGCGGCCGCACCGTGATGTCGTCGCCCAAAGAATATTGGGCGGCAATCCATTTCTCCGCGATGCGATCGATGACCGCGCCCAGCGTCTCGGTGTGCAGCGAGGCGCCCGCGCGGTGTTCGATGTGCCCGTCGACCCAGGAGTCGATGCGACCTATCCACTCGGCGCGCTGGTCGTCGATGGTCTCCACCAGCTGGGTGCACGCAGCGACCCGCGTGCTGGAGACGCCGGCGGCGTGTGCCTGCTCGAGCGCCCGGTGTCGTCGCTCATGGCATTCGACGAGCGCTCGCGCGGCCTCCAGCACGCAGTGCCGGTGCCGGTCGGCGTCCTCGGGGTCACGAAATGCGCGGAGCAGTGCGGCGGCCGGTGGCAGCTCGTCGGCTCCGAAACTGCGCTGAGCGTATTCGGTCGGCATGGTGTACCCCTGCGGCACGATCGGAATCCTGGCTACGCCAGGGCCGAGGGGGATTTCAGGGAGGGGCGCCCCTCGGCTCCGGCGCAGTCCCGCACTCGGATGGCCATCCCATGTCCACCAGCACGGCAGAGAAACCGGGAAATCCGCGACGATGCGAGAGAAGACGGTCACGAGAAATCGGGACACTTTCAGGAAAGCGCGGCAGCCGAAGCCACGCAATAGGGTGATGGACGAATCCGAAAGCTGCCGGGAAATCGTTATGTTCCGTTACGGATCGGTCACCTGTCGGCTGCGAGCGGTAGCGCCTCCGCGCGAATAGTCGAGCGCATTAGTGGCAACCCGATCCGGCACCGCGGCTGCGCGTCCGGGTTCGATCGGCTAGCCTCGGTGTTCGTGCCCGCCTACGTGTCATCGCCCGAGTTGACATTCGGGTTCATGTTCGCGCTGGAAGACCCCGAGCGAATCGCGGAGGTCGTGCGCACGCTGATCGTCCGCAAAACCGTCTCGGTCTTCCGTCTCGCCCGGCTGTCCGACGACGACGGCCCGCCGGAGCGCTACGTGGTCAACTGGGCGGTCATCCCGCAGATTTCCATCACGACCGCCGCTCCGGATCAGGATGAGCTCCGCGCCACCCGCACCATGCTGGTCAACGCATTTCTCAGCGAGGACGGCGAGGTCAGCCTGTACTCCGCGCAATCGAACGGACCGGTCTGACGGAGCGCCCCTGAGGTCGCGCCCCGCGGCCGACCCGATCGGATCGGCCACCCCGCGCGATGGTCAGCGGGGTACGGCGGTGGGCCGCACCGCGCATGCCGCGCCGTCCAGCTGGTCCAGCCGGGTCGAGTAGCCGGGGTCGTTGCGCCGCACCGGCGCCTTTCCCGCGATCCATGCCTCGGCGCAATCTCGGAACGGCTGCTGCGGCGCGGTCGAGGTGGCCGCAGGCTGTGACGAGCTCGAATGCCGCCGCTTCTTGCTCTTGCATCCGCTCACGCTCAACACCAGCACGGCGATCATCAGCACACCGACGATCACCACGACGGGACGAGATGTGCGCATAGTCGAATTGCCCCCAGGGTCAATGAGATCGGCCAAACGTCCGCCAGGGCCGACCCGGCGCCACGCCGTGCTGCACCGATTCGTTGGCATGTCGGTATCGGATGGTGCCGTTTCTGAATGACCGGATGCGCCACAATCAGGACATACCGCACTGTTTGTGGCGTGAATCACAAACAACCGGAAGGAGTGTCGATCATGGAACCTGAGAAATCCGTCGCGGCGGCCGGTCCGATTCGCGTTCGAGGAGATCTGGACCCGGGGTTGTCGCGGTGGATGTGGCTGGTCAAGTGGCTATTGGCCATCCCGCACTACATCGTCCTGTTCTTCCTGCACGTCGCGTACCTGGTGCTCACGATCGTCGCCTTCTTCGCGATCCTGATCACCGGCAAGTACCCGCGGGCGCTGTTCGACTTCAATGTCGGCGTCATGCGCTGGGGCTGGCGGGTCACCTTCTACGCGTTGTCCGTGCTGGGCACCGACAAGTACCCGCCGTTCAGTTTGCAGCCGAGCGCGGAGTATCCGGCCGATCTGGAAATCGACTATCCGGACACCCTGCACCGTGGCTTGGTGCTGGTGAAGTGGTGGCTGCTGGCCATTCCGCACTACCTGATCGTCGGCGCGATGGTGAGTGGCGGTGTCTCGATCGGGATGAGCGACGGCGACGATTGGAGCGGTCCCTCGCTCCCCCTGATGAGCATTCTGCTGCTCGTCGCGCTGATCGTGCTGCTGTTCACGGCGCGCTACCCGCACGGCGTCTACGACTTCGTGATGGGCATCAACCGCTGGATCATCCGAGTTCAGGCCTACGCGGGTCTGATGCGCGACGAGTATCCGCCGTTCCGGCTCGATCAGGGGGCACGCGAAGCCGACTGAACCCGGATGTCGGTCATCCATAGTGAATCCGCCCGCCTCAGCGGGCGGATTCGTATATCCGGCGGACCACGTCCTCGATCTCGGGCTCTTCGATCGATAGATCCCGCACTTCGGCCCGGTCGGACACGGCGGCAAGCAACTGTGCGGCGGTGATCCGCTCCGGATCGAAGGCCAACCGCTGCCGCATGCCGTTGCCCTCACTGCTGAGCAGTTGGGCCGAGGGCAGGTCGTCGAAGTCCGGCGCCGGTTCGGCCAAGTCGACCACCAGGACGCGGCGGGCGCCGACCGTGGCCGCCAAACCGGTCAGTGAACCGTCGTAAACCAGCCGCCCGTGGTCGACGACGAGCACACGGCCACAAAGCCGTTCGATGTCGCCCATGTCGTGTGTGGTGAGCAGCAGGGTCGTGCCGCGCTCGGCACGCTCGGCGCGGAGGAACTCGCGCAGCCGCTGTTTGGACAGCACGTCGAGACCGATCGTCGGCTCGTCGAGGATCACCAGTTCCGGCGAATGCAACAGTGCTGCCGCCACTTCCGCGCGCATACGCTGGCCGAGCGACAGTTGCCGCACCGGTGTGTCGAGGGTCTCCGCCATCTCCAGCTGCTCGATCAGCTCGTGTGCGCGCTTGCGCGCGGCATCCTGTTCCAGCCGGTGGATCGCGGCGAGAATCGAAAACGATTCGCGCAGTGGCAGATCCCACCACAGCTGGGAGCGTTGCCCGAACACCACGCCGATCCGCCCGGCCAGTTCGCGCCGCTGCCGCACCGGGTCCAGCCCGCAGGTGCGCACATTGCCCGAGGTGGGCACCAGGATGCCGGTGAGCATCTTGATGGTGGTGGACTTGCCCGCGCCATTGGCGCCGATGTAGCCGACGGCCGCGCCGCGCTCGATCCGGACGGTCATCCCGTCGACCGCGGTGAGTGTTTCGCGGCGCCTGCGCCAGCGTCGGCCGTCCTTGCGGTACAGGGTGAATTCTCTGGTCAGATCGTTCATGTCGATGATCGCTTCCGCGTGCCCCGACTGCGCCATGGTTATCCGCCGCCTCCCTGGTAGTGCCGTGTGCCCGAGCGCCACAAACCCAGCGCCAGCAGCCACACCCACAGCGCCGCGACCGGAGTCAGCCAAGCTAACCAGGATGGCAGCAGGGGCGGACCGGGCAGCCGCAGGAGCGCGAGGGTTGGTAGATAGGCCGTGAAGGCGACCGGTATGGCGAATCCGAACAACAGCTTCATCGGCGTGGGGAACACCGACGCCGGTTGCGTCGCGGCGAACGAGCCGCCGTAGGTGAAACTGTTGGTGAGCTCGGAACCATC
Source organism: Nocardia amamiensis NBRC 102102 (assembly GCF_001612745.1). GTDB lineage: Bacteria > Actinomycetota > Actinomycetes > Mycobacteriales > Mycobacteriaceae > Nocardia > Nocardia amamiensis. The sequence continues at coordinate 53,758 of NZ_BDBA01000045.1, read as the reverse complement.
GATCAGATAGAACTGCAGCCCGGCGGCGCAGACGAACATCCCGCCGAACATGGCGATACCGCCGAGCAGCGTGAGAGTCAGCAGTGTGGCGGTGCCTGCTCCCCACTCGATGTCATTGCGCGCCAACCCGACTCCGAGCGCGACGATCGACACCGAGGCGCGGGCGAATCTGCGCAGCGAGATGTCGCTGGTGATCAATTGCAGCAGCAGCGGTTGCGGGCGGAGGTGGTATGCGTCGAGCTGTCCCAGCCTGATCAGGACGGGCAGCGTGTCGAGATGGCCGAACAACACTTGGGACAACGTGAAACTCGTGTGGCTCAGTCCGAACAGCAGTAGCGCGGCGTCCAGGTCGAGCCCGCCGAGTACCCGCGCGCTACGGAAGATCAGCCACACTTCGGCGAGCTCGATCAGCCCGAACAGGAATGCGCTGAAAAGATCACTGGCGAACGACAATCGGTAGCTTCGCTGGGCGCGGATCCTGGAGCGCAGCACCGCCACATAGGGCGTCGACCACGTGCCGGAGCGGGGCGGGGCGACCTCAACCACCCTGTACCTCCAGCCTGCGGCGTCCGGCGACCAGCAGCACTCGGCCGGCGATCCCGATCGCCAGCACCCAGAACACTTGGACGGCGACGACCGAGCAGGCCGCCGCTCCGGTGATCCGCCCCGAGAGCACGTCGACCGGCACCTGCAGGATCGACGGAAAGGGAGTGGCCGCCGCGATCGTGGCCAGCCACGACGGGAACATGTGCACCGGGACGAAGAGTCCGGCGAGGAACGTCCCGGAGGCGTAGTACAGCGCGCGGATGCCGCGGGTGTCCACGACCCAGAATCCGATCAGCACGACGACGAACCGGCACAGGAACGAAACGACCACGGCCAGCAGCACACTCACCGTGCCGAGCAGGTAGGGGTCGGGCGTGGTCGGCATCGCCAGGCCGAAGGTGAGCGTGCCGACCAGGACGCTCGGCAGCCCGCGCGGCAGGAAGGTGCAGGCCGCCCGTCCGAGATCATCAGCGAGATAACCGCATTGGATGTCGACCGGGCGAAGGAAGTCGATCGCGATGTCGCCGGTCTTCACCCGATTTTCCAGCTCGCCCAGCGGGACTGCCATGAACTGCACCGCACCGAGCAATCCCTGGGAAATCCAGACGTACGCGCCGATGCTGCCCTGGTCGTAGCCGGCGAAATCACCCGCGGCGTCCACCGCCGCGACCAGCACGGCCGCACGCACGAAGCCGAATACGCAGTTGGTGAACAACCCGGCGAACATGGCCAGTTTGTACTGCCACTGCCTGCGGAATCCGGCGCCCACCAGAGCTGCGTAGAGGGCGACGGCGCTGCGAATTCGTTCTCCGACGGCACGCTGTCCGTCCCCCTCCGGTATGCCGCGCACAAAGAGTTGACCTTACCGCCCGGTGCGCAGGCGGGGAAGGCTCGGCCACTGTTTCGGAGAACACGATCCCTGCGTCCAGATCATCACGAGACCGTGCATGACGCGGGGCAGCAGTCTTCCATACCATCCTGGACGGTGTGTAGGTCCTCAGCGTAAAGCGTTGTGCGCCAAGGCAAATCGCGAGCTATCCGCCATCGTTGGGAAGGGGTCCCGCGTTGACTGCCGGACGCGAAAGTTCAAGACTGGCAACGGTTCGAACCGATCAGAATGCATTCAGTACGCAAGTCCGAGAACCGCGCCGTGTCGGATCGACTTCGGCGCGCCATCGAATCGAGGAACCTTATGACTGCGATGATCAATCTGTCGGATGTGGACGTCGAACTGACTCCGCCCGCGGACTTCGACACCACCCATATCAAGGGAAACCTGCGTGCGGGACATTGGTTCTGGCCCGGTTCGACAGCGCTGACCGAAGAGCAGATCGACGAACGGGTCGTCCGCTACCAGGCCTCGCTGCGCCGGTGGCGGGCCAGCGGTATGCACGAGGACTACCTGCCCGATGACCTCGAGGTCGACTCGGCCTGGCATGCGCACCAGTGTGACCCGGTCGGGTACGCCGAGTTCTGCCAGAGCTACTTCGGCTTCCTGCTCGCGCACAACAATCCGGTGTGCGTGGCCAAATTGCTGAAGCTGGAGTCCACGGAGTAGAGCCACGAGTCGCGAGGGTCGGCGGAGCGCCGGCCCTCGCGCCGTCAGATCAGTTCCTCCGAACGCAGGGGAGCCAGCAGAGCGATCGAGCCGACGATCAGGACGACTCCCGCGGTCACGAACACGGTGCCGACCGACGCCGCCTCGGCCAGCACACCGCCGAACACCGCGCCGATCGGCATCATGCCCCACGAGCAGAGGCGGGAAACACTCATCACGCGGCCTTGCAATTCGGGCGGAGCCAGGCGCTGTCGCAGCGACAGCATAGGAATGTTCCAGCTCATGACGAAGATGCCATTGCAGAAAAGGGCGATGCCCGCGACCGCGACACTGCTGGAGACACCCAAGACGACGTAGGCGAGCCCGGACAGCACCAAGGTCGCACCTGCCACCGTGAGCAGAGGCAGACGTGCGGTGAGCCGTGGCGCGATCCAGGTCCCGGCGATCGAGCCGATCGAGCCGATGGTGAGCAGCAGGCCGTATCCGGTCTCGACCAGCCCGAGCGTCTGGTAGCTCAGCAGCACCAGCATGGACCCGGTGGCGGCGAAGACGATGGCGTAGAGGGCGCTGACCGCCAGGGTGCGGGCCAGCGCCGGGTGCGCGAGCACGAACGCGGTTCCCGTCCGGATGTCCCGCCACATCGAGCGGCCTGCGATGTTCTCGGCACGGCGAGCAGCCGGCGCCGCGGCCAGTCCGAGCACCAGCACGGCGGCCGCGGCGTAGAGCGATCCGCCCGCGCCGAGCGCGGGCAGCGCACCTGCGCCGACCAGGAGTGCCGCCAGTGGCGGCGCCGCCATACCGGTGATGACCTGCTGGGCGTAGATCCTGCTGTTGGCGCGCTCGAGGTGCTCGCTCGGAACAATCTGGGGCAGGATCGCGGGGGCCGCCGTGTCGGCCAGGGTTTCGGCCATACCGAGCGTGAACCCCAAGGCGTACAGAATCGGCAGCGCATCGGTCAGCGTGCACACGGCCATCCCGGCCACCAGCGCCAGCGCTCGAACACCGTTGCTGCACAGCAGTATCAGCCGTCTGTCGTATCGGTCGACCAGCACCCCCGCCGGCAGTGCGAACAATAGCCACGGAGCCATGGTTGCCACGGTGAGCCCGGCGAGCGCCATCGGTTGCGGATGCTCGGCGACCACCAACAGCGGCAAGAGGATGCGGGTGATCCCGTCGGCCAGGCCCGACAATCCCGCGGAGGACCACAGCCACCGGAACCGGGTCCGTGCGGCGCCGCGGTCGGCCCGGTCGCGATCCGCGTCCTCGATATCGGTTGTTACCGAACCATTTTCGATGCTACCCAGGCATGGGAACGCCCAGCGGCGGCGAACTCAGCGAGTCGGATGGATCGAGGGCGAGCGGAATGCGGGCCGCCGCGCGTCACGGAGCGATCGGCTGGAAGGGGACGATTTCGTCGTGTCCTGGGTAGATCACACCGGCCGACGATTCCGGGACTTCGTTCCACGCCCCGGGTAGGTCGCGCAGCGGCTCGGAGACCACGAACCGAGCTTCCTCACCCAGCTGATACAGAATCTCGACCTCGGGATGCAGCGCGCGGAGGGTGGCGACATCGGTGGAGTAGAACAGCGTTCGCGTCTGCCGTTCGCTGGAGTAACGGAAGAACCACATCGACTTGCCGTCGGTGGTCGCGACAGTCATCTGGACCGGCGCGGCGATGCCGTGAGCGCGGCCGACATCCTCGACCATACCGACCGCACGGGCGACCGCGCCGAGCGGGTCGTCGGGCAGTCCGAACGTCAGCGCGAGGAAGAACAGCAGCTCCGAGTCGGTAGAACCCTGGATGTCGGGGAAGAGTGATGACCCCACCGCGTTGATCAGGTCCCGTTTGGTCTCGTGGAAACCGTTCAGCGCCCCGTTGTGCATCCACAACCAGTGTCCGTGCCGGAACGGGTGGCAGTTGCTGCGTTGTACCGACGTACCGGTCGACGCGCGGACGTGTGCGAAGAGCATCGGTGTCTGGACCTGTGCCGCGACTTCCCGCAGGTTCTCGTCGTTCCATGCCGGTTCGATGCTCTTGAACACCGCCGGTCGCCCGCCCAGGCCGTACCAGCCGATCCCGAAGCCGTCGCCGTTGGTGGTGGTCGCGCCGAGCCGGGAGTGCAAGCTCTGGTCGATCAGCGAATGCTTCGGCCGGAACAGCAGCGCCTCGGCCAGGATCGGCTCCCCTGAATAAGCCATCCACCTGCACATATATCGATTCAAGCAGACTGAACGCTGGAGCGGGGCCGGTTGCTCGATGGGGTTCGAAATTCACTGCGGCGTGTACTCCGCCGTCCACGGCGATCGGCTGTACGCACCGGACAGCACGGTCGCGTGTGCGGCGTGCCGTCCCGCAACCGGCTCGCGAAGATGTCGGCAGGGCGGGGCTGGATCCGCGCACCACTCACACGGGGAGCGGGTCACCCGGCAAAGATTTCTTGGTGTTTGAGTTTCGCGGCTAGCGGGTAATAGCACTGGGGACCGGCATCGTCGCTGGTCACCAGTGCTGCTGCGCCCCCGGCAGGAATCGAACCTGCGACCTAGGGATTAGAAGGCCCTTGCTCTATCCAACTGAGCTACGGAGGCAGTGGGTTCCACCATGGCCGACATTGGCCGTGCTGTCCAGCGGGGCAATTATAGCGACCGTCCAGGTCGCTCGTTTCTTAGCAGCAGCAACGTTTCAGCCACCCCGAGACCGTAGTCGACGCACTGTGGTGATCCGCGGCCCAGAATATCCGCCCAAACCCGACCGGGCCACGGAATACTCGCCGAACTACGCTCAATCGCATGTCGTCCGCGTCTGCCCCGTCCACCGCTGCTGATGCCGAGGCTTCCCGGCCCAGGGCGGCGTTCGCGGCGGTCACGGCGTTGTCCGGCGCCATCGCGGCCGTGGTCGCGGCGCTGGTGGTGGGGCTGTCCGCGGCGCAGGCACTGAGCTTGCTCGGCATTCCGGACCCGGGCGCGTCGACCACCTACGGGCTGCCCGCGGTGCGTGCGCTGGCCGATCTGTCCGCGGCGCTGACGGTCGGCTCATTGCTGTTCGCGGCGTTCCTGGTGCCGCCACAGCCGAACGGCCTGCTGGACGTCGGCGGGTACCGCGCGGTGCGAAGGGCATCCAACTTCGCGCTGGTCTGGGCGTGTTGCGCGGCGCTGCTCGTGCCGCTCACCGTCTCCGACACCACGGGCCAGCCGGTGACCGCCATCCTCCGGCCGGAGAGTCTGTGGCGGGCGATCGCGCAGATCGAATTGGCCGGTGCCTGGCGCACCACTGTGATCTTCGCGCTGATCGTCGCGGTCGGGTGCAGGTTGGCGTTGCGCTGGGGCTGGACGCCCGCGTTGTTCGGCGCCTCGATCCTCACGATGATGCCATTGGCGTTGACCGGACATTCGTCCTCGGGTGGATCGCACGATGTCGCCACCAACAGCCTGATCCTGCACCTGGTTTCGTCCGCGGTCTGGGTCGGCGGACTGTTCGCGGTGCTGGCGCACGCCCTGCGCGGCGGTGCGTACACCGATGTGGCGGCGCGGCGTTTCTCGCTGACCGCGACCGTCGCCTTCGCCGTGATCGCGGTCAGCGGCGTGCTCAACTCGTGGGTGCGGGTACCACTGGACGAACTGTTCACCAGTACCTACGGCAGGCTGGTGCTGGCCAAAGCCGCCGCGCTGGTGCTGCTGGGGGTGTTCGGCTATCTCCAGCGCCGCGCCGCGCTGCCCGCGTTGGCGGCGGATGCCGCTGATCGCGCCGCGCTGGTGCGGTACGCGGGTGTCGAGGTGTTGATCTTCGCCGCGACCGTCGGCCTCGCCGTAGGGCTCGGGCGCACGCCGCCGCCACCGCCCGACTCGGTTCCCACACCGGCCGAAGTGGAACTCGGCTACAACTTGGCCGGGCCCCCGACCCTTGCCCGGCTGCTGTTCGACTGGCGGTTCGACCTGATCTTCGGAACGCTGTCGATCGTGCTTGCGGTGCTGTATCTGCTCGGTGTGCGGCGGCTGCGTGCGCGCGGGGACGCGTGGCCGGCCGGGCGCACGCTCGCGTGGCTGTCCGGCTGTGTGGTGCTGCTGATCGCGACATCCTCCGGAGTCGGCCGGTATTCGCCCGCGATGTTCAGTGTGCACATGGGTGCGCACATGGCGCTGTCGATGCTGGCACCGATCCTGTTCGCACTGGGTGGAGTGGTGACGCTGGCACTGCGGGCGCTGAAGCCGGCGGGCCGCGGCGGCGTGCCGGGTCCGCGGGAATGGCTCTTGGCAGCGGTGCACAACCCGGTGTCGCGTTTCCTGACCCATCCGGTCGTGGCCTCGGCGATCTTCGTCGCCGGTTTCTACGCGCTGTACCTGGGCGGCATCTTCGACGCCTACGCCGACTCGCATGCGGCGCACCTGCTGATGAATGTGCACTTCTTGTTCAGCGGTTACCTGTTCTACTGGGTGGTGATCGGCATCGATCCCAAACCTCGGCAGGTACAGCCGCTGACCAAGCTCGCCATGGTGTTCGGCTCGCTGCCGTTCCACGCGTTCTTCGGGGTCGCGCTGATGAGCATGGCCACGGTGCTGGGTGGCTGGTTCTACCGCAGCCTCGGCCTCGGCTGGAACGCCGATCTGCTCGGCGACCAGCGCACCGGCGGCAGCCTGGCCTGGGCAAGCGGCGAGGTTCCCCTGGTGGTGGTGATGCTGGCGTTGCTGATCCAATGGTCTCGCAGCGACCAACGGCTCGCGCAGCGCACCGATCGAGCCGCCGAACGCGACAACGGCGCCGCCCTCGCCGCACACAACGCCATGTTCGCCGAACTGGCCAAGCGAGATGGAGAAGTGCGCAAGTGAGTGAACGCGCCACCGCGGTCTCCGCACACAGACCGATCGGGCGGGTGCAACGGTCGGACGTGCGAAGCGCGCGCAGGCGGATGGCCGGGCAGATCCGCAAGACCCCGGTCTTCCACACGTCCGTCGCGAGCCCGTCGGGTCCGGTGCCGGTGACGCTGAAGCTCGAGCACCTCCAGCACGCCGGGACGTTCAAGGTACGCGGCAGCCTGAACGCGCTGCTGGAGTCGGGGCAGGGCATCGATCAGGTCGTCATCGCCTCCGGCGGCAACGCGGGCATCGCGGCCGCGCTGGCCGCCGCCCGACTGGGCAAGTCCTGCACCGTGGTGGTGCCGGAGACCGCGCCGCACACCAAGGTCGCGGCGATGTGGTCGCACGGCGCCGAAGTGCTCTGGTATGGAACCAGCTATGCCGAGGCCCGGCGGCACGCGACCGAACTCGCCGCCGATCGTGGCGCGCTGTTGCTGCACGCCTACGACCTGCCCGCCGTGGTCGCCGGGATCGGCGTGATCGGGCTCGAGCTCGAGGATCAGGTGCGTGGACGACCACCGGTGCTGGCCGCGGTGGGCGGCGGCGGATTGGTCGCCGGGATCGCGGCCGCGCTCGGGCGCCGTCAGCAGGTGATCGGGATCGAGCCCGAGGGGGCAGCCATCCTCGGTGCGGCGCTCGAGGCGGACCATCCCGTGGATGTGGCCGGATCCCGGGTCACCGTGGATTCGCTCGGCCCGACCCGGATCGGTGACATCGCTCTCGATGTCGCCCGCCGCAACGGTGTGCGGTCGCTGCTGGTCAGCGAGGACGCGATCGGCGCGGCGCGGGAATACCTGTGGCGTGAGTTCCGCATCCTGGTCGAGTTGACCGGAGCCGCGGCGCTGGCCGCCATTCACAGCGGCGCGTACGTCCCTGCGCCGGATGAGCGGCCGATCGTCGTCCTGTGCGGTGCGAACACCGACGTTGCTGTGTTCTGACCTAGCGCCTATGAAAGATCCGATTTTCACAAGTCGGACAGTTGTGCACATTCGCGGATCGGGTCTCCCGCCGCGCGTGGATTCCGAGCACGCTGGAGGTGCCCTCCTGGAGGGGGAGGAAATCCGGACCAGCCCGGATCCGAATGCGAAGGGGCCAACTATGTACGAGGCGAACGCGACCGTCATCGGAACGATCGCTACTCATCCGATCAAGCGGGACCTGACCAATGGCGAACAGGTGGTCACGTTCCGGCTGGCGAGTAACTCCCGCAGGCTCGATCACACCTCGGGGCAGTGGGTGGACAACGGCACGCTGTATCTCACCGTCAGCTGCTGGCGCAGGTTGGTGGCGGGGGTCGAGGCGTCGCTGCGCCGCGGCGACCCGATCATCGCCTACGGTCAGCTGCGCTCGCACGAATACCGCAGCAAGGACGGCGTCGAGCGCCGGGATCTGGAGATGCGCGCCACCGCGGTCGGGCCGGACCTGTCCCGCTGTGCCGCGCAGGTGACGCGATGGTCCGATCCGGCGCCGCGGAATACTTCGGCGGGTTCGAGCGCTGACAATCGGGAGCCGGTCGGCGACGCGCCGGGGGAGGACGTCGCGGCCGTAGGCTCCACACCTCCCCGCGGCAGCGTGCCCGAGCCCGTCGGTACTTGACCGCATGACCGGTTTTCGTCCGGCGGCAGTGGTGGCTCTGCTTCGTCCTCTCGTATCCCGCACCGATAGGCTGCACACTTATGGCTGAGTTCATTTACCAGATGAAGAAGGTTCGCAAGGCGCACGGCGACAAAGTCGTGCTCGACGATGTCACCTTGAACTTCCTTCCCGGCGCCAAGATCGGCGTCGTCGGCCCGAACGGCGCGGGTAAATCCAGCGTGCTGAAGATCATGGCCGGACTGGACCAGCCGAACAACGGTGACGCCTTCCTCGCTTCCGGTGCCACGGTCGGCATCCTCCAGCAGGAGCCCCCGCTGAACGAGGAGAAGACCGTCCGCGGCAACGTCGAGGAGGGTCTCGGCGAGATCAAGGTCAAGCTGGACCGCTTCAACGAGATCGCCGAGCTGATGGCCACCGACTACTCCGACGAGCTCATGGACGAGATGGGCAAGCTCCAGGAGGAGCTGGACCACGCCGACGCGTGGGACATCGACTCGCAGCTCGAGCAGGCGATGGACGCGCTGCGCTGCCCGCCGCCGGACGAGCCGGTCACCACTCTCTCCGGTGGCGAGCGCCGCCGGGTCGCGCTGTGCAAGCTGCTGCTGAGCAAGCCCGACCTGCTGCTGCTCGACGAGCCGACCAACCACTTGGACGCGGAGAGCGTGAACTGGCTCGAGCAGCACCTCGCGCAGTACCAGGGCGCCGTGCTTGCGGTCACCCACGACCGGTACTTCCTGGACAACGTCGCGCAGTGGATTCTCGAGCTCGACCGCGGCCGTGCCTACCCCTATGAGGGCAATTACTCCACCTACTTGGAGAAGAAGGCCGAGCGCCTCGAGGTGCAGGGCAAGAAGGACCAGAAGCTGCAGAAGCGGCTCAAGGAAGAACTCGCCTGGGTGCGTTCCGGCGCCAAGGCCAGGCAGGCGAAGAACAAGGCCCGCCTCGGTCGGTACGAGGAGATGGCGGCCGAGGCCGAGAAGATGCGGAAGCTGGACTTCGAAGAGATCCAGATTCCGCACGGCCCGCGTCTGGGCAATGTGGTGGTGGAGGTCGAGCACCTGGACAAGGGCTTCGGCGACCGCCAGCTGATCAAGGATCTGTCGTTCACGCTGCCCCGCAACGGCATCGTCGGTGTCATCGGGCCGAACGGTGTCGGTAAGACCACGCTGTTCAAGACCATCGTCGGGCTCGAGCAGCCCGACAGCGGCGAAGTGAAGGTCGGCGAGACGGTCGAGCTGAGCTACGTCGACCAGAACCGTGCGGGCATCGACCCGAAGAAGACGGTGTGGCAGGTGGTCTCCGACGGCCTGGACTACATCGAGGTCGGCCAGCAGGAGATGCCGTCGCGCGCCTACGTGAGCGCCTTCGGTTTCAAGGGACCGGACCAGCAGAAGCCCGCGGGGGTGCTCTCCGGTGGTGAGCGCAACCGCCTCAACCTGGCGCTGACCCTCAAGCAGGGCGGCAACCTGATTCTGCTCGACGAGCCGACCAACGATCTCGACGTGGAGACCCTCGGCTCGCTGGAGCACGCCCTGGATCAGTTCCCCGGCTGCGCCGTGGTCATCTCGCACGACCGCTGGTTCCTCGACCGCACCTGCACCCACATCCTCGCGTGGGAGGGCGACGCGGACAACGACGCCAAGTGGTTCTGGTTCGAAGGCAACTTCGAGGCGTACGAGGCGAACAAGGTGGAGCGTCTCGGCCCGGAAGCGGCCCGCCCGCACCGGGTTACGCACCGGAAGCTGACCCGCGGCTGAGTCGGCTACGGCGGGGTGGGTGCCGCCGACTCGCACCCACCCCGGTCGGGCCGCGCGTCTCTGCTGACGGCTCACGCGTTGCGCGGGTAGTGGTGCAACTCGGTCGCGCGGGTCGCTCGGCCGCGCGCTTTGCACCCTGATTTCGCGCATCGGCTCGAGGTGAACGCGCCCGAGCTAGCGGACGGCTGCACCTACGCCGCCACGAGGCGGACGGTTCGGTGAAGTCGCATGGCGGTCACACCAAGGCTGCGGCCGGTATCGGCGGACGAAGCTGTGCGGCACAGGAGTTCTGCATCAGACATTGGCGCGGCGCAATGATTTCGGCGGAGGTGCGTGGAGTCGGCGGATCTCCACTGTGGCAGGCGTGTGCCGAGTCCCGAGTCCACGGCGGAGCCGGTGGACGGGTGCCCCCGTGAAGCGGCGCCCTGAACCTTGGGCGACAACCCGGACCAGGAGTGACACCTACCCGCGCGTAGCTCGCTAGGGTGGGAGTTGTGAATGCGCAGGCGCAGTTCGAGCAATCGGTGGCCGGGACCACCGACGCGGTGGCCGAGCTGACCCGAGGTACCGGTACGGCGCCACTGCCGCCGCGGATACGACCTGTAGCGCTCACCTGACGTTCGCGGGTCCGATCTTGTACTGCGCCGAGGTCGACTGTTGGGCCTCGGCACCTGAGCGGCGAACTCCGCGGTCGTGGTGAATACCCGGATATCGGAAGGGAACTCACCCACGTGTCTTCGGCGCACAGTTACTCTCGGACCGGCGTCACTTTGTTACGGAACCGATATCCGAGGAGTTGGCGAAAAATGACCGTCTCGTCCGAATTGTCCAGCGCGGCGTGGGCCGCGGGTTTGCCGCAGTCGCTGCGCGGCGACCTCGCGACGCTCGAGGAAGCGTATTTCCGCCACGTCGACGCGGGCGATGTGGACTGTGCGATCACCGGCATCACGCAGATCTTCCGTCGGCACATGGAGCTGGCGGTGACTCGCCTCCCCGGTCGCGCGTTGGTACGTGTGTACCACCCTGATGACGGGTCCGGGGTCGGCGCCGCGGTGCAGATCGTCACCGACGACATGCCGCTGCTGGTCGAGTCGATCAGCTCGTCGTTGAGCCGGATGGGTGTCAGCGTCAGCGAGATCATCCACCCGATCTTCGAGGTCGAGCGGGACCCCGACGGGCGGCTGACGCACGCCGCACCGCATGAGGTCGACGGCACCGGCGCGGCCGGTCTCCGCGAATCCTGGATGCATGTGCAACTGCATCCGTCGACCAGCCCGGCGCTGTTGGCCAGGGTCGAGGCCGCCGTCCCGGACGTGGTCGACGACGTGCGCCAGGTGATCGGCGACACCGAAGCCATCCGGGACGTGCAGGGCAAGCTGGCCGACGACCTGGAACTGGCCGCGCAGTCCGGGTCGGCGCCGTTCACCGCGACCGATTTGGTCGACACGGCCAATCTGCTGCGCTGGCTGGGGCAGGGAAACTTCACTGTCCTCGGCTATGCCCGCTACCGCCTGAGTGCCGGCCAGGGGCAGGAGACGTCCACCATGCTGCCCGGCACCTGCCTCGGCGTGCTGCGGCCGGATGTCGGCACCGACTTCCACGTTCCGGTCAACGGCGGCGACCGTCCGCTGCTCACGCTGACCCAGGGGTTGGTGCCCGCCACCGTGCACCGCTCGGTGTATCCGTATTTCGTCGGTGTCGCCGACTTCGACGCGACCGGGACGATCATCGGCGAGCATCTGTTCATCGGCGTCTTCACCGTCACCGCGGTGCACGAGAACGTCTTGGATATCCCGGTGATCGAACGCCGGGTGCGGTCGGCGATCGAGGCGAGCGGATTCGATCTGGATTCGTTCTCCGGTCAGGCGATGCTCGAGGTCATCCAGTCCTTCCCGCGCACCGAGCTGTTCTCCTCCGATGCCGAGACGCTGCGGCGCACCTCGACCGCTGTGCTGAGCGTGGGCCTGCGCCGCCAGGTGCGCCTGTTCCTGCGCGCGGACGCCTACGGCCGCTATGTCGCCTGCCTGGTCTACCTGCCGCGCGACCGCTACACCACCCGGGTCCGGCTGGAGATGCAGGACATCCTGGTCCGCGAATTGGGCGGCGTGTCCATCGACTACTCCGCGCGAGTGGGCGAAAGCGATTTGGCGCGTGTGTATTTCACGGTGCGAATGGCAGAGGCCGAGTCCGGCGCTCCGCCTCAGGCGCCACCGGCCGCCGACACCTCCGAAGTCAACCGGTTGCGTCTGCAGAGCCTGCTCGCCGAGGCGAGCCGCACCTGGGACGACCATCTGAACGACGAGGTGAGCGCGTCGGCGGTGCTCGATCCCGCCGTGGTGCAGCGGTACGCGCAAGCCTTCCCCGAGGGCTACAAGCAGGATTTCTCTGCCACTCGCGCACTCGCCGACATCGTGCGCCTGGAGCGGCTGCGGGACGGCGGCATCGACCAATACCTCTACCGCAAGCCGGATTCTGAGCCGGGTTCGTGGCGCTTCACCCTCTACATCGGTGGGCGGGGCATTTCCCTGAGCCAGGTGCTCCCCGTGTTGCAGAGTCTCGGCGTCGAGGTGGTGGACGAGCGGCCGTACCAGGTCGAGCTGGAGACCGCGGCCGATGGCGGCGCGGGCGGTGAGCGGTGGATCTACGACTTCGGTCTGCTGGCCCGCCCCGAATTGCTGCGCAGTTCGCTGGACCGGGATCTGGATGCGGAGCTGCTCGAGTCCTCCAAGCGCGCCGATGTGCTGGAGGAGGAGGTGCGGGGTCTGCGCGAACGGTTCGTGGAAGCGTTCGAGGCGATGTGGTACGGGCGCGCGGAGGCGGACGGCCTCAACGAGCTGGTACTGCGCGCCCGGCTGCCGTGGCGGGCCGTCTCGATCCTGCGGACCTACGCGAAGTACTTGCAGCAGGCCGACTTTCCGTACAGCCAGGCGAACATCTGCCGGGTGCTGCTCACCTATCCGGATATCGCGCGGTTGTTCGTCGACCTGTTCGCGGCGCGGTTCGATCCCGATACCGTCTCCGCCGAGCTTGCCGCCGAGCTGGAGGTCCAGGTGCGCGGCCGGATCGATGATGTCGTCAGCCTGGACGCGGACCGCATCCTGCGTGCGATGCTGGGCTTGGTCAAAGCGACGCTGCGGACCAACTACTACGTGACCGACCGGGAAAGCAGGTCGCGCGATTACGTCTCGGTGAAGGTCGAACCGCACGCGATCGCCGAATTGCCCAGGCCGCGTCCGCAGTTCGAGATCTTCGTGTATTCACCCCGCGTCGAGGGCGTGCACCTGCGCTTCGGCTCGGTGGCGCGTGGTGGTTTGCGATGGTCGGATCGGTTGGAGGACTTCCGCACCGAGATCCTGGGTTTGGTGAAGGCGCAGGCGGTGAAGAATGCCGTGATCGTGCCGGTTGGCGCCAAGGGTGGGTTCGTGGTCAAGCAGCCACCCGCGGCGACTGGTGATCCGGTGGCGGATCGGCAGGCGTTGGGCGCGGAAGGTGTTGCCTGCTACCGCACGTTCATCTCCGGCCTGCTCGATATCACCGACAATGTGGACCGTGTCAGCGGTGAGGTGTTGCCGCCCGCGCGGGTGGTGCGCCGGGACGGTGACGACACCTACCTCGTTGTTGCGGCCGATAAGGGCACCGCGACGTTCTCCGATATCGCCAATGATGTGGCCCAGAGTTATGGCTTCTGGCTGGGTGATGCGTTCGCTTCGGGTGGCTCGGCGGGTTATGACCACAAGGCGATGGGTATCACGGCCAAGGGTGCGTGGGAGAGTGTCAAGCGGCACTTCCGTGAGATGGAGATCGACACCCAGTCGCAGGATTTCACGGTCGTGGGTGTCGGTGATATGAGTGGTGATGTGTTCGGCAACGGGATGCTGTTGTCGGAGCACATCCGTTTGGTGGCCGCGTTCGACCACCGGCACATCTTCCTCGACCCGAATCCGGATGCGGCCATCTCCTACGCCGAACGACAGCGGTTGTTCACGCTGCCGCGCTCGTCGTGGGCCGATTACGACGCCGCACTGATCAGTACCGGCGGCGGCGTGTGGGACCGGACGGTGAAGGCGGTGCCGATCAGCCCGGAGGCCAGGGCGGCGCTCGGACTGGCCGACGACGTCGAATCGCTGTCGCCGCCGGAACTGGTTCGCGCGATCCTGCTCGCGCCGGTCGACCTGCTGTGGAACGGTGGCATCGGCACCTACATCAAGGCGAGCACGGAGACCAACGCCGAGGTGGGTGACAAGTCCAACGACGCGGTCCGGGTCAATGGAAATCAATTGCGTGTCAAAGTGATCGGCGAAGGCGGCAATCTCGGTGCGACCGCGCTGGGCCGTATCGAGTTCTGCCGCAACGGCGGCAAGATGAACACCGACGCGCTGGACAACTCGGCGGGTGTGGATTGCTCCGACCACGAGGTGAACATCAAGATCCTGCTGGACGCCGTCGTCTCCAGCGGACAGCTGCCGGACACCGAGCGCAACCCGCTGCTGGCCTCGATGACCGACGAAGTCGCGCAGCTGGTTCTGCGGGACAACGTGGCGCAGAACTTCCTGATGGGCATTTCGCGCACCGAGGCCGCGCAGATGCTCAGTGTCCAGATGCGGCTCATCGAGGATCTCGAGCAACGCCGCGGCTTGGATCGCGAACTCGAGGCGCTGCCCTCGGATCAGGAGATGAAGCGCAGGTTGGAGGACGGCGGGGGTCTGGCGTCGCCGGAGATGGCGAACCTGATGGCGCATGTGAAGCTGTCACTCAAGGCCGATCTGCTCGATTCCGACCTGCCCGACAGCCAGTACTTCGCCGCGCGGCTGGCCGAGTACTTCCCGACGCCGCTGCGCAGCCGTTTCGGCGCGGCGATCAAGCGGCACCGGCTGCGCAGGGAGATCGTCACCACCATGATCGCCAACGAGATGGTTGACTTCGGCGGTGTCACCTACGCGCACCGGTTGAACGAGGAGATCGGCGCGACCACCACCGACGCGGTACGCGCCTTCGCCGCGGCCAGCGGGATCTTCGACCTGCACGAGATGTGGGTGCGGATCCGGGCATGCGACGCGCCCGCCTCGGTGCGCGACCTGCTCGAGCTGGAAACCAAGCGGACCCTGGATCGAGCGTCCCGGTGGCTGCTGAGCAACCGGCCGCAGCCGGTCGCGGTCGGCTCGGAAATCAGCCGGTACCGCAACGAGGTGCGCGAACTCGCACCGAAGGTGCCGGGCTGGCTGCGCGGGCATCACGTATCCACGCTCACCGACCAGTCCGCCGAGCTGATCGCGCGCGGCGCGCCGATCGATCTGGCCACCGAGGTGTTCGGCCTGCTCAACCTGTTCCCGCTGCTGGACATCGTGGACATCGCCGACATCACCGACCGGGACGGCGACGAGGTCGGCTCGCTGTACTACGCGCTGAACGATCACCTCAAGATCGATTGGCTGCTGCAGGCGGTCAGCCATCTCGAACGCGGCGACCGCTGGCACGCGCTGGCCCGGCTGGCGTTGCGCGACGACATGTACGGGTCGCTGCGTTCACTCACCCTCGACGTGCTCTCCGGCGGCGACCCGGAGGAGACGGCGGACGAGAAGATTGCATACTGGGAGTCGAAGAACCAGTCCCGCCTCGGCCGAGCCAGGGCGGCACTGTCGGAGTTGTTCGAGTCCGGGACCCACGATCTCGCCACGCTGTCGGTTGCAGCGCGGCAAGTGCGGAGCATGGTGAGCGGGGTGGGCGCTCAATCGGAGGTACCACGGTGACGAGGTCGATGCACAGAGACGGGACCGCGGCGGGCAGTCTTGTGCTGCCCAAGCGCTTTCACGCCAAAGTGGAAGTCAGATGGTCGGACATGGACGCGTTCCAGCACGTCAACCATGCCCGCATGGTGACGCTGCTGGAGGAGGCGCGGATCCCGTGGCTGTTCGAGGACGGCCGCCCGACCGCCCCGCTGCGCGAGGGCTGCGTCCTCGCCGACCTGCGGGTCCGCTACCGCGGCCAGCTGCGGCACGAGGACACGCCGCTGGATATCGCGATGTGGATCGAGCAGCTCCGCGCGGTCGATTTCACCATCGGCTACGAGGTGCGTGCCTCCGGCGCCGAGCCCGGCTCACCGGCGGCGGTGGTCGCGTCCACCCAGATCGCGGCGTTCGACATGCGGGCGCAGCGGTTGCGCAGGCTCACCGACGCCGAACGCGACTATCTGTCCGAGTGGATGGAGTGAAGCCCTCGCGGGTCGGTGATCGTCCAGTGGTGACCGCGGAGCAGTCGTGATGGCGGAACAACGAGTGCTGCACGTGTCCGATCCGGCGGAGCGGGAGAATCTCGCGACATTCCTGGCCAGAGCCGCGCGGCTGGACCCGGCGGCGGTGGTGCGTCTGCGCCGTCGCGGGGAAGGCTACGTGGCCGCGTGGGTGGCCACCGGTTTCGAGGCGCTGGCGGTGCGCACCGTGGTCGCCGAGCTCGGCGTCGACGATGTGACCGTCGGCGCCGAGCTCTTGCTGGCCGGGCTGGCCGGCGGCAGCCCGATCGACCTCGGATATTCGATGGACTCCGCCTGGCGTGGCGCACTGCCGCCCGCGGACGGCTTCACGCATGTCGACGACGTGCCCGCGCGCACTCTGGTCGAACTCGCCGAACAGGGTGCGCGGCTGGCGAAGGAACACGGCAGCAGCCACGGCCCGCCCGCCTCGCTACTCGATCAGGCCGTGCTGACCGTGTCCGGTGCGGGCATTCAGGTGCAGGTACCGATGCGGGTCGTCTTCGCGCTCACCGCAATGGATTTCATCCCACATTCGGGAGAGAAGGCCGATCCGGGCCGCATTCCGCCCGCCGAGATCGTTCGGGTCCGCGCCACCAGAACCTGGTTGCGGCTGGACGCCCGCTATGGCTCGGTCGCCCGCCGCCTCGGCGGTGGGATTCCGCTGCTGCCGCACTGAGCTCTGTCCAATTTGCAGCGCCTGCGGCGCTGCGTGTTCGCGGCCCCCTTGTGGCTCGCGTCCGAGCGACCGCCGCTGGCGACTTCGTCGCTTGCGCGTCGGCCGCTCGGACGCGAGCCGGGCCGCGAACTGGCAATGCTCGATCTCGCTGCGCTCGAAAACGGGAGTGGAGCCGGTGTGGTTGCGCGAGATGGAAGCGCGGCATCGAGGTCCGCCGTCCGCGGAGGCGTGCTGGTGGGGTGCCTGTGGCGAGTTCGTCGCGGACGTGGCGGCCAACTGGCCACGAATGGGGTTGGCTTCTCCCATCGCTCGAAAGTCGAGGTTGGGCATATGCGGGGCACTTCGCCGATGCCATCGGTGCCGCGTTGAAGCTGTCGCTGTGCATTGCTGCCGGGCGGCCGCGTTGTCGCCGCAGTGCGCGCGAGGGCCTTGTGTGCGGCCGAGTGTGTGCCGGGTGCTGAGGCGAATTCCGTAGTAGCACATGGCCGCCCGGAGACGATTGATTGAATGGGCGGCGCCGTCAGCAGGAGGGGACGGCGCCGCCCCGTATGAGTGGAGAAGAGGCTGGCGGAGAACGCTTTTCGGGATGGTCAGGAGACACCGAACAGGCGTACCAACGCTGTGGTCGAGGCGGCGGCCAGAATCACCACCAGGATGGGTTGCCGTTTCCAGGCGAGTGCTCCGCCGACGAGAACGCCTGCGGGCATGGCGAATCCGAGATCACCCGTGCCGAACGGCAGGGTGGTGACGGCGACCAGTGCGGTGAGCAGGACGACCGCGCCGATCTCCAGCAGGCGCACCGTTCGTGCGGGAATGCGGACCCGTTCGCGCAGTGCCGGACCGGCCCAGCGGAAGGCGTAGGTGCCGACGGCGAGGGCGAATATTCCGGCGGCCAGCATCATCGCGCTTCCGGTGTGACGGCTGCAGCCGGTCGTTCGCGCGCAGCGACGAGCACTCCCGAAAGAGCAAGCAGCACAGGCAGTCCGGTCGGCAGGAAGGGTGCGGTGGCCAGCGCGACCGCAGTGCCGACGCCCACCGCGCCGAGCGTGGCTCGATCGCGCAGGGCTGGCAGCACCAGCGCGAGCAGCACCGCGGGAAACACCGCGTCCAATCCGAGGGCCGAGGTATCGGGGACCACCGACCCGATCAACGCTCCGATCGCCGCACCGCCGGGCCACGCGAGCAGCACCCCGGCGCCGGTGACCCAGTAGGCCGCCCGCTTGCGCCGCGCGTCGGGCTGCGCGATCGCCAGCGCCACGGACTCGTCGTTCATCAGATGCACGCCGAGCGGCCGCCGCCAGCCGGTGCCGACCACGTCGGGAACCGACAGCCCGTAGGTCAGGTGCCTGGCATTCACCAGCAGCCCAGCGAGCACGGCCGCGATCGGGCTACCGCCGGTGGCTACGATGCCGAGGAAAAGGAACTCCGAGCTTCCGGCGAGCACCACGCAGCCGAGGAGGATGGGCAGCCAGATCGGGAAGCCCGCATCGACCGCCGTTGCCCCGTAGGAAACCCCGATCACACCGACGGCGGCGCAGACGGCCGCGATGCCCAACAGCCCATCTCGGCTCAGTGTTCGCCATATCGAACGCATGTTTTCTATAGTGAACATGGCAGGCCGGTTCGTCAATATGGTTTTCTGTTGGCATGACGCAGCAGGACGCGACGACACCCCAGGCGGTGATCGCCTCCGCGCTGCGCCGCGAGCGCACCAGGGTCGGGTTGTCGCTGAGCGAGGTCGCCCATCGGGCAGGTATCGCGAAATCCACGTTGTCGCAACTGGAATCGGGAACCGGGAACCCGAGCCTGGAGACATTGTGGGCGCTGTGCGTCGCGCTGGACATGCCGTTCTCCCGGTTGCTCGACCCGCCGCGCCCGAACGTGCACCTGATCCGGGCGGGCGAGGGCCCGGTGGTGGCCGCCGAGCAATCGGAGTATCGAGCCACGTTGCTGGCCGCCGGTCCGGCCAACTCGCGCCGTGATCTGTTCCGCATCACCGCGGAGCCCGGGCATGCGCGCAGATCGGACCCGCACATCCCGGGCGTCGTCGAGCACGTGCTGCTCGCCGAGGGACGCGCGCTGGTCGGCCCCGTCGACGCGCCGGTCGAGCTACATCCCGGCGACTACATCGCCTACCCAGGCGATCAGCCGCATGTGTTCGAGGCCCTGGCGTCGCCGACCTGGGCGACGCTGGTGATCGAATACACCTGAGGGCTCAGGCCGCGCCTTCGCCGAGATACTGCAACCACACCGGGTCGAGTTCGGCGGTGGTCGACAGCAGGCGCCAGTGCGGGCCCTTCGGGGAGACCAGCGGGGAGCGCAGGGTCCAGCCCAGTTCGCTGAGCAGCCTGTCTGCCTTGCGATGGTTGCACGGCGCGCAGCTGGCGACGCAGTTCTCCCAGGAGTGTTCCCCGCCGCGGCTGCGCGGGATGACGTGATCGATGGTCTCGGCCTTGCCGCCGCAGTAGCCGCACCGATAGCGGTCCCGGTGCATGAGGGCGGCGCGAGTCATCGGCACCCGGGCGCGGTAGGGCACATGGACGTAGCTGCGCAGGCGGATCACCGACGGAATGGCGACCGACGTCTCGGCGGAGTGCACCACCGGTCCCTCGTCGTTGTGGTGAACGGCGTCGGCCTTGTCGCAGATGAGCAGGACGATCGCGCGGCGCGCGGACAAAGCGGTGAGCGGCTCGTAGGTGGCGTTCAGAAGCAGCACCCTGGTCTTGAGCCAGTTCGTGCCCTCGGTGGGCGGTGCGGTGGGGCGGGGGCCGTGGTCGTGATGGCCACGATGTCCGCCCGGGTGATAGTCGGACAAGATGTGCAGCGGAGTAGCCCCCGACCCACGATTGTGGACGTCGGCGGGCTGGAGTTGTCGGTGCGCTCGCACCTCATGTGACCGCGCACTGTGCCGCTGCTTCATCTCGACCTCGATTTCATGATTGGCAGGATCATGTGGTATCTGCGGAGCAGAGACTGTCACCCAGTTGACCATGGAACGTCGGGCAATGCACGGTGATTTCCAACAATGTCCGGTTAACTGTGGCTGAAGAGCAGCTCACCCGCGACGTTTCCCGGCGCTGAGCGGCAGCGGGAGGGCAGCCGCGCGCCGACGCGGGCACAATGGACAGCGGCGCATCCGGTGAATCGAGAGGGTCTATGACTTCGGGCGAGCAGACAGCGACGTCGTTCTACGAGACGGTCGGCGGGGCGGAGACGTTCCGGCGGATCGTCGCGACGTTCTATCGCGAGGTCGCGGCCGATGAGGTGCTGCGTCCGCTCTATCCGGAGGAGGACCTCGGTCCGGCCGAGCGCCGGTTGCGGATGTTCCTCGAGCAGTACTGGGGCGGCCCGCGCACCTACTCCGACGAGCGCGGCCATCCGCGCCTGCGCATGCGGCACATGCCGTTCACCATCGGACCGATCGAGCGCGACGCCTGGTTGCGCTGCATGCGTATCGCGGTCGCGGAGATCGAGCCCGAAATCCTCGACGACGAGCACCGCAAGGCGCTGCTGGACTACCTGGAGATGGCCGCCAACTCGTTGGTGAACGCCCCGTTCTGACAACGCGTTCGCGCGCGCCGGGAGAGGTGTGTGTCGACCGCGTTGCGGTGGGGGCGAATTCGGCTTTGGCACTATGGCGGATGTGAGTGATGCACCAGCCGTGACTGCCCCGGTGGATCGCGCCACCCAGCCGTGGTGGCGGTCGGCCGTGTTCTACCAGGTATATCCGAGATCCTTCGCGGATTCGAGCGGCGACGGGATCGGTGATCTCGGCGGAGTCCGGGACAAACTCGGTTACCTCGAACTGCTCGGCGTCGACGCGCTGTGGGTCTGTCCGGTGATGCGTTCCCCGATGGCCGACGGCGGCTACGACGTCGCCGATCCGCGCGACATCGACCAGCTCTTCGGCGGTCTCGCCGCGATGGACGCGCTGATCGCCGAGGCGCATGCCCGCCGGATCAAGGTGACCATGGACCTGGTGCCCAACCACACCAGTGATCAGCACCCGTGGTTCCACGCGGCGCTGGCGGCGGGCCCCGGTAGCCGGGAACGCGAACGGTACATCTTCCGCGACGGCCGCGGACCCGGCGGCGCCGAGCCGCCGAACAACTGGCCGAGCATCTTCGGCGGACCCGCGTGGACCAGGGTCACCGAGCCCGACGGCACGCCGGGCCAGTGGTACCTGCACATCTTCGCCCGCGAGCAACCGGACCTGAACTGGGCCGATCCCGAGGTCGCCGCCGATTTCGAGCAGACTCTGCGGTTCTGGCTCGACCGTGGCGTGGACGGGTTCCGGCTCGACGTCGCGCACGGCATGGCCAAACCCGACGGCCTGCCCGACATGCCCGAGCTCGCCGTCTCGGCCCTGCTCGCACACGACGACAGCGACCCGCGCTTCAACAACCCCGCGGTCCACGAGATCCACCGCCGGATCCGCAAGGTGGTCGACGAGTATCCGGACGCGGTGACCATCGGCGAAGTGTGGGTGAACGACAACACCCGCTTCGGCGAGTACGTGCGCTCCGACGAACTGCACTTGGCGTTCAACTTCCGTCTCGCCGAGGCCGCGTTCGACGCCGGGGCGGTGCGCGACGCGATCGGCAATTCGCTCGCCGCCGTCGGGCCGGTCTTCGCCGTGCCCACCTGGGCGCTGTCCAACCACGACATCGAGCGCGAGGTCACCCGGTACGGCGGTGGCGCGGTCGGCGTCGCCAGGGCGCGCGCGATGATCCTGCTGGAGCTCGCGCTGCCCGGCTCGGTGTTCATCTACAACGGCGCCGAGCTGGGACTGCCCAACGTGGATGACCTGCCCGACGAGGTGCTGCAGGATCCGGTATGGGAGCGCTCCGGGCACACGCAGCGCGGCCGCGACGGCTGCCGGGTGCCGCTGCCGTGGGAGGGCGCCGCGCCGCCGTTCGGGTTCACCGCCGGCACGCCCTGGCTGCCGATTCCCTCCGAGTGGGCGGGGCTGACGGTGGAAGCGCAGCTGGAGGAGCTCGGCTCCACCCTGTCGCTGTACCGCATGGCGATCGAACTGCGGCGGCTGCGGCCGGAGTTCGCCGGGGACCGGATCGAGTGGTACGGCAGCCCGCCGGGCTGTCTGGCGTTCCGGCGGCCCGGCGGACTGGTCTGCGTGCTCAACGCCTCGAACGCGCCGATCCAGCTGCCGCCCGGGGAGGTGCTGCTGGCCAGCGCACCGTCCGACGGCGGACAGCTGCCCCCGAACGCGACGGCCTGGCTGGTGTGAGAACGGACCGAAAAGCCCAGGTCGCGGCGGGGTGGCAGGGCCGAGGACCGGCGAACGGCTCGACCGGACGAAGAACTACTACACACGATCGTCTACCTTTGACCCGTGAGCATTCTCGAGACAGTGCTGATCTTCGCCGGCATTCCGCTGGTGATCTACGGCGTCATAGCCGGGTTGTCGTTTCTCGGTAAGCCACTGCCTGGCGAGAAGCCGGTCCACTTCGCCCTCGGCCAGAAGTGGACCTCGGCGCCGGTGCTGTGGAGTGCTACCGACGAGGTGACCGTCCCGGGTCACCACATCGCAGAGACCTCGCATGGACACCATGCGGCCATCGAGGCCACCGAGGTGGAGCTGATCGGAGGACGGGCAAGTGGCAGGTTCTAAGTGGCCCGCGGTGGTCGAAGCCGATCTGCCGCACGGATACGCGCTCACCAGTAGCGGGCGCGTCTCCGGCGTGCACGAGGCGGGCGATGTGTTCAAGGAAGCGCCGTTCAACGATCACGAGCGGCTCACGATGGACAACGTGCTCACCGAGGCGACCCGCGCGACCAAGGTGCGTTTCAGCGTCTACATCGGCGATCTGGGCCACGACCCGGCCGCGGGCGCGGACGCGATCTTCCCCGGCACACCGGAGGCGGCGCGCTCGGTGCTCATCGCCGTCTCGCCCAACGACAAGGCGATCGAGGTGCGTGCGGGCCGCGACGTCGCCGACCGCGCGAATGATCGCGTCTGCCAGCTCGGCGTCACCGCGGCGCTGAGCTCGATCCGGCAGGGCCAGCTGATCGACGGCCTCGTTTCGGCGGTTCGCGTGATGGCCGCTGCCATCGGTAGGTAGCCAGATAGGTCGTAGCCCGGCGCGTCCACCCCTTCAACGGGGTGGACGCGCCGGTTTCGTTTACGGCTGGGCGTCAAACGTGCGGGCGCGCAGGGAGCGTTCGATGCCTGCCTTGCCCTCGCTGACCAGTCGGTGCAGGGCGGGTGGGTGGTCGCCCGCGAGGAACTTGTCGGCGACGGACACCGCGTCCTCGCTGATCGCCCAGTGCGGGTAGAGGCCGACCACCACGGTTTGGGCGACCTCGCTGGAGCGGCGCTCCCAGACGCTGGGGATCTCCGCGAAGTACTGCTCGACGTAGGGGGCGAGCAGCTCACCCTGTCCGGGTGGCGCGAAGCCGCCGACGATCGAGCGGGCGGTGACGTTGGGCACCGAGTCGTCGCGCATCACGGTGGCCCACGCCTGTTCCTTCACCTCGGCGATCGGCCGGGCCGTCGCCGCCGCGGCCGCTTGGCGCTTGCCCGCCGCGGTGGGGTCGCCCGCCAGCTCCTGGTCGATGACGGGGGTTTCCAGTCCGTCGGCATCGATCTCACCCGCGGCAGCGAGCGCGGACACGAGCCGCCAGCGCAGGTCGGTGTCGACCACGAGTCCGGCCAGTCCGACCTTCGCCGGGTCGCCGTCGAGCAGCTCGCGCAGCACCTCGGTGTGCCAATCCGACAGCTTCGCGCCGGTCAGCGCATTGACGAAGGCCAGCTGGTGATCCGAGCCCGATTCGGCTTCGCGAGCCAGTTCCAGGAGCCGGTTCGCGTAGTCCGGCCAGCCGGTGGCATCGGCCCAGGCCGGGTCGGCGTAGCTGCCGATCGCGAGGTTGGCCTGCATCAGAAGTCGTTGCACCACACCGATTTCGGTCTCGGCGCCGACTCCGCGCTGAATCAGCGCGACGAAATCGCGGGCGCGGAACTCGGCTTGGCGAGTCATCTCCCAGGCCGCCGACCAGGCCAATGTGCGCGGCAGCGGCTCGGCGATGTCGGCGATGCGGTTGACCAGCACGTCGAGCGAGCCGGCGTCCAGCCGGATCGAGCAGTACGTGAGATCGTCGTCGTTGACCAGCACAAACTGGCCGCGCGGCACGCCGACCAGCTCCGGGACCTCGGTGCGCTCGGTGGCGTCGAGGTCGAGCTCGACGCGCTTGGTGCGCACCAGCTTTCCGTCCTGATCGTCGTAGACGCCGATGGCCAGACGGTGCACGCGCCGCTCACCCGCGCCCGGCTGGGCGCCCTCCTGGACCACGGCGAACGAGCTGAACCTGCCCTCGGCGTCCACCTCGAAGTCGGGGCGCAGGATGTTCAGGCCGGTGGTCTTCAGCCACTGCGCGCCCCAGGTGGACAGATCCCGCCCGGACGACTTCTCCAGCGCCGCCAGCAGATCGTCGAACGTGGCGTTGCCGTAGGCGTGCTCGGCGAAGTACGCGCGCAACCCCGCCAGGAACGGGTCCAAACCCACATAAGCGACCAGCTGCTTCAGGACGCTGGCGCCTTTGGCGTAGGTGATGCCGTCGAAGTTCACCTCGACGGCCGCGAGATCCGGGATGTCCGCGGCGATGGGGTGCGTGGAGGGCAGCTGGTCCTGCCGGTATGCCCAGGACTTCTCCACGTTCGCGAAGGTGGTCCACGCGTTGGCGTATTCGGTGGCCTCGGACTGGCACAGTACCGAGGCGAAGGTGGCGAAGGACTCGTTCAGCCACAGGTCGTCCCACCACTTCATGGTGACCAGGTCGCCGAACCACATGTGCGCCATTTCGTGCAGCACGGTCTCCGCGCGACGCTCATAGGACGCGCGGGTCACCTTGGAGCGGAAGACGTAGTCCTCCAGGAATGTCACGGCGCCCGCGTTCTCCATGGCACCGGCGTTGAACTCCGGCACGAACAGCTGGTCGTACTTGCCGAACGCGTAGGGGACGCCGAAATTGCCGTGATAGAAGCCGAAGCCCTGTTTGGTCTCGGTGAACAGCCGCTCGGCGTCCATGTACTCGGCCAGCGAGGAGCGGCAGTACAGACCCAGCGGGATGCTGCCGTGCTCGTCGGTGTAGACGTCGGTCCACCGCGCGTACGGGCCCGCGATGAGCGCGACCAGGTAGGTGCTCATTCTCGGGGTGGTGTGGAAGACGTGCTTGCCCGGGTCGGCCGCGAGCGTTTCCACGACGGCGCTGTTGGACACGACCTGCCAGTCCGCGGGCGCGGTGACGGTGAGGTCGAAGGTCGCCTTCAGATCGGGCTGGTCGAAGCAGGCGAACATCCGCTTGGCGTCGGCGGTTTCGAACTGCGAGTACAGGTACACCGCGTCGTCGGTCGGATCGACGAACCGGTGCAGGCCCTCGCCGGTGTTCGAGTACTCGCAGTCGGCCTCCACCACCAGCTCGTTGCGCTCGGCCAGATCGTTCAGCGTGATACCGGTCGATTCGTCGTAGCCGGAGATGTCCAGCGCGGCGCCGTTGAGCACCGCCGAGCGGACACCGCGCGCCACGATGTCGACGAACGTGCCCGCGCCCGGCGTCGCGGTGAAGGTGACGGTGCTGCGCGATAAGAAGGTCTGCTCGCCCGGTTTGCCCGCCCCGTCGGTCAGGTCCAGCTCGATGCGATAGTTCTCGACCGACACCGTCGAGGCTCGTTCGATTGCCTGTTCGCGAGTGAGGTTGGGTGCGGACATAGGGCTCCTTCGTGGTCGAAGAACTGGCACGTGCGCCACCAACAATGCCACCTCGCAGCGGTCAGCCGCGCGGGACTTTCCCGACCGGCCCCGGTGAGCCGGATCGTCAGCGGTAGCGGACGGCGTGCCGGGCGCCTCCGGCGGGCGGCGGTATTGTGCCTGGTGCAGGGCAGGTTCACCAGCACGGATTCGGAGGCTCGAGGTTGAAGCATGTGCACGCCGGGAAGGTGCGTGACCTCTACGAGGACGGCGACACGCTGTTGCTGGTCGCCTCCGATCGGGTGTCGGTGTACGACGTGGTGCTGCCGACGCCGATCCCGGACAAGGGCGCGCTGCTGACGCAACTGTCGAATTGGTGGTTCGAGTACTTCACCGACGTGCCGAATCACGTGGTCTCAGCGACCGACGTGCCCGCCGAGTTCGCCGGACGCGGCATCCGGGTCAAGCCGCTGAAGATGGTGCAGGTCGAATGCATCGCGCGCGGCTACCTGACCGGGTCGGGTCTGGTGGAATACCGGCGGACCGGCACGGTGTCCGGGGTGGCGCTGCCGCCAGGGCTGCGCGAGGGCGACAAGCTGCCCGAGCCGATCTTCACGCCGACCACCAAGGCGTCCGAGGGACACGACGAGTCGATCACCTTCGCCGACGTGGTGAACCAGGAGGGTCGCGAAGTCGCCGAGCGGCTGCGCGAGCTGACCCTGCACATCTACACCCGCGGCGCGGCGCATGCCGCCGAACGCGGCGTCATCGTCGCCGACACCAAGGTCGAATTCGGCTGGGACGGTGACGTCCTCACCCTCGGTGACGAGGTGCTCACCTCGGATTCCTCCCGTTTCTGGCCCGCCGCCGAATGGGAGCCCGGCCGCGCGCAGCGCTCGTTCGACAAGCAGTTCGTCCGCGACTGGGCCACCTCGACCGGCTGGGACAAGGAGCCGCCCGGCCCGGAGATCCCCGCCGACATCGTCGCGGCGACGCGGCAGAAGTACGTGGAGGCCTACGAGCTGATCACCGGCCGGACCTGGGCGGGCGTGCCGCGATGAGCCTTTACCGCCAACGGATGAATAGCCTACGGCCGTCGGCGGTCGAGTGCAGCACGGATTATCGCTCGGCGTACTCCGCGTACGGGATTGCCAGCTGCCAGAGCCGTTCGCGTACCTCTTGGCAGTACGCGACGATTCCGCGGTCTGTGGTTACCGCCAGCCCGGCCGGTGCCCCGATCGGATCGGTGAGGTTGTAGACAACTCGCTCTCCGTCCAGAAGCCACCAGTCGTCCGGCGGTACCTCTCCGGCAAGATTCCTTGCTACGTACCGAATGTCCTCACCTGCTTCGACGTTGTAGCGGGTGACCGACAACAACCACCGCTGATAGTCCGAGAGTGGTTCGGTAACCACCCGGACACGGCTCACGGACACACCCCTGCCGGTTGTCTCCCGCATGAGGTCTTGCCACGGCGTCCGCGTGTACGGCGCTGGTTCGCCAGCGAGGAACGCACGTATCCGGGACTCCTCATTGGATACGTGGTAGACATCGCGGACTTCCAGATGGAACGCATCTCGCTTCAGCTCATGGAACAGTTTCGGCCACAGGTCCGGCTCATCTTTAGTCCGCAGCAGCATTGCCGTAAACGTCCTTTCTTGCTTCGGCACTTCCGGGAGGGGATTCAGTAGACCGGGAGCGCCTACCGCCGCCGGTCGAGTGCGGCACGGATTATCTCTCGTGCCGCTTCCCCGGTTACCGATTGCCTCGCGAGTGTATCGAATGCCTGATGGTAGATTCTGATTTCTCTCGGTTGCGTAATCGTCAGCTCTGCGGTTATCGCTTCGACCAAAACGATTTTGTTGTCGAACATAGAGAAGTTCGTCGGAGCGAACAATATTTCCGCCGTGGCAGGCACAATTCCGAGTGTGACACGTGGTAATCCCGTGACAGCAAGCAATCGGTCCAACTGACCAACCATGACTGCATCGCTGTCCACAGTGGTGTATAGCGCTTGCTCACCTACGAGGAAGTGAAACCGGCGGTTCCCTCGGTAGAGAAGCTGTTGCCGCTCCAGACGCTTCGCTACGCCTGCTTCCACGTCGTCGGGTGTCTGGTAAAACTGGGAGACGTTCCGGAGCACCCCGGCTGCGTATTCAGCCGTCTGCAAGAACCCAGGAACGAAAAACGGGTTGTAGATCCGAACTATCTGCGATGACTCGGTCAGGTTGACCAGCGCGTGTTGGCGTCGCTTGGTGCCGGCGCCGAGTACCTTCCGCCATTCGAGGTACGCAACCTTGATGTTCTCCAGGCTGGCTATGAGGTCTGGCACCTGGTCTACGCACCCACAGTGCTCACACCACGCACGTATATCGTCACGCGACGGCTTGATGCGTCCGTACTCGATTTTTGAGACCTTGGTTTGGTGCCACCCGTTCCGGCGTGCCAGCTCCGCACCGGATAACCCCGAATTGAGACGAAGCTCCCGGAGCCGACCCCCGAGAGCTTCGCGCTGTTGGTGAATTGAGCTGGTCACTGAGTGACATACTCCGCGTACGGTGTTGCCAGCTTCCACAGCCGGTCTCGGACACCCCGGCAGTATTCGGATATACCCGGATCGGTGGTTACCGCTGCACCTGCCGGTTTACCGTCCGCATCCGAGAGGTTGTACGCCACCCATTCGTCATCGAACAGCCACCAATCGTCCGATGGCAGGGTTCCGGCTAGATGCCGGGGTAAATACCTGATGTCTTCCCCTGATTCGATGTTCCTACCGGTCACGGACAACAACCACCGGGTGTAGTCCGAGTGTGGCACCGTGACGACACGGACTCGACTCACCGATACACCCCGGTCGGTGGTCTCCATCATGAGCGCGTGCCACGGTACGGGTGGTTCGTCCGGCGGAGGTTCGCCGGCGAGGAACGCGCGTAGACGCTTGTTCTCGGCAGGCTCGGCGTAGGAGTCCCGGACCTCTAGGTGGAACGCAGAGTGGCGCAACTTCCGGAACCAGTCCGGCCACGGGTCACCGTCGACTAGCAGCATTGCCGTAAAACATCCTTTCTAGCTTCGGAACCTCGATAGCCGTTTCGTCGTCGGCCAGGTCGAGCTGGCTCAGCGTCTCGTCGTCCGTGACCGGTTGGCCCGTCAAGAGGAACGTCCCGCGTCCCGTATCCGTGAGCACAGCACCTATGAACGTATCCGGTTCCAAAAAGCCGAGCAGCAGATGAGGTAGCTCGACGGTATCGGCCCGGTCGGTCGCCCACGCTTGGACGACGTACCCGCCCTGGTCGTTTGCCAGCAAGGTAGGACACCCGTTCGACTCGGACCCACCTTTGCCCAGGAACTTTAACCACATGTCGAGCCCTCCAATCAGGTCATGCACGTGCATGGTTGTTGACTGAGCCAGTCTGACCCAAAAAAGCCGCTTACGACATGCTGAATTCGAACTTTTGCATACCTGTGCATGATCCTGGACCCGGGGTTACCTGGCTCCTTAGCGTTCTGAGCTGGCCCCCGTGACATGTGACGCCCAACCGGTCACGGGGTGCCTACCAAGTGCTTACGAGGGGTCGCGATGGACAGACACACGGCGGTATTCGTGTTCGACGGCGGGCTGTTGGAGGTCGCCGACTGCGAAGACACCTACAACGACGGCATTGTGTATCTGGAGTTGCGTACTCTGCCGCAACGAGTTCCGGCTGCTGGCGAGATAGGTCCGCCGGGTAGCCCGCTCGAGCCTGCTGACGCCGAACTGTGCGGGCGTGTGCTGCGACTGCTGCGAGACCTGCCGTGATCACGCTCGGATGGTTCATTGCGATCGGGGTTCCGCTGGCGGTGTTCGCCGCGGCGGTGTTCTGGCCCGAACGGACACCGAAGGACCGGACCGTCAGAGGAATCCGCGAACGGATCGAGCACGAGTACATGGGCCGGATGAAGCCCGATGGGTCACGAGAGTACTGATCGGCTCCCGGCTGGTCAGGCTATTTGAGATGGAGAAAACGTTGCAGTCCAATATTTCTCGGCTCGGTGCCCTCGTCGCAGCGCTGGGAGCGATGCTGGTTTCCGGCGCAGGCAGCACCATCGCGAACGCCAGTCCGAGCGGGCCGCTGGTGACCGATGCGCGAAGACAGCTGTGTGACAACGGATTCGTCTTCTCAAAGCCGACGATCCTACCGCCGGAGGTTCATGCAGACGCATGGGCTAACTGCGACCTGCCCCGCGACGGCGAACCTGGTCTCACGCATGACTACTACCTGAGCTTGCAGCGGCTCGGTAACTCGGGCCAGTGGGAATCCGTTGGTCAGCACGTACGAACGAGGCTGGTGCCGTGGTCGCGTCAGACCCACACCGCCACTGCTCAATGTATGCCAGGGAAGTGGCGTATGTACGCCCAGGTAGTGGGTACGATCCAGGGCAGGCCGTATGGCCCTGTCGAGACCCCTTCCGATACGCGAGATGTTTCGGCCGACGACTGCAGAGTAGGCGGATGACATGAGACTGCCGAACGGACGGCGGTACGCCGACTACGACGGGCCGGTTACAGTACGCGATCACCTGACCGGCCTATGGCGGGCAGCGACCCGACCGCGACCCCGGCGTTGGTTGAACCCACGGCACACAGGTGCGGGCCACATGCTGCTTCGCGAGATGGGTTGGTGGACAGTGCGGCCCATGATCGGGTGGCGGTCACGGCGGTGGGTCAGCAAGCCGACGTACGCAACCCGCGCGATTCCCGGCAACGATCTCGAGGCAGCACGGAAATGGATGGTCGTGTCACTCGGAATCTGACGGAACCAAGCTCGTACGGTTGACCAGGCCGTGTTGCGACGACCCCTTGAAACGCCCAGTGGCGGGGCGAGTTTGCGTTCACCAGCATGGATTCGGAGGCTCGACGTTGACGAATGAGCACGCCGGGAAGGCTGGCGTAGCGGCCGGTCAGCCCGCCAAGTGTTCGGTCAGCCGGTCCAGATAGGGCCGCTGGCCCGCGACCAGCTTGTCCCGCGCGGTGGCCGGGTCGAACCACTCGGCGCGATCGATCTCCGGGAAGTCCACGAACCGGCCCGAGCGGGGCGGCCACTCCAGCTGGAAGGTTCCCGGCACGACGTCGGCGGGGTCCATGTCGCCCTCGACAGCCCAGGCGGTGAGGATCTTCTTTCCCTTGCCGCTGCCGTAGCGGACTTCGCCCAGCGGTACCCACGCGCCATCGGGAACCGGGAGACCGAGCTCTTCGGTGAACTCGCGACCCGCCGCGACGCGCGCGTCCTCCGTCTCCGGCTCGTACTCGCCCTTGGGAATCGACCACGCGCCCAGGTCTTTTCGCGCCCAGAACGGCCCGCCCATGTGCCCGAGCAAAACCTCGACCGTCCCGGCCGCACTTCGGCGGAACAACAGAACACCCGCACTGTGTTTTTCTGCCACACCGGTAGTCTGCCTTCGCGGCGGTGGGCTGTGTGCCCCGGCTCGCTCGTGTCCGCGGTCCAGGCAGCACACCGAGGAGAAACACAGCGGCGGAAGATCGACCTCCGAATCCATGGTCGCCAGCTCGACCATGCAGGCACAGACCTGCCTTCGAGCGATACCGCGCATGGCCACGTACACGCCGTGCAGGCGTTGCACTGCGAACAGCGCCGCGAAACGTCCATCGCGGCTAGGAGTGCTGCGGTTGTCGCCCACGTAACCGGATCGGCGCAACCTCGCTTTCGAGTGCAGCGAGGCCGAGCATTGTCTGTTCGCGGCCGGGCTCGCGTCCGAGCGGCGTCGCGCAAGTGACGAAGTCGCAAGCGGCGGTCGCTCGGATGAGAGCCGCAGAGGGGCCGCGAACACGCAGCGCCGCAGGTGCCGCAAATCAGACAGAGCGCAGCCGTGCGGCGCGGATGGTCAAGTAGTCGCGTTCGGGGATGCTGGTTGTGCGGGCGGCAGCCCTGGTGTAACAGGTGCGGGCGGCCTCGGCATTACCTGCCATCTCGTGGAGATGGCCGCGCACCGCGTCGAGGCGGTGTGTGCCGGTGAGTTGGTCGTCGAGTGTCGCGGCGAGCGCGAGACCGGCTTCAGGCCCCGACGCCATTGCCAGCGCCACCGCCCGGTTGAGGGTCACCATCGGGTTGTCGGTGAACTGCTCGAGCCGGTTGTACAGCGCCGAGATCGTGGGCCAGTCGGTGTCCTCGGCGCGTGCAGCCTGGGCGTGCAGAACGGCGATCGCGGCTTGGATTTGGTATGGCCCGCGCAGGCCGTCGGCGAGCGTGCCGGTGATCAGCGTGGTTCCCTCGGTGATCAGCGCCCGGTTCCACCGAGCGCGGTTCTGCTCGGCCAGCGGGATGAGTTCGCCGTGCGCGCCGATCCGGGCGGCGCGGCGGGCATCGGTGAGCAGCATCAGCGCGAGCAGCCCGGTGACCTCCGCGTCCTCGGGCAGCAGCCGGTGCACCGCCCTGGTGAGCCGGATCGCCTCGTCGGCCAGATCCGTGCGTTGCAGAGCCGGCCCCGAGCTGCTGGTGTGTCCCTCGTTGAAGATCAGGTACAGCACGTGCAGGACCGCGCCGAGGCGCTCGCGCCACTGCTCGTCATCGAGCCGCGCGAAAGGCCGCTCCACGGTGGCCAGGTTCTTCTTCGCCCGCGTGATCCGCTGAGCCATAGTCGCTTCCGGCAGCAGGAAGGCGCGCGCGATCTGTTCGGTGCCCAGCCCGCCGACCGCGCGCAACGTGAGCGCGATCGCGGCGGCCGGGGACAGGGCCGGGTGGCAGCACAGGAAGAGCATGGTGAGCGTGTCGTCGTGGTCGACCGGGACAGCGTCGGTCAGCTCACGGTCGAACGCGGTGGTTTCCCTGCGCCGCCGGGCCACCTCCGCGCGCACCGCGTCGGCCATCCGCCGCTGCGCCACCTGGGTCAGCCAGGCCCGCGGATTGTCCGGCAGCGCCCGCGGCCATTGTGTCGCGGCGGCGAGCAGGGCTTCTTGCAGCGCGTCCTCGGCGGTGTCGAAATCGCCGAACCGGCGGACGAGCGTTCCGAGGACCTGCGGCGCCAGTGTGCGCAGCAGGTCCTCGGTGCTCGCCGGGAGCGGTGTGTCGTCGGGCACCGCACTCCGGTCGCTCACTGCTCGGTGGCGGGGGCGCCCATCACCGCGCGAACTTCGATGTACTCGCCAATCGGTTTCCCGCCGGGGCCGGGTGCGGCGGAGGCCTGCGCGGCGATCTCGTAGGCCCGTTCAGGGCTGTCCACATCGACGAGCCAGTACCCGGCCAGGAACTCCTTGGTCTCCGGGAACGGTCCGTCGGTGATCACCGGCGCCGAGCGCCCGTCCGAACTGACCACCCGCGCCTCGCTCGGTCCCGCCAACCCCTGTGCGTCCACCAGCTCGCCCGACTCGGCGAGCTGCTCACCCAACGCGCGCTGGAAGTCTATGTGCGCCTGGATCTCTTCCGGTGACCATTCGTTGATCGGTGTGTCGCAGAAGCTTGTGGGTCCGTAGGTCTTCAACAGCATGTACTTCACGGTTCGTTTCCTCTTCTGGCGCTCGGTCGCGTGGAACGCCTGGTGCGTCCGCGATGAGGTCGGCGCCGGCCGCACGGATTCGACCCATCCGAGGAGTGATTCACGTCACAGTTCCGTCGCGGTGTCGGACAGCCGATCCGGATCGACCGGCTCACCCGCCAGGATCAGTTCTTTGATCCGGTCGGTCACATCCCAGACGTTCACGTTCATCCCGGCTAGCACGCGGTTGTCCGAATCCAGCCAGAACGCCACGAACTCGCGGGCCGCCAGATCGCCGCGAACGACGACCCTGGCGTACTCGCCCGGTACCGCGTACCCGGTGTACTCCATGCCGAGGTCGTACTGATCGGTGAAGAAGTAGGGCAGCCGGTCGTATGTGACCTCTTTGCCGAGCATGATCGCGGCGGCGACCGCGGGCTGGTTGAGCGCGTTCGCCCAGTGCTCCACTCGGATCCGCCGGTCCAGGACAGGATGCCGGTGTGCGGCGATGTCGCCGACCGCGACGATATCCGGATCGCTGGTGACCAAGCGCTCGTCGACGAGCACGCCGTCGTCCACCGCGAGCCCCGCGTCGGCGGCCAGCTCCACGTTCGGGCGCGCGCCGACCGCGACCAGCACCGCGTCGGCCTCGATCGTGCTGCCGTCGGCGAGCCGGACACCGTTGGCGATCGCGGTGGCGATGGCGTCCTCGGTGGTGATCGCCTCGACCTGCGCGCCGAAACGGAAATCGACGCCGTTGGCCCGGTGCAGATCGGCGAATACCTGGCCCATCTCGGGCCCGAGCGCGCCCAGCAACGGGAGGTCTGCGAGCTCGACAATGGTCACCTCGACGCCCGCGGCGCGGGCCGCCGCCGCGACCTCGAGACCGATCCAGCCCGCCCCGATGATGACGATCCGGCGGGTGGCCCCGCTGAACAGTTCGATGAGTGTGTCGGAGTCCTCGATGGTGCGCAGTGTGTACACGTTGGGCGCGTCGGCGCCCGGAATCGGCAGGGTGCGCGGCGTCGAGCCGGTGGCGAGCGCGAGCTTGTCGTAGGGCAGCGTGGAGCCGTCGGGCAGCGTGACCGTCTTCGCCGCGGCGTCGAGCCCGGTGACCGTGGTACCCAGACGCACATCGATGTGGTGGTCGCGGTACCACTGGGCGGGCTGCACGATGAACTCGGTGAATGCCTTCTTGCCCGCGAGATGCTCCTTCGACAGCGGCGGCCGGTCGTAGGGCAGGTGTTCCTCGGCGCCGATCAGCGTCACGGTTCCGTCGAAGTCCTTGTCCCGCAACGCTTCCGCGACTTTGGCCGCGGCCAGGCCGCCGCCGACGATGACGAAATGCCGGTCAGAACTCATCGCGGACTCCTTCTGGCGAAGTGAACCAGGCTCCTGCCGACCAACCCTACTGGCAGCCGCGTGGGCGGCTCGGGAAAACGGCGCGCCGGACGGGAACGAATCGCCCGCCGGTGTGGTTGCTCGGTAAGGCGGCCCGCTGCGCCGCCCGTGAGCATGCGATCGAGAGGGAGCCGCCCGTGACCGACAAAGCCACCAAGGACGTCGCCGATTTCTGGTTCGACCCGCTGTGCCCCTGGTGCTGGATCACCTCCCGCTGGATCCTCGAGGTCGAGCAGGTCAGGGACATCGAAGTGCGGTTCCACGTGATGAGCCTCTCGGTGCTGAACGAGGGCCGCGACGACCTGCCCCCGCAGTACGAGGAGTTGATCGCCACGGGCTGGGGACCGGTCCGCGTCGCGATCGCGGCGGCGCAGGAGCACGGTGACAAGGTGTTGTCGCCGCTGTACACCGCGATGGGCACCCGTATCCACAACCGCCGCGCCGAGTACGAACAGGAGAGCCGCAAGGAGAAGCTCGCCGCGGTGATCGCCGACTCGCTCGCCGAGGTCGGCCTGCCCGCCGAGCTGGCCGCGGCCGCCGAGAGCACCGAGTACGACGAGGCGTTGCGTAAGAGCCACCACGCGGGCATGGACAAGGTGGGGCCGGACGTCGGGACCCCGACCATCCACATCAACGGGACCGCGTTCTTCGGCCCGGTCCTTTCCCGCATTCCGCGCGGTGAGGAAGCGGGCAAGGTGTGGGACGGCGCCGTGGCGCTGGCCTCCTACCCGCACTTCTTCGAGTTGAAGCGGACTCGGACCGAAGATCCGTCGTTCGACTGAGCCTGAGCACCGGTCGGCGAGTGCCGCCTTCGGCACTCGCCCCGGTCACAGCACGGAGTTCGGCGGTCCCGGCGGTCCCGCACGCGGTGCGAAGCCGGACTCGGCACCGGCGTCCGCGCTCACAGCGCGGATTTCGGCGGATTCGCCGGTACCTCACCATACGAACTCGGGTAGCCGCCCGCCGGCACGGCGGCGCCCGCGGGCGGGTTCGGGCGCAGGAAGAGCTTGCCGTGCCTGCTGCGGTCGCGCAGCGCCCACATTCGCCAGGTGAGCACGGGGTGACTGGACAGGGCGTTCACCATCCAGACGAAGAACCCCTTCTCGAACGCCGCCCGGTCGGCCATCTCGTCGAAGCCGACCAGCCGGTTCATGTACTTGCCCGCGGCCAGCGTGCCCATCGCGGCGGACGCGCCGGTGTGCCGGTTGCAGTAACCGTGGTTGTCGGCGGTGTACTCCTGCGAACGGATCAGGCTGCTGCCGATGATCGGCAGGAACGGAACGAGGAACATGCCCAGCTGCCGCCAGTAGGACGTGTGCCCGGCCGCGATGTGGCCCACCTCGTGGCCGATGATGAACGCCAGCGCGTCGGGTTCGCGTGCGGCGCCGCCGATCTCGAACAGGTCGCTGTAGACCACCACGAAGCGCCGGAAGCCGTGCCCGCTGGCGAACGCGTTGATCCGGCCGTTACCCAGCACCACGTACGCGTCCGGCACCTTCGCCATGCCGAAGCGGGCGGCCGCATCCACCACCATCTGGTAGCCCTCGGGGAACTGCGTCGACGACATCTTCACGCCGTTCACCCGCTGCGTCGCGTAGGTGATGCCGCGACCGAACCACAGCAGCAGCGGCGCGGCCACCAACGCCAGGACGTATTGGTCGACGTTGCCGGTCACCAGGAGCAGCACGGCGACCAAATAGGCGAAGACGGTCAGCACGATCACGAGCACGAGCATCGGAATCTCCCAGCTGTGCCGCGCGGGCATGCCGAACGGCGACAGACCACGCGGCTGCCGCTGCGGTGGCACCGCGGGCGGCAGCGGCGCACCGGGGTAGGGGCCGTAGGCCGGGTACGAGCCGGTGGGCGCCGGCGGGTACGCCCCCGATGGGTACGGCTGTCCATAGGGTGCGGCGGGTGGGTTCGGAACCTGCGCCCATCCGGCCTGCGGGGCATACGGGTCGGCCTGCGGGCCCGCCTGGTCGTGCGGCTGGCGTTCGTGCGGCTGCATGGAATGAACTCTATTCAGTGACCGGGAACAGGTAGGGTCTGGTGCCACGCGACCGTGGCCGCGAACACAGCAGGCGTATCAGTCGATTCGCCGGGGCGGACGGCGATGTCAATTGGGGTGTGCCCTGTTGCCTGCCGCGCCGCGAGGGCCTGACACAATGCCTGCCATGCGCGTATACCTGGGTGCCGACCATGCCGGTTTCGAACTGAAGAATCACGTCAAGGCCCATCTCGAGCTGGCTGGCCACGAGGTCGTCGACTGCGGCGCGCTCGTCTACGACGCTCTCGACGACTACCCCGCATTCTGCATCGAGGCGGCCCGCCGCACCGTCGCCGACCCGGGCAGCCTCGGACTGGTGTTCGGCGGCAGCGGCAACGGCGAGCAGATCGCGGCGAACAAGGTGCCCGGCGCCCGCTGCGCGCTGGCCTGGAGCGTCGAGACCGCGAAGCTGGCCCGTCAGCACAACAACGCACAGCTGATCGGCATCGGCGGCCGGATGCACTCCACCGAGGAGGCGCTGGCCATCGTGGACGCGTTCCTCAGCACCCCGTGGTCGGACGAGGAGCGCCACCAGCGGCGCATCGACATCCTGGCCGAGTACGAGAAGTCCGGCGTGGCACCGGCCGTTCCCGAGTACTGATCTGGATGTAACCGGCTGTGCCGGAAGGACATACGCTGCACCGCCTCGCGCGGCTGCATCATCGCCGTCTCGCGGGCGGTGTGGTGCGCGTATCCAGCCCGCAGGGCAAGTTCGCGGCGGGCGCGGCCCGGGTGGACGGCCAGGTGCTGGTCAAGGCCGAGGCGTGGGGCAAACACTTGCTACACCACTACGACTCCGGCCTGGTCGTGCACGTGCATCTCGGCCTCTACGGCGCCTTCACCGAATCCGAGCTGCCGATGGGGGAACCGGTCGGGCAAGTCCGGATGCGCATGATCGGGGGACCGTCCGGCTTCGGCACCGATCTGCGCGGGCCCACCGCGTGCGAGATTCTGCTCGCGCCCGAGGTCGCCGCGCTCACCAATCACCTCGGCCCGGATCCGCTGCGCCGCGGCGCCGACCCGGACCGCGCCTGGAGCCGTATCCATCGCTCGCGCAGGCCGATCGGTGCACTGCTGATGGATCAGCAGGTGGTGGCCGGGGTCGGCAACGTCTATCGTGCGGAACTGCTGTTCCGCCACCAGATTTCGCCGCATCGCCCGGGAGCGGCGCTATCGGTCGACGAATGGACGGCCATGTGGGCCGATCTCGTCGCACTGATGCGGGTCGGTGTGCGCGTCGGGAAGATGGTCGTGGTCCGGCCTGAACACGACCACGGCGCGCCGTCGTATGCGCCCGATCGGCCCCGTACCTACGTCTACCGCCGCCAGGGCGCGCCGTGTCGCCTGTGCGGCACGGTGGTCGCGCATCAGGTCATGCAGGGCCGCAACCTCTTCTGGTGCCCCACCTGCCAACCGGACTGACCCGAACCGATCGCAGGCCGCCGGTACCGGTCATCCCGCGACGGCGGTGTCGATACCCGGCTCGTCGGCGAAGGCGAACCGCCGCCCGCCCGCACTCTTGGCGGAATACATCGCGCGGTCGGCACGGCGAAGCAGATCGGTGAAATCGATCGGGCTGCCCGGCGGGTTGTAGGCGGTTCCGACGCTGGCCGACACCGGAACCGGACCCGCGGAGGACCAGACCGGGTCACGGAGCGCGGACACGATCCGGTGTGCGAGGTCGCCGAGGGTGCTGCGGTGCGCGTTGATCGCGAGGACGAACTCGTCGCCGCCGTACCGGCAGATCACGGTGTCCGGCGGACAGGCTTCGCGGAGCCTACCGGCCAGTTCGACCAGCACCTCGTCGCCGATCGCGTGCCCGTATCCGTCGTTGATCTGCTTGAACCGGTCCAGGTCGATCAGCAGCAGCCCGACGCCGTTGGTCGGGTCGGTGGCCATCAGCCGCACCTTGTCCTGCAGCAATGTGCGGTTGGCCAGATCGGTGAGCGCGTCGTGAGTGGCCTCGTGGCGCAGCCGGTGCTGCAGCGCGGCGATCTCCTGCACCCGCAGCGACACCTTGGCCGACAGGTTCTGCTCCTGCTGCGCGAGCGCCCGCTCCTGCAGCGCCTGCGCGTAACTGTCGATGGCCTGGCTGGCGATGAACGGCCAGCGCGTGGCCACCAAGGAACCGGGCGTGCCGGAGGGGAAGCCGAGCAGCCATCGCGTGGCTTGCGCCAACATCCGGATCCGCTCGAACGGCGCCTCGGCGAGCCTGGCTCCGAGCATCCGCGCTTCGAGCCAGGGGAACGGCTCGGTCCGCGCGAGCGTGAGCAGCCGCTCGATGATCTCGATCAGCACCGGCTCCAGCTGCTGGGGTGTGGCGCCCGACCCGGGTTCGGCGCAGACCGCACGAGCCCATGCTCGGGCCATGGTGGCTACCGGGGGTTCGATGTCGGGGGACATCGGACTCACCCGGTATGGGTGACGTCGGTGCCCAGCTGCCCTGTACTGACACAGGCGCCGGCGTCACGCTGATCGTGCCCACTGCTACGCGGTTGTGTCCACCTGGTTCGGCGCACGCTCACCGCCCCCTTTCCAGATACCCCCGTCCGGCAAAAAGGATCCTAGCAAGCCACTCGGCATCGAAAAGCACCGTTTTACAACGTGTTCTCGACACCTCGCGAATAGCGATCGGGAGTGTGATCGTACCCTTCGCGTTGGTGTTACACCCGAATTCGGTTCGCTGCGAAATCGCGCCGTGACGCGCCGGTGACACGCTGTGGGACGTGGGCTGCACGTGTCGAGCGGGCCATGAGTGCGGCCCGAACCCACCCCGCGCCACCGGTTCTCCGAGAATTCGTTCTCGCACGCGACGTCCTTGTCTTCCCTGTCGAGCTTCGAATGACTGTTGCGGACGTGCTCGGGTCGGCCCTCGCGTCCTCGCCGCCTGCTCTGCACGTTCCGCGTCGCAGACTGCTCCGCGCCCGCCGAGGCAGTGATCCGGATGCCGGACAGCGGCACGCGCGGTCACGAGGAACGGCGGTGCCGGCGGCGCGGCGGCCGGTCCGGACGTCCCGCTCACGTCCGGCCGGAAGCCGCAGGCGGTTGCCACGCGGTTAGCCGACCGTGCGCGGAAGCGGGTCGTTCTCGCGGCACACTGCCCCGCCGACCTGCCGGCGCCGCGCTCGACGCCCGGCAACACGCCGAACGAGTCGACTGTGACGGCGAGTCGTGCGGTCCTCATCGGAAATCCCCTGAGCGATGTTCCTGGCCTGATCGGCGGCGGGTCGGCGATGGTCCCGGGCGGAGTCATCGCGCGTCAGTCGAGTTTCGCCCACCGGCATCCGACACGCCAGAGTTTCAATGAAAAATCACCTCTAAAACTTCGCTCCCGCACGCCGCTCCGGTCCGGCGGACGAGTCGTGCGATACTCGGTGCGGCAACCCTGGAGCGCTCCGGTCCACACCGTCGAGATCAGGCGGACCAGGGGGCTGATTGGCGTTTCGGAAGCCGGATTCGGTACAGTCGGATCGCACACGACATCGTGGCGATCCCATCGGTGTCGTATGCCTGCGGGTGTAGTTCAATGGTAGAACCTCAGCCTTCCAAGCTGATGGTGCGGGTTCGATTCCCGTCACCCGCTCCACGGAGCATCATCCTCGCCGGCGGCGGCCCCGCCGCCGCGAGGACCACGGGGTGTAGCGCAGCTTGGTAGCGCATCCGCTTTGGGAGCGGAGGGTCGCAGGTTCAAATCCTGTCACCCCGACCATCGTTCGAGGCGATCATCGCTCGCGGCCAGGGGTTGGCGAAGCCGCGTTCATTTCTGATTCAGCAGCGTCAGGTAGAGCCGGATGGCGACTGCTTCGGCGTCTTCGGTCATGGGATCGGTATACGTACGTGCCCCAGGGAGATTCGCCGCGTGCGAACGTGCGGCCGTGGCGAGCGCGGTGAACAGACCGGAGGAGCGTTGGATCGGGGCTTTCGCCCGCCAGGCGAGGTCTGCTGCGCCGCTGGGCAACTCTTCGGCACAGGCCATGCGTAAGGCGAGTTTGTCGATTCGCCGGCCATTGTGTTCGCCGAACAATGCGGGCGGCGCGAGCGTTTCGGCCAGCCGCCACCAGCGCACGGTTTGAAAGACGTGAACGAGTTTGTCTGCGTAAGTATTCAACAGTGCCGGATGGAAATGCGGGACCAGCCGCCGGTTGCGAAAGTTCGCCGCCGACTCGGCACGGATCAGGCGGTCGAGTTCCGCGCGGGCCGCCGGGGAGTGCAGCGGGTGGCGCAGCGCGCGGCCACCGCCGAAGATCGCGTCGGCGCCGGAGCCGGTGAGGATGGCGCCGACGCGCTCGAGCCGGTCGAGGCTGCGTCGCGCGGCGAGCAGCGGGATGCCCGCCGCCACCTCCCACAGCTCTGAGGTGCCGAGCCTGCGCATGGCGTCGCGGGCGAGGTCGACCACTTCGGCCCCGGTCAGCCGGATGACGTCATGGGGGAGGCCGAGCGCCGCCGCGGCTGCCACCGCTCCCGTCGCGTCGGTGTCACCCGTAGTGACGATCGTGATCGCATGTGGCCGGACGCCGAGGCGCACCGCGACCGCGGCGAGATAGATCGAGTCG
The DNA here is from genome assembly GCF_001612745.1 of Nocardia amamiensis NBRC 102102. Lineage (GTDB taxonomy): Bacteria > Actinomycetota > Actinomycetes > Mycobacteriales > Mycobacteriaceae > Nocardia > Nocardia amamiensis. The sequence continues at coordinate 12,359 of NZ_BDBA01000045.1, read as the reverse complement.
ACCCCGCCGCTGAGCAGGACCGTTGGGACGCCGTCGAAGCGTTCGATCACCGCGCGCACGCGTGATCGGGTCTCCTCCGCGATGAGTGCGGCCGCGACTCGGGGATCGGTGATGGTCCGTGCCGCGGGATCGGGTGTCGCGACGGCGTCTCCGAGCAGATCGGTGACGAACTGGATCGGCTCGGAAGTCTGTGCCCCCGAGGTTGTTTCGTCGTTCACCGGGCAGGCATGAACGGCTGCGCCGTCACCGATCGGACGGTGCCTGCGTGCCCGAGGCCACCGAGGGCGGTGGCAGTTCGGAGTGCTTGGCGAACGCCTGGTCGATCAGTTCGGAGGTCGCGCGGGTGACGATCAGCCGCGCGATCGCCAGGTCGGTCTCGAGCTTGGTGCGATCCCGCGGCGTCCGCGCGGATTCCTCGTACGTCTGCCCCGCCAGGCGGTAGAACAGCTCGGTGGCGAAGCGGTCGGCGATGCGATCGCAGTCGGCGCGCAGACGTTCGACCAACTGGAACGTGTCCCGCATCGGCAGTCCGGTGTCGGTGAGCCGGGTGGCCAGATCGCAGCACCGCGGGTTCGTGACCCGGTACGCCTCGAGCGGATCGTCGCTGGCGGCCAGCGCCTGCTTCGCATACTCCGGCAATTCGGCGTAGTCGTCGTTGGGTTCGGTGGTTGCTTCCGGTTCCGCCGCGGCGGCGGCTGCGGCGGCCGCGTCCTTCACGCCGAGCACGTCCGCGAGTCCGTCGCCCCGGTCCCAGGCCTCGAGCAGCTCTCTGATCCCGTTCAGCTTCATGCCCCGCCCGAGCAGGCGGCTGATGGTCTGCAACCGGTTGAGATGGTCCGACCCGTAGTACCCGATCCGCCCGCGCACCTCCGGCGAGGGCAGGAGACCTCGCTCGTGGTACACGCGGACGCTGCGCACGGTGGTGTCGGCTGCCCGTGCCAGTTCGTCGATCGTGAATTCAGAGTCTGCAGCCATGTTTAAAAGGAAACCATAGTCGGGCCCCGGTGGAAAATGGGCCGTTTCATAACGTGCCGTTAAAAACGGTAGCTGGGTGTTGCTCGAAGGTCAACGAGCCGTTACATAGCGGCACAAGATCTTGTGTGCTGGGCAACAGTGGGTTACCGTGGCGTAGACCAGCTTATCGCGGCTGGGTTCCGGGGACTGTTGAGCAGCCCTGATGACCGTCCGATCCATGGGCCAAACACCTGCCACAGGTGTGCCCTCGGCATCTCCGGAGATGGCTATGAGCATTACGCGAACCCTTCCGATGGACACGGGATCCCTTGCGTCAGCGAAGATCTCGTCGATTCCGGCAAAGTCGAACCAGCGGCCCCCGTGCGCCGACGTCCCGGACAACTGGGACATGGACACCGGGAATCCGGATGCCTGGCGGTCAGCCGTGCGGACCTGCCAGAGCTGCCCCCTCTTCCTGCAATGCCGCCAGTTGGCGCAGACGCTCACAGCGCGCGGTGACGGTCCCCGCGCGATGATCTGGGCGGGCGTCGCCTACGACAACTCCGGCAGCGTCATCGAGAACTTGGATCGGCACCGCGCCGCGCCGATCGACCACAAGCGCCCCATGCGCATCATCCGCAACGGGCCGCGCCCGCTCCGCACCGTATCCACCCTTCCCGCGCCCCGTCGGCACATCGTGCTCGGACAACCCCTGAAACCGACTGGCACCGACGGCCTGTGACTATGCTGCGTGGACCTTTTGGCGTCGAGTCCTTGGTGGTGCGTAAGTCATGACAGTGCTGGCGTTGGAGATCGGTTCATCGAGGTTCGCGGCAAGCCGAATCGCTGACGACGTCGGCACCGACGACGTGGTGCAGATTCCGGTCCCTGCCTCCGGCGCGTGGGAGCGGTGCCGGGAGATTTTGCTCGAGGCCGCTGGCGGTGCAGAGGTCACCGCTCTCGGCATCGCCTCCGCCGGTCCGATCGATATGACGGCGGGGGTGGTTGCACCCGCGGACGTTCCCGAGTGGCGGACCGGTTTTGGCATCGTCGAGGCGGCGCGGAAGGCGTTTCCCTCGGCGACGGTTCAGCTCGCCGTGGACGGCGTGTGTCTAGCGGTGGCCGAACAGGCCTTCGGTGCCATGGGTGCGGTGATGGATGCGTTGGCGATCACCGCCTCCGCTCACATCACCGGTGGTGTCACGGTGGGCGGATTCGCCATGGTGGGACGGACCGGCAATGCCGGAAGTGTGGGTCATGTCCTCGTCCCCGGGTTCGATGATCGCTGCGTATGCGGCGGCCGGGGCTGTTTGGAAGCGGTGGCCGGCGGCACGTCGGCGCTGCGCTGGGCTCGGGAGCAAGGATGGACGGGTACCTCGGTGCCGCAGCTGGTGGAAGCCGCCCGTGCGGGTGAAGGCGTCCCCGCCGCCGCGTTGGGCAGAGCAGGCACAGCGCTCGGCCGGGCGATCGCATCGGTGGCCGCACTACTCGACATCGACCTCGTCGTGCTCGGCGGGTCGCTGGCCGAAGCGGGTCCGGTGCTGTGGAAACCTCTGAACGAGGCGGTCGCCACCCATGCCAGGCTGAGCTTCCTGCCAGGATTGCGCGTCGTTCCTTCGCAGCTCGGCGATGTCGCGTTGCTTGCAGGTGCCGGTGTACTCGCGCTCAGCGCACAGGGTGCTTGATCACCTCCTCACAGTCGCGTAATGCCTTGTGTGAGAAAGGTTTCTGAACACGCCGGAAGGTTGCCGGTGGAAACCTGTGGGTCGACCGCGCTCCTGCGCGGTCGGTTTGCGCGCGATGCGCCGCCGGGCCGTGTGCCGTCTCCCGACCTGGTCGCGCGAACGAATCGTGAACAAAATGAACACGCCGAGGCGTGTCGGATGAACATGCTGGAGACTTCGTAGGAACAAAGACTCGAGCCCAACGAGTTGATTGCGCCGCTGAATAACGGTACATTGTCTGGTGTCACATGATGTGTCTCATCCGGATTGAGGCGGATCCGGAGGAACGGCTGGTACGGGCAAGTGCGAAGCGAAGTGGCGCAGTGATTCCATGGGTGACGATCGAGACGTTGGCGCCGGACGGAATGTCCGTCGCGTCGGTAGGGGATGCACCGCGAGAGTTCGCGAACTGGCAGCGGGTGTTGCAACGAACGCTGTCCAAAACGCCCGCCCTCTACGACAAGCTCACGACCGCGGGACTGACCGAGGCCATTCATACGGCGCATGACCAGGCCCAGGACGTCGACCTGGCCATCCAGACGCGCACCGGCAGGCACCAACTGCTCATCCGGCCGGTCTTCGGCCCGGCGGCTGACGTGCATGCGGTGCGCCTGTGGCTCGGCCCTGCCGCCGAGCGGGTGCCTGCGCTGCGCCCCGCGGTGGGCGCCATCTGGGACCTGAGCAGTCAGACCATCCAGCAGCCCAGCGGTATCACGCGGTTGTCCGGCAGCACGGCCGAGCAGTACGTGCCCAGGATGTCCATCGCGGAACTGTTCCACCGCGTGTCGAGCTTCGATCGGCACGCGGAGGTCCTCGATCTCCTCTATGACCCCAAACCTGGCGACCGGATGCAGTTCGACACCACTGTGGTGCACGGGTTCGGCCGTCCGGCGCAGTGGCGGATCACCATTCGTGCCCGCGACGACGAACGCACTCGCGGCGCCTGGTTGCTGATCGAGGACGTCACCTCGGAGAACGCGCCGTCGGCGTGGCCGACCCTGGAGCGGATCGGATTGCGCGAGGCGCATCGTCGCGCCGGTACTCATCTGGCCGTGATCCAGCTCGAGCGCACCAGCATTTCGCACTGGCTCACCGATCCCGCGCCGTGGGTGCGCTGGGACTATCTCTTCCGGCCGGTCGACGTGTTCCACCCCGATGACCGGCCTCGGCTGGTCGAACTCGGTGAACGGCTGCGGTCGGGCGACAGTGCGGGCGTAACCCTTCGGGTACTCAACTACGGCGGGGGATACACGCCGACATCCCTGCTGCTCTATCCATACCCCGGGTACTCGAGCAGGCAGCTCGCGATTGCGCAACTGGTCCGGGCCGCCGATGACGTTCCGCTGCTGGAAACCCAGCGCCAAGTCGTGGAGTCGCGGCAGCGCAGCGCGCCGATCGGCTATGACGAACAATTGCGGCATTGGCTGGCGGGCCGGATGAAAAGCAGCCCGGCCTGCTGAGACTTTTGGTTCCCACTACTGGGAACTACCGGCCGGTTGGGACGGCCTGCGCTCTCTACCATTTCGGGAGTGAGGACAGTGGTTCGTGGGCAGGCAGATTCGGGTGAGGCTCTGCTTCGCCGGATGGCCGCCCGCCGCCGTCGCGACAATGTGGTGGTCGCGGTGCTCGCCGTGCTCGCCGTGCTCGGGGGTGGCCACGCGATTCTCAGCGTCTTCGATTCCGGCCCGCCCCCGCCGTCGGACGATTCGACCACAGCAATTGTCGGGCGTGCGCAATTGGCCGGTTCTTTCGCAGAGCAGTTCGTCGTCACCTACCTCACCGCCGTTGCGGGGCAGCAGGATCGGATCGGCGAATTCGTCGGCTCGAATCAGCAGATCGCGCTGCCTTCGTCCGCACGGCAGGTCTCCGACCCGTCGGTCGTCTATGTCTCGCGCGCGGTATCGACGGGTGGGCTCGATGTCTGGTCGGTGACGGTATCGGTGCGAGTCGGAAAGAGTGGCGCGGCCACGGCTCCGGAGACGCGGCAGTTCTACCGGGTCGCGGTGTCGGTGTCCGACGGACGATTACGTGCGCTGTCGGTGCCCGCGGTAGTCCAACCCCCCGCCAAGGGCGTCGATCTGAAACTGGCGTATGGCTCGCCCTGTGCAGCGGATACGCCGCTGGCGCAGGTGGCGGCGGGATTCCTTGGCGCCCTGCTGGCAGGAACCGGTGACGTGGCGCGCTACACCACACCGGATGCCGGCTTGGCCGCGCTGAAACCCGCCCCCTTCACCGCGGTCGAGCTCGTTTCGCTCAGCGCGGATGACGCGGGCTGCGGATCCTCCGCCGCGAAAGCCCAAGTGCTGGCCACCGTGAACCCCAAAGCCGATACCGGCGCAACCGCCACGCTGGCCTACCCGCTGACGATGATCCGCAATGCCGGCCAGTGGCAGGTGGCGTCCATCGATCCGATTCCCGCCCTGTCGAGTCCGCTGGCGGTGGTCGTCGGTCAGGATTCCCGCGGCGGCGCGCCGCCCACTTCGACCTCGTCACCCTCGACGTCGGTACAGATTCCGCCGGCGACACAGAATTGATCAGAGAGGCAGCCCGATGGGTAATCTGAGCAACATCCTCTATGGCATCCTGATCTTTGTCCGATGGGGCGGGCTGATCATCATCGCCATTATCACCATCGGTGTGGTGATTTCCGAAGGGGCGAAATCCAGACTGTCTCCGGCAAGGATCATCGTCGTCTTCTTCTCCGGGATCATGGCCGGGGTGGTGATCTGGATTCTGCCTACGACGATCAACTACGCGCGGACCGATGCGAACCTCATCGTTCCTGATCACCCGGTCGGCGGTTATCGGTGACGCAGGTAATCAAGGTGTTCACGCCGATCAAACGTGTGCCCACGATGATCGGCAAGGCACAGAACGGGCAGAAACTCCCGTTCGGCCCCTACACCCTGCCTCAGGTCGGCACCGGCGCGGTGTTGCTGCTGATCACGTCGGTGTCCGCGATGACTCTTCCGGTCAACCCGGCGGTCACCTTCATCGCCGGTCTCGCGCTGACCATTGTCGCCGTCTTCGCGGTCGGACTCGTGCCGTACACCGGCGTGCGGATGACCTCGCGCGCTCTGTGGCTGGGCAGGCTCATCGTCCACCGCAAGCCGGTGTCCGCCTCGGGGATGCCGATCAACAATGACTCGGTGCGCCACACCATGTTCATCGAGGAGACCGTGGTGCTCTTGCTGCCCGACCGCCCGGGAACGGCCGCGGCTGTCGAACCGAAGCCCGGCCTCCGGCTGCTCGAGGCGGTCGCCGCGGGCGGCAACGGCGCCGACCTGCAGCAGCGATTGAACGGCAATGGCAACGGCCCGGCATCCGGAGGACGCCCCTGATGGCACTCGGACGAGATCTCCAGCCCACCGCGGCGATTCGCGGAAATCTCCAGTTCACCCATTCGGGTCTGGTCACCGCGACCTACTTCATCAATCCGCTCGGCTACGGATTGCGCAAGGCCGGCGACAAGCACGACGTGAAGGCGGCGCATCACGCGCTGGTCACCAACTTGCCGAATGGCTCGCTGCTGCTGGGCATCCAGGCGCGGCTGAATACGATCGACGTGCTCACCAAGATGGTGGAGGGCGTCGACCTGGACGAGTGCGAGGATTACGCGGACGAGGTGGTCGCCTCCTACGAGCGCGTCAACGCGATCATGCCGCAGACCCGCATCTTCCTGCTGTCGATCCCGGTCGGCGCCAGCAACTCCAGCATTTCCGCGTTGTCGCGCCTGTGGCGCGGCAGCACAACCACGATTGATGCGACGGCGATCTCCCGGGCCGACCTCGACGCCTACGACGAGAAGGCGAACGAGATCCTGTCCAGGATCGGCGGTGACTTCGATCCCGTTCCGGTGCCCGCCGCCCTGTTCCAATGGCTGTGGGAGCACTATCTCTCGCGCGGCGCGGCGGGGGACCCGGTGGCACCGACCCGGGCGGGCGCGCTCGATGACGCGACGGCGGCGGTGTTCGGCTCCGCGGCGCTCGACGAGGGCGCCCAGGCCGACAGCAATCGGCGTCTCCGGCCGTCGTTCGTCCCCGTGATCAAGGTGGTGCAGCCGGATTACGAGTACCGTCCCTCCTACCAGGCGATGCTGACGCCGCATTCGTTCCCTTACGCGGGGATGACATTTCCCGGCGGCAGCGAGTTTCTGAACGTGCTCGAGGGCCTCGGCGACGTGACCGTCGACTGGGCCATGCGGATCTCCACCAAACCCGCCGACCAGGTCCTCAAGAACAACGAGCTCAGCCTGCGACGGCTCGGTGAGCAGATGGATCAGCGGGACCAGGAGATCTCGTTCGCGCAGAACACGCTGACCTCGAAGGCGCAGATGCTCGGCGAGTACAACCACCACTTCGAGGTCAACGGCGGTGAATCGGAGGTCTCGTTCACCACCGTCGTCGCCATCGGCGGACCGTCGCGGGACGCCACCATGGACGCGGTCAACACGCTCAAGCGCCGCTACAAGCGGTTCCAGGTGGAGATGACCGCGCCGGTCGGCGCGCAAGTCGACCTGTGGTCGATGTTCATTCCCGGCAGCCCGCCGCGGCGAGCCTTCGACGATTACGCCCATATCCTCCCCTCGGACATGTGGGCCGGTTTCGTGCCGTTCACTACCAGCCAGATCGGCGACGACAGCGGGCCGGTGATCGGGGTCAACCTGCTGTCGGGCCATTTCGAGCCGATCCACTTCGGCATCATGGAGGCCGCGCTGCACGACCTGTCCGCCTCGTTCGCGGTGACCGGCGAACTCGGTTCGGGCAAGTCGTATTTCCTCAAGCTGATGGCGGTGCTCGTGCACGACATGGGCGGGCAGTTCCTCGCCATCGACCGCAGTCAGGTCGGCGAATGGGAGCATTTCGCGCAGTCGATCGATGACGCGGTCATCATCGATCTGGCCGATCCGACGGTGTCGCTGGACCCGCTGCGATTGTTCGACCCGCGGATCGCGGGCGAACGCGCACTGGACTCGATCCTGCCGCTGCTCGACCTGTCACCGACCTCCGGTGCGGGCGCCGCGGTGAGCAATCTGCTGTCGCCGAGAGGAATGGCCGAGCACGGGATCAAGAGCCTGCTGGATCTGTTCCATGTCGTGCGGCGGTTGCGAGATCACCCAGGCCAGGGTGAAGAGTACGCCGATCTCGCGGCGCGGCTCGGCACCGTGGTCGAGCGGGTGCCGGTGCTGTTCGACCCCAAGCTGCGCCCGTTGCGCCTCGATGCCGCCGCGACCGTTGTGCGCAGCCACAACTTGCAGTTGCCGACGGCCGAGGAACTCACCACCCCGCATCTGTACAACCGATTGCCGCTGACCAAACGGCTCGGCACCGCGCTGTACGAGCTGGTCGGCGTCGCGGCGCGCGAGGCGTTTCTCAACGACAACGGCCGGTTCGGCCTCCTGGTCGGCGATGAGGCGCACCACTTCACGCAAACGCAGGTCGGTGCCGCGGTCACCTCGGACTTCAGTCGTGACGGCCGCAAGCACCTGGCCGCGATCGGTCTGGCCTCGCATGATCCGGCGACCGACTTCCAGGGCGCGGCGCACAACCTCATCCCCAACCGGTTCATCTTCCGCCAGCGCGACGAAACCTTGGCGCGCAACAGCTTGGAGTGGCTCGGCGTCGATCTGGAGGAGGCGCCCTTCCTGCTGCAGATCCTTCGCGAAGAGACCTCGCCTCCAGTCGGTCCCGGGCGTCAGGTGCCCGAGGAGCGTCGCGGTGAGATGTTCATGCGTGACGCGCTCAACCGCATCGGTCGGGGTAAGGTGCTCGGCCCGGCGCGTCCGGACCGCGCCGCGGCGATCACCAGCACCCCGACCAGCGTCGCAGGCCTCCGCTCCGCCCTTTCGGAACGACCGGTACGACCATGAATGCTCGTCTCCAGCCGACCTTTCGATCAGACCAGCCTTCCTTCGGGATGCCGTGGGAACCGCAGTTCTGGGATACGGAGCGTTACCGACCGCAGGTAGTGTTCCGGCGATGTCGTGCCTGGATCGCCGCGAGTCGCCGTCGGCGCTGGACCGCGTGGATTCTCATCGCCCTTTTCGTCGTATTCGTATTCCCGGGCCTCATCTCCGCAGTATCCATGGCGCAGAGCAGTACCGTCACGCCGGCGGCGGCGCCCAACAGCGCGCTCGGCTGGATGGATATCAAGGACTCGTCAGGCGTCAATGTTTCGAGTTACATGTTCGTCAGCAATCGCGGCAGCGTGTGGAGCCTGGACCTCGGAAGGCTTGTACTGTGGAGCCTGATCATTCTTTTCTTCGCGATATGGCATCCCATTACGACGACCTTCGTCTGGTTGCCCAATGAGACACTGGATTTCGGGTGGCTGAACATGTTCGCCGCGCCGTTGCGTGGGGTGGCCGAAAACTTCACCGGGCAGATCGCGACGCCGATGGTGTTGGTGACTTTCGTGGCGATCGGTTCAGTCCCCGTGGCGTTCTTCTTCGTGCGCGGTTATTCGGCGAAGGCCGCCACGCAGGTCGTGACGATGGTGGGAGTGGCGATCCTCGGGCCGGTGTTCTTGGCCGACCCGCTGGCCGAGGTCTTGTCCTCGCACGGGTTGCTGGTGCAGGGGCGTGACCTCGGTATCTCGGTCGCGGCCGGCTTGAATGGCAACAGCAACCCGGATCCGAACCAGCTGGTAGCCACGATGCAGGCGCAGATGGCGGACAATTTCGTGCGGCGTCCGTTGCAGGTGTGGAACTTCGGGCATGTCGTGGACGACCGGCCGTCCTGCAAAGCGGCGTGGTCGGCCGGTGTCATGGCCGGTGATGAAGACCGCGTCAAGAATGGCATGAAGTCGTGCGGCGACAGCGTCGCCTACGCCGCGGCTGATAATCCGAGCGTAGGCCAAATCGGAGCCGGACTGCTGCTGTTGCTGTGCGCGGTCATCCTGCTGCTGTTCGCCGTGTACATGGCCATTAAAATCATCTGGGCTGCGCTCGACACGATCTACTACGGGTTTATGACGATCTTCGGGTTCGCCGCTGGTGGGTTCGTATACGGGCCGACGCAGACGTTCACCGTCCGGTGCGTGGTCCACGGCTTCATCTCCGCGTTTCGGATGGCCGTCTTTGTAATCTTTTTGGGCCTCTACGAGCTGTTCATGGGCAGTCTGTTCCAACAGGCCCGGGGCCAGGTCATGGCGGTGTTCGTCATCGGGGCGATCGTCGAGATCGTCGCCATCGTGCAGCTACGGCGCCTCAGCAAGAGTCTGGACAGCGGCAATGATTGGATAGCCAACCGGTTCGCGCTGGCGATACAGAACGGCGGTTCGAGTGGGGGGTCGGGTGGTGGCGGTGGCAACGCTCTGGGAATGGGCAACTCGGGTGCGAACAACTCGATGTCCACGCTCGGAATGCTCGCCGCGGCCAGCACTATCAACAACTCGCCGATCACCGGCTTGCTCGCCGGCCGCAACAACCCGCTCAGTCGTTGGTCCAGGCTTGACCACCTCGACAAGAAGGTCAAGGCGAGGGGCCTGTCGTCCAGGGACCTGCGAGAAGCCGCGCACGCTAATGCGCACGATCGCGTTTGGTCGGCAAATGTGGCGCGGGCCGGTATGAGACGTTCCAGGGTGTATGGCGGGGGCAGGATGAGAAGGGCCGCCTTCGCCGCGGAGAATGTCACGCACGCGACAGGCCTGACGGGCGGTTTGTTCACCGCCCTCATGATGGGCGGTATGAGCGAGGAAGAAGCGCGGTTGGCCACCGACGTACGAGTGGACATCATTCGGCACGCGGATAAGGAGCCACTCGCCTCGACGCACCTCGGTCACGTCGTCGCTGCCCATAAGCATTTCGAGCGGGACGCCATCAGAAATCCGGGGGGAGGGATGGCGATGGCCAGGTTCCACGGGTTGGAAGCCTCTGTCGATCGGTATCGAGGTGATTATTCCGGCGGTGTCCAGCTCGGCGACACAGTACCGCGCGGGAGGAGGCTGACCGAAGTCGGGAATTCGTATATCCGAACGCCCCATGAGGACTTCATCACGAGCCTGCGGGAGGCTGCCAACTCAGCTGATGGCGGAACTTTGAGACTCACCGGCGGGGTGACGGAAAACGTGACACAAATCGAAGCCGACCGGATGAGGCAGTGGCTCTCGAACGAGCATGCGCTCCGAGTCCAGGCCGCCACCACTTGGGTGGCACAGAATCCCGCCGACTTGGAGCGGGTCCGGGTGCTACGTTCCGAGATCGACAAAGCCGCCATGACGAACCAATGGGAAGCAGGGCGGAATATCACGGGTGCTGTCTCGCTTGCGCAACCGGATCCCGTCAGGACCCCACTCCCGGTGCACGCCGGGAATGTAGATCCAAACGAGCACATCCCGGAGAATCTGCTGAATGACCTCAGATTCCGGCGCCCCTGACCGGCACCGCTGTTCCAAGCGCTGAGCAATGGGTGGGATTTCACAGAAGGGCATTATTCGATGATCGGTCGTCTCCTGATCCTCGCGATGATCCCGGTCTGGGCTTGGGTGGTGTTGGGGGTCACGACGGGCCTCTTCGGAGTGGTCGTCGCTGTGGTACTCGTGGTCGGCGGCGCGACCTCGTCGATCGCGTCGGACCTGCACTACCAGTGCGACAGTGCGGTGGGGCCCGATCCCTCCCAGACCGTGACTCCGAGTCGGGCCTCGGCAGCGTCGCTGCCGACTGCGCGGAGCACCCCGGCGGCCGGTGTGTCCACCGCTCCGACCACGAATCCGTTCGCGGAATTCACCATCGCACCGGACGACACCAGCGCGTCCGACTGGCAGCGTGCCTGCGCCACGGCGCTGAAACACGCGCCGTACCAGAGTCCACCCTTGCTCGCGGGCAGTTCGGGAATCGGCGCCGCGTGCGCGCGTGAACTCGCGGTCGCACAGCTGGCCGCAGCGTCGTCGGCGAGCGAAGCCCAGAACGGCGCCGGTGGACGCGCGGACGCAGCGGGCTTCACCAGGTCGGTCATCTACCGGGCCTCGGTCGCAGAGTCGACCGGACGGTGCGAACTCACTGCGGGTCCGGCGACGCAGCCGCCCTCCGCGGACATCGCAGGGCGACCGAGCGGTTCTGCTCTGCGGCCATGTGGACAGTCCGACGACTCCGGTGTCGCGGTTGTGGTGCTGCCGAATACCGTTGCGGCGCAGGGCGTATGCGGTCAGCGAGTGGATCCGTCCGCGTTATCGGCGGGTGATCTGGTCTTCTGGAACTACCGGAACAACGCGCCGACCCGAGTCGGAATCGCCATCAGCGCCACCCAGCTCGTCACTGCCGACCCGGGGAGCGGCGGGTTCGTGGAGCTGGCGATCCCCAGCAGCAACGACGTGCGTGTGAAGCGAGTCATCGGCAGCGGGATGTGACGACTACACGATGCCACCTACCGGAGTAGAGCCACAGATCGAGCCGGGCGAAGACGTCGAGGCGCCGCCGGTTCCGGTGACGCCGTGGTCGGATCGCTCGGGGAATCCGCGCAGCCGGCCCGGGACGGTGCCGCCCTGGCAACCGGGTGCTCCGTCGCCTGGACCTGGTCAGTCGAATGGCGCACCTGGTGCGGGGCAGCCGGACCAGCCAGGTTCCGCTGGGCAGCAGGGTGTTCCGGGTCAGGCGGGTGTGCCGGGTCAGGGCCAGCCTGGTCAGGGCCAGCCGGGTCAGTCGGTGCCGGGTGAGTCGGTGCCGGGTGAGTCGCAACAGGCTGC
>NZ_BDBA01000044.1 GCF_001612745.1 Nocardia amamiensis NBRC 102102 | reverse complement strand
GCTCTCGTCCTCGGCCGGTGTGGCGTCGACCGTGCGTTGCGCGGCGGCGACCGCCTCGGCCAGATCCAGCAGCGCGCCGGGGCCACCGCGTTTCGCGCGACTCCGCAGCGACCGCGCGAGACTGGCATGGAACTCACCATGACGCTCCGAAGGCGTCCAGCCCTCCAGTACTTTCAACGCCAATGCTCGTGTTTCCCGAACGGCGACGTCTCGATAATTCGGAATGTTGGTGATCATCCACCGTGAAATACGTTCGTCGTCTCCGTCGTCGAGGAGCCGCTCGAATTCGTCGAGCTGAGATTCTTTCAGCGGAGTGGCCAGTGCTTCACCGACTGTCGAAGTGAGATCCCCTTGCAGCTTCTTTGCCAGTCCGCCGATCCGGGTCTCGGTTCCGGGAATCGTCAAGTCGGTCGCGCAAAGTTCCTCGACCGAAATCAGGTGCTGAATCCACGGGAAACGCCCGTCCCGCATCAGTCGTTCACGATCCGCCAAGAGCTCCAGGCAACGCCGGGCTCGATCTCCGAAGCCGATACCCCCGGCGCAGTACTCCGCGGCGGCGATCGCATGCGGCAGCGCATTGTTCGGTACATAGGGCCCGTTGTAGAGCCAGCTCTTGCCGCCGAGCCTGGCGAGCACTTCCGCCAGCTTTTCGTGCGCGTCTTCGATGCGCACCGCATCGATTCCGCCTCGAATAACCCAGTTGGCGAAATCGCCATGATAGAACTGCAATTCGGCGCCATCGCTCGTCATGACCGCGCTCAAGTGGTTCACGAGGGTCGAAAGCTCGCCGGCGGGAATCCCCATGACTTCACTCGCGACGCCGAGCGGAAGGCGCGCCTGGATGTCATGGGCCGCCGCCGCCAATCCGAGCAGAGCGTACACGTCCGCGCGCGTCGCCACCGGCAAGCGATGCTCGAGCCGGGACATCGCGTCGCGATAGACGTTCGGTAATCCAGGAGCGGTCGAGATGTTCGCCGGAACAGGGCGACCTTCAGCGACGTCCTTGACGATCAGCCGCGAAACGTAGTAAGCCCAGACCCAGACGCCTTCCGCCTTGTGGGCTATCTCGCGAGCCAACGCTTCGATGTTCGCGGTGCCCTTGGTGACGGGCGAGAGCAAGTGCCCAACATAGTTCTGGAGCTCGACCTCATCGGCTTCCGGCGGATTCGACAGCCCGATCGTCTCCGGACGCAAGTCCCGCAGCCTCGCGGGCAATTCGGGCTGTCCGGCGAGTAGTAAGCGCAGCCGACCCAGTCCGGAATTCTCATTCGGCGCATTGTGCACCGACTGCGCGAGTGCGGTGATGGCGTCGGCGAAATCCTGCGCGTCGGCGCGGCTGATTTCATCCAGGCCGTCGATGATGACGACGATAGAATTTCCCGCCGGCAGATTTCTCAACCTGGGAACCAGGTCTTCGCGGACTTCTTGCGCGGGCGTTCGCATCGCGATGTCGGCGATGGCTTGCCCGATGACCTGTCCGCCGTGGATCGCTCCGACATCCATTTGCACATGCACGGGAGGTAAGTCGCGGCGGTTACCGGAGGAGTGCGGAGTCGTGGAGTCGGAGGCCAGGCTGGACACTTTCGCCAAGCCGTTTCGCACGGTGTGGAACGCGAAGTCGTCCATTCTCCGGTTATTGGGGTTGGGATCCCTGATGATCGCGACGGCCAGGAAAATGTCGTCGCGATCGTCGTTCTCCAGCCGGTCCGCCCATCCGTGCAGCACGCTGCTTTTCCCGGTGCCGGGAGGTCCGGTGACGACGAGGACCCGATTCTTTGCGTCCCGCTCGATCCATTTGGAGAATTTTTCCTCCAGCCAGCTGCGCGGAAAGAATAATGGCTGGTCCATCTCCACGTGTATCCCCCGGGTCCGGCGACTGTCCTGCGTCTGAAGCCCGAGTCGTCGGGCGGCGCGTGTAGTCCGGCAACGATAGCGCATTCGAGATCATTCTGTCGTGCTCGGCGGAAAAGATCTTGAATTGGTTCCGTAAGAATAATTACCAGTCGGTTATTATTCGGCGTGCGTTTGAAGGAACAATGATCTCCCGGTTCTCGATACGTTTCGGGTGGCCGCTCGACCGACCGCACTGGCCCATTCCTGCCGCACCGCCACCACCTCGGGACACGAGAACAGGGTGATGACGCGAGTTCGGCACCGACCGTCGGCGCCGGCGGCCTATCACGTGACGCTCAGGGCGTCTGCAAGAATCGGGGCGTGACCGATGCCGACACGCCTTCCGCGGAGCTGCGCGCCGGACGCCGCAGCTTGGGTGCGGAGTTCTTGCGCTGCCATCTGCCGATGGTGGTCGTTACGCTGGTGATCGCGGTGGCGGTGGTGTTCGTCGCGTCCGATCGGTGGCGGCGCGGGGCCTTCATCTTCGGTGGGGCGACCTTGCTGGCCGCGGCCTTCCGGCTGTGCCTGCCGACCGCGCGGGTCGGTCTGCTCGCGGTGCGCGGCAAGCCTTTCGACGTGGGCGCGCTGACACTGCTCGGTTCGAGCATCCTGTTCCTCGCCGCCACCATCAACCTCGGCTAGCAGGAGCGACTCCGGCAGGCCAGGAGGCCGTTTCCGCCGCGGCTTGACGCCGACCACCCGCGCCGGGCGAAATGCCGTGGAACAGAGGTATTTTCAGCGTTCGGGTCGCACACCCGCCCGAGCGAGCCGCATGGTCTCGGTCAGCAGCTTCGACACCGCTGCGGCCTCGGTGAGGAACCCGTCGTGCCCGTCGCGGGAATTCACCACCTCCAGCCCGTCGCAGCCGGGCAGCAGATCGGCAAGCTCCTGTTGGGTCCGCAGCGGGTACAGGCGGTCGGAGTCGACGCCGCCGACCACGCACGGCACCGGCGTCGCCGCGAGCGCCGCCTCGACGCCGCCGCGGCCGCGGCCGACGTCGTGGCGGTTCATCGCCTCGGTCAGTAGCACGTAGGTGGCCGGATCGAAGCGTGTGCACAGCTTGTCGGCCTGGTGGTCGAGGTAGCTCTGCACCGCGTAGCGGCCGCCGTTCCACGGGTCCTCGTCGCCCTGCGGTTTGTTCTCGAACCGGTGGTCGAGCTCGAACTCGGTGCGGTAGGTCAGGTGCGCGATGCGCCGGGCGATGGCCATGCCCGTCATCGGGGCGCGGCCGGTGTCGTGGTAGTCGCCGCCCTGCCAGTCTGGGTCGGCCTTGATCGCCGCGATCTGCGTGGTCTGGGTGCCGATCTGGTCGGCGGTGGCGCGCGCACCGACCGCGAGCACCAGTGCGGCGGCGACCCGCTCCGGCGCACCCACCATCCACTCCAGCACGCGCATGCCGCCCATCGACCCGCCGACGACGGCGGCGAGCCGGTCGATGCGGAGCAGGTCGAGCAGAGCGGCTTCCGCGGTCACTTGATCGCGGATCGAGATCTCCGGAAACCGTGCGCCCCAAGGTTTTCCGTCCGGCGCCGGGCTGGACGGCCCGGTGCTGCCCTTGCAGCCGCCGAGCACGTTCGTCGCGATCACGCACCATTCGTCGGTGTCCAGCGGCGCTCCCGGCCCGACCATGCCGTCCCACCAGCCGGGCAGCGTATGGATGGCGTCCGGCTTGCCGACGACATGCGAATCGCCGGTAAGTGCATGTTCGACCAACACGACATTGTCCAGGTCCGGGGAGAGTTCCCCCCAGCGCTGCACCGCCAGGCGCACGTCCGGAACGACCGCGCCACTCTCCAGCCGGACGTCCCCGATGGGGATGATGCCGATCTCCCCATCCGGAGGCGGCAGGGTGACAGTGGAGGGGCGGGCGCTCGATTCGGTATCCACGGTCACGTCGCAGCCGCCGCGAAACCGGCGCACAGATCGGCGCGAATGTCCTCGGGCTCCGCCGCGAGGCGGGTCGGTTGCGAAGTGATTTCGTAGGCCGGCTGCACCGGCATGAGCTCAGGATGCGCCATCGACGCGGGATGAATCACGGGAGAAGGCACATCGCCGATGGTAGCCACGCGGGCGTACCGGGCCGATCCGGCTGCGAACGTCGTGCTCACCGGCTTCGCCGCGCCCATGGGCCAGGGTACGGAGGACAGGCCCGCGATCATCGATGCGCCGGTGCCGCCCTGGAAGCCCCCGTGGACCTGCGCGGTCGCGAAGGACCACTGCGCCGGTGCGTTCTCGGCCACGCACGCGGTCGATTCACTCATGGTTTGCTCCAAACGAGGTGTTCGCCGGTACAGCAGGGGTTAACGGTGTGACCAACGACACATACCGGCGACCTCCTGATGCGCGCTTGCTCCCGGCTCTCGGGAGCCAGGTCATCACCCGGAGCACCCCACCGCTGCTGGAGGGTTGCCGACCAGCGAGCCGGGGCTTGGCGCTGGTGCTCATGACCTGCCGGGCATCATAACCGGCGCGCGGTCAGCGGTCGAAATCCCTCGTCGAATTCACTGGTCGGCGTCGTTCGGGGGCACACAGCAGGTGCGCACGAACTCGTCGAAGGTCTCGGTGAACGCTTCGCGTCCGGCCCGGGACGCAGTCGCGATGTCCTCATCGTCGAACAGTTCGCCGGTGCACTCCATGCCGACGGTGCCGATCAGTTGCCAGGTTCCGAGGATGAGTCGCACGGCGCGCGCGTCCGGCGCGGTGCCGAGGCGCTCGGCGAGCACCGCCGCGATGGCGGTGTTCTTCTCGTCGGCGTGCTCGAGGCTGCGTGCGCTGACCGAAGGGCTGCTGCGCAGGATCCGCCGCATCTGCTGGTATCGCCGGAACGAGATCGGGCTGGTGTTGCCCACTTCGGCGGCTTGGTCGACCACATGCAGGAAGGCTTCGCGCAACGCTGCCAGTTCGTTGCCGGTGCGGGGGAGATTACGCAGCGTCTCGGCGACCGCGATCCCGAAGTCCTGCACGGGGCCAAGGATGATGGCCTCTTTGCTGTCGAAATAGCGATTGATGGTGCGCGGCGAGACTTCCGCGACGTTGGCGATCTGCTCGATCGTGGTCGCGTCGAAGCCCTGCGCGTCGCACAGCTCGAGCGCGACCTCGATAATGCGCAACCTGGTCTGCTGCTTCTTGCGTTCGCGCAGACCTGCGGTTGCTGGGGGGCTGTCCGCCGCTGCGCTCGCGCCCATCGGCGCCGATGACTCGAGCATTTCCTCATGCTAACGCAGCTCGCCGCCTTCTTGTCCGGAACGGTCAAATGTCGTAGCGCGACATTTTTCTCTTGACGACAAATGTCGTCCGATGACACTATGGTCCGGCACATCGACGACCGAGGAGATGACAGTGACGGAAACTGCGACTGCGGTGGACGCGTCAGCGAGAAAGGCCAGTTCAGCGCGCTGGCTCGCGCTGGCGGTGATCGCGGCGGCCCAGCTCATGGTGGTGCTGGACGCCACCATCGTGACCATTTCGCTGCCGTTCGCGCAGCGCGATCTCGACATCAGCGACGGCAACCGGCAATGGATGCTCACGGCCTACACGCTGATCTTCGGTGGCCTCCTGCTGCTGGGCGGCCGGCTGGCCGACTACCTGGGGCGGCGCCGGATCTTCCTCATCGGCCTGATCGGCTTCGCCGGAGCTTCGGCCCTGGCCGGTCTCGCCCAGAACGGCGCGGAACTGTTCGCCGGGCGCGCGTTGCAGGGCGCGTTCGCCGCGCTGCTCGCGCCCGCCGCGCTCTCCCTGGTGTCGGTGACGTTCACCGAGCCGGGCGAGCGGGCCACCGCCTTCAGCGTGTTCGCGGGCGTTTCCGCGGGCGGCGCTGCACTGGGCCTGATCGCGGGCGGCGCGCTCACCGAGTACGCGTCGTGGCGCTGGTGCCTTCTGGTCAACACACCCATCGCGCTGCTCGCGCTGGTCGGCGCACTGGCCTGGGTGGTGAAGGACGTGCCCGCCCCGCGCACCGGAGGTTATGACATCCCCGGTGCCGTCACCGTGACGCTCGGCTTGATCGCCATCGTGTACGGATTCAGCCGTGCCGCAGACGACGGCTGGCTGGCCGCCAGCACCGTGGCGCTGCTGATCGCGGGCCTGGTCCTGCTCGTCGCCTTCGTAGCGATCGAACGGCGTTCGTCGAACCCGCTGCTGCCGCTGCACATCCCCGGGGAGATCAACCGCGGTGGCGCATTCCTGGCCGCGCTGCTCATCCCGATCGCCATGTTCGCGATGTTCCTGTTCCTGAGCTACTACTTCCAGATCACGCTGGGCTACTCCGCCCTGAAGGCGGGCTTCGCGTTCCTGCCCTTCCCGGCGGGTATCGCGATCTCCGCGGGCGTCACCAGCGCTCTGCTGCCGAAGGTCGGCCCGCGTCCGCTGATGGTGGCCGGTGCGGTGCTCGGCGTCATCGGCCTGCTGCTGCTGGCCCAGCTGGGTTTGGGCGACAGCTTCGCCGCCGGCGTGCTGCCCGGCGAGGTGCTCATCGCGCTCGGCATGGGCCCGCTGTTCGTCGGCATGCAGACCGTCGCGCTGCACCAAGTCGAGGAAGAGGACTCCGGCGTGGCCTCCGCGCTGCTGAACGCGGCGCAGCAGGTCGGCGGCGCGGTTGGCACGGCGCTGCTGACCACCATCTCGGTGCAGGTCGCCAAGACCTTCGCGCAGGACAACCCGACCATCGACAACTTGGCCGCCCGCGCCGCGATCCACAGCTACGACGTGGCCTTCTATGTCGGCGCCGGGTTCTTCCTCGCGGCCGTTCCGATCATTGCGCTGATGATCCGGGACCGGCCGGAAAATCTGATCGAAGGCTCCGAGGACGGCGCCCGGCTCCCGGTCGCGGTCTGATCCTGGCAAGAGGGGTCCGTGCACGGCTTCGGCTGTGCGCGGACCTCGTCGTTTCCAGGCGGGCCGGTTGCCGCGCCGGAACCGAAGGCGGATCATGGGGCACGGCGGTTCCATGGGCGCTCGCCGCTCAGCGGAGCCGCCGCCGGTCTACCGATCGGTACCTGACGTGGCGCGCCTCACTCCGGGGGCTGCCCGTGCGGTGAGGACTTCGGCAGCAGTACGCTTGTCTTGTTTGCACCACAAGTCTCGCGGACAACGCGGGACCGTATACGTTGTCTGTTGGAACAGCTGGGGTCCGCTCACAAGCGTGTTCGCCTGGCCGTGCAATGAGGGCACCATCCTAGGAGGACACGAAGATCCATGTCCAAGATCAAGGTTGAAGGCACCGTCGTAGAACTCGACGGCGACGAGATGACCCGGATCATCTGGCAGTTCATCAAGGACAAGCTGATCCACCCCTATCTCGATGTGAACCTGGAGTACTACGACCTCGGCATCGAGTACCGGGACAAGACAGACGACCAGGTCACCATCGACGCCGCGAACGCCATCAAGCAGCACGGCGTGGGCGTGAAGTGCGCCACCATCACGCCGGACGAGGCGCGGGTCAAGGAATTCGGCCTGAAGAAGATGTGGCGCTCGCCCAACGGCACCATCCGTAACATCCTGGGCGGCACCATCTTCCGTGCGCCGATCATCATCTCGAACGTCCCGCGCCTGGTGCCCGGCTGGACCAAGCCGATCATCATCGGCCGCCACGCCTTCGGCGACCAGTACCGCGCCACCGACTTCAAGGTGTTCCAGGGCGGCACCGTCACCCTCACCTTCACCCCGGACGACGGCAGCGAGCCGATCGTGCACGAGGTCGTGCAGATGCCCGAGGACGGCGGCGTGGTCATGGGCATGTACAACTTCCGCAAGTCCATCGAGGATTTCGCGCGGGCGTCGTTCAACTACGGCCTGCAGCAGAACTACCCGGTGTACATGTCGACGAAGAACACCATCCTGAAGGCCTACGACGGCATGTTCAAGGACACCTTCCAGGACATCTTCGACGCCGAGTTCAAGAGCCAGTTCGACGCCGCGGGCCTGACCTACGAGCACCGCCTCATCGACGACATGGTCGCCTCCTCCATGAAGTGGGAGGGCGGCTACGTCTGGGCCTGCAAGAACTACGACGGCGACGTGCAGTCCGACACCGTTGCCCAGGGCTTCGGTTCGCTCGGCCTGATGACCTCGGTGCTGCTCACCCCGGACGGCAAGACCTGTGAGGCGGAGGCCGCGCACGGCACGGTCACCCGGCACTACCGCCAGCATCAGCAGGGCAAGCCGACCTCGACCAACCCGATCGCGTCGATCTTTGCCTGGACCCGTGGCCTCGAGCACCGCGGCAAGCTGGACAACACCCCGGAGGTCATCGGCTTCGCGCAGACCCTGGAGGACGTCGTCATCAAGACCGTCGAAGGCGGCCAGATGACCAAGGACCTCGCGCTGCTCGTCGGCGGGGACCAGGGCTACCTGAGCACCGAGGAGTTCCTCGGCGCGCTGGACGCCAACCTGGCTCGCGCGTTGCGCTGAGCCGACCCGGCGCCGATCCGTCTCGGCGCCGATTCGCCGGGCCGAGCACGTGTCGCCCGGCCGACTCCGGCGCTGGGGATGTTCCCAGCGCCGGGCTGACATAATCGGGCACCCGCCCCACCTTCTGGTGGAACGGGTGCCCGGATTTTTTGCGGCATAGCCCCATGACGCCACCGGGTGAAGGTGGCTCACTGCTTTCGCCGATCAGCTCACGGGAACTACCGACTGGTCGAGCAGGCCTGCGATGGCACGAGTGAAGCTGGCCGTTCCGTTGCCGCGTTCGGCCTCCGCCTCGAACAGCCGCAGCAGGGGATCGAGCAGATCGGTCGCGACGCCCTGCTTGCGACTTGCGGTCAGGATGTTGGCCAGACCCGCCCGGTTCACCGCCAGGTCGGAGAAGTTGACCGGGAATTCCCGCGAGTCGATCTCCGCGGCGAGCACCGGAAGCATGTCCAGCAGCGAGCGCAACCATGGCACCAGGAAGCCGTCGGTGAACTCGCCCGCGGTGAAACTCTCGCTGCCCACCATCGCGACGGCCTGGAAGAACCCGGCGAACATGCCGTACATGCCCGCGAGCACCGCCATGTCGTGCAATCCCGCCAGGCCCGCGTCCACGCCGAGGTACTTCGCGTTCCCGAGCTCGGCGATGGTGGCGGCGTGCTCGGCCTGCGCGGTGCGGGAGCCGCTGTACATCAGCAGGGTGTCGGGTGTGCCGAGGGTCTGCGGGACGCCCAGGATCGCGCCGTCCAGAAAATGGCCGTCCCGTGCCTCGATCGCGGCGACCAGCTCGCGCGCCTCGTCTGGGCGGCCGGTCGCGACATTCAAGACAGTGCGCCCGTCCAGTCCACCGGGCACCGGCTCGAGCAGAGTGGCCGCCGCTTCGGTGTCGGCCAACGCCACCACGACGAGCCTGCCCGCCGCGATCGCCTCGGCGAGCGACGCCGCTCGCGTCGCGCCGAGCTCTTCGAGCCCGATTCCCTTGTCCGCGGACCGGTTCCACACGGTGGTCGGGTGGCCGTTGCGCAGGAAGATCTCGGCGATCGCCGCGCCGATGCGCCCCAGGCCGAGCACGGTCACCGGGGTCCGGTTGTCGTTCATGAATTCCTCCGTCGATACGTGAACTTCGGGTGTGGGGCGCCCGCAGATCAGTTTCGGTGCCGAAACCCAGGAACGGTGAGTGGCAGGACTGCCCATAATCGAACGTTTCCTGCCATACTCGGATGATGACCGGTCGAACTGTCGCGATGGCGATTGCTCCAGGCGCCCTGCATCCGTGGGATCTCTACGAGCTGGGAGTGGTGGTTTCGATCTTCGGCACGCCGCAGCCCGATCTGGCCGACCCCTGGTACGACCTGCGGGTGTGCTCGGTGACCCCCGAACCGGAGACGCAACCGATGGGCTTCGGAGCGTCCCTCCGCCCGCAATACGGGTTGGCCGAACTGCTGGAGGCCGACACGGTGATCGTCCCGTCCGTCGCACAGGACTGCGTCACCGCCGAGCGCGAACTGCCCGGAGAACTCTTGGACGCCTTGGTCGAAGCCCATCGTCGTGGAGCCCGCATGGTCGCCCTGTGCGACGGAACCTTCGCCCTTGCCGCAGCCGGAATACTGAACGGCCGCCGGGTCACTGCGCATTGGGAGCATGCGCCGCTGCTGGCCGAGCGGTATCCGGAGATCGACGTGGACGACTCGGTGCTGTACGTCGACGACGAGGACATCCTCACCAGCGCGGGTATGACCGCCGCCCTCGACCTCTGCCTGCACCTGGTCCGCCGCGATCTCGGCGCCGCCGTCGCCAACCGGTTGGCCCGCCGCATGGTGATCCCGCCGCACCGTTCCGGCGGGCAAGCGCAATTCGTCGACCTGACCGTGCCCGCCCGCGCCGAAGACGACCTCGGCCCCGTACTGCAATGGGCCATCGCCCACCTCGACGAACCGCTCACCGTCGACACCCTCGCCACGAAGGCGAACATGAGCCAGCGCACCTTCCACCGCCGCCTGCAACGCTCCACCGGAGCGACCCCGATGCAGTGGCTCCTCGGCCAACGCCTGGCCCACGCCCAATCCCTTTTGGAATCCACCGATTACGGCATCGAGCGGATCAGCCGAATGTCCGGCCTCGGCACCGCTACCAACCTCCGCCGCCACTTCGCCGACGTAATCGGTGTTACGCCAGCGGAATACCGCCGCACTTTCCAACAGCGCGTCGTATGACGGGAGACACACCTTCTGGTGGAAAGGACTTTGGTCGCTGTTGTCCGGGAATAGGTCATCTTTTCGGTCTCGGGAGTAGTGAAACCCGCTGGCAGCTGGATGGTTTCGTGTTCACCCTCGCCCTCTCTCGCGATGGGTCGGGACCGGCTGCCGTATCCATTGAGCTACCGGCCGGAGTTCACCGAGCACCGCGACGACTACCAGCGGCTGCGCGCCCGCACGGCACAGCGGTTGCAGCAGGTCTTCGACGACCGGCTGCACCGCGCGCTGACCAGACTGCTGGAACCACGCGTGCAGATCGAGATCCACGGTTTCCACGGCCCAAAGGGAATCCGTTCCTGTCGACCAGCAACCCCACCACGATCTGCGGATCGACGCGGCGTTCCTTGGAGTAGCCGACCTTGCGCAGCCCGTCTTCTTTCTCCGCCTCAAAATACAAGGTCGCTCTCATCGCCATAGCTTTTTCCGTCGACCCGGCGCTTGTCGCCGCCCTTCGCGCCTGAGACGCGCGGGCACACATTGCCGGTCTCACCTCGCGGTCTGGATGGCTGCATTGTCTGGCATAGCTCGGGGTTGCCGCCCGTCAGTCTGCAGTCGTACCTGCGGATCGCAAGAGTTCCTGTGCAGCTGAAAGTGCCTCTTCCAGTGATGGAAAGACGTGGTCGGGACCGCGGAAACCCTCATCGTCGGGTACATCCACGGAGACACCCCATTCATCACGGACACCTTGGATCACGGCATGGTGGCCTTCCCACCGCAAGTCGACGTCGACCGCGCCGGATGAAAAATATCTGGTGTCGATCGATATCGCGCCATCTACCGCAGATCGGATCAGAGAGTCCAAGTCCTGCTCACTCTTGTTCAACGTTCACGTCCTTTTCGGCTGTACACCACGTCGCCGGTCTTTCGCTTCAGGATCCGCATCGATCCATCCGGGTCGATTTCGATTCGCGGCCCGCCAGCACTCCAGCCCCTGATCCGACGCGCCACTGCTCGCAACCGAACCCACTGCACCGTCCTGCCCGCAACGGCGCAGATCCAAGGCCAGCGGCCGTCTTGTCACGGCAAGTGCTGCCACAGTGAAAACCACCGAGATGCCTCATCGGATGAAGCAGCCGCGCAATGATCGAGCCTGCGAAGCACATTCAGCTCCCCCTTGATCTGACGCAGCTCACGGATGCGGTCGATCGGAAGGTCGCGCCAGTGCGAGGTGTCTGCCGCCGCTTCTTCGAACTGGTTCGCGTGGCGGGAAAAGAACCATCGGAAAATCTCTTCGCAGTCGAGCAGCGGATCGCCTGCGACATGGCCGAGTCTGTTGATCAGCTCGGCGCGCAAGCGCATTGCGTCGGTAATCTGACGCTGTCTTTCGAAGCGGCCGACGGCGGTTCTGGCGAGCTGATTTCGGACAAACAGCACTACTTGAGCCCATTCGAGAGCGGTTGTGGGGTCGCCGTGGAATGTCTCGAATTCGGCTACTTCGGCCAACCCGCGCCAGTTGAAACCGGCTGGCCATTCGCCCTTCTGCAGCCACTGCTCGATATCAGCTGGTGGCAGAGTGCGCAGATGCCTGAAGAGTTCGTCCGGATGCTTCATGGGGTCCTCCAATCTTTAGTAGAAAATGATGCCGTACCGCTCGAAGGCATCACGGCCCACTTGCAAGCTTTCCAGGCTGGGCCGAAAGTGGCCCGAGTGAGGGGTGATTTCGGTCCCGAAGTAGCCACTTGCCCGATTACCTGCGACATTGGCCTCTCCTGCTGCGAGGACATCGTCACCCCGGGTGAGGATCGAGTGGGGGATCTCGCCCCCATATCCGGGAAGGCTGTGTGGAATGATTCGCAGTTCGCCGTCGGTCGTCACTGCCCACTTGATCCTTTCGCCATTGTTGATGACTTCATCGAACGTACTGTCTAGAGGTCCGATGGGTCGAATGCCGGCTGCATCCGCCTTGGCCAGTTCTGCTGGCAGGTCGGCACTCATCTGGTTCGGGAAGGGGCCACGGCCGAATTGCGCGACGTAGTCTTCACCCACGCCAGCGATCCGTGGGGTGGAGAATTCGTCGGGCGGGTTAGCTGTGGCTTGTGGGCGGTCCGGCGGGTTGCTGGTGGCGCCCGATGTGGATTGCTGGATGTCGTTGGGGTTCGTGTGGGGGTTCGGGTTTGTTGGTGTCCTACCGTGGGGGGATCTGGCTTGTCGGCGGGAGTTTCTTTGGTCGGTGCCTTGTTCGGCGACGATTCGGGGAGGTCGTTGAAGTCGATGCCGAATTCGTTGCGGGCGCCTTTGCCTGCTTTTTCGCCTGCTCGTCGGCCGAGCTTGTCGACGCCGGAGCCGCCGAGACCGAGGGTGAGGGCGTTGGTGCCGGACTTGCCCAGTGCGTAGGCCCAATCGCCGCTTGCCCAGTCGTCCCAGGCGAGGAATTCTTTGCCGAGATTCTTCCAGGAGTCGGCGACGCCGGGGCCGTCGTCGGGGCCGATGCCGAACAGGGAGCCGACGCCGGACCATGCTTGGTCGAATTCGTCGCTGCCTATGTTGACCATCGCTGCGGCGCCGTCGACGGCGTCGATGATGCTGCGGCCTACCCCTGCACCGAAGGAAGCGGTGTTCTCCAGTGGGTCCTTCTCCAGGAAGGCTTGACCGGCGTAGGACTGATCGGGGAGGGGGTTGCCGTTGGCGTCGGCGAGGTAGAGCAGTTCGCCTGCGGAGTTCAGCACCGCGTACGCGGTGGTGCCGTTGCCGAGGTCGACTCGTGTCTTGGATGCGGGATAGGGGCTGCTGGCCTGGCTGAGGTTGTCCGGTTGAGCAGGGATCGTGATCTGCTCGTGGGTGTCTTCGGAGGGGTTGTAGCCGGTCAGTGTTCGTCCCGGCGCGCCGGAGGTGACGATGCCGGGGGTGTTGGGGTTGTACGGTGTGAGCGAGGTGGCAGGGGGTGCTGGTTCGGGTTTGTTCTCCTCGATGATGGACAGCAGGTGCGGCAGTGATCCTTCCGCGGCCGGTTTCTGCTCGGCAGGTTCGGTGAGTCCGAGTAGTTGCCGGGTCAGGGGGTCGGTGGTGTCCAGGCTGGTAGTTGCGGGGGGTTTCGATTCTTGTGGCGGGCTTGATGGTTGCGGCTGGGATGGTTGGTTGTTCGTCGGTCCCGGTGCGGTCAGTCCCGTGTCGTAGCGGACGGGCTTGACCACGGGCGGGACAACCGGTGCGGCCGGCGCCGCAGGGGGTTCAGCCACGGGCTCGGGAATCGTCTGGGCCACAGCGGAGTTCGTTGCTCTGGCTGCCTGAAATTCGTCGGTCATGGCGCGGCTGGCTTCGATGCGCTCGATCATCCGAGCGGCGGACGCCGGGGTCATTCCATGGAAGTTATGCACCCGCCCACCACCGTCGCCCTGCCCGGCGTCAGCGTCGGATTCGCCGACGGATGCGGGAACCAGTGATTCCAGCCATGCGCGGTGGGAACCGATCCACGACAAATCGCTCATCGTCACGCCACCTGCCGGGCAGTCGAGTCACACTGCCGTAGCGGGCTACCCGCGCCTGGTATCGAGCGTGAAGCGACCAATTGCGTGCGTAGCCGGATGCTGGACCATGCCTGCCGAGCTGGGGCCGTGCCGGGTATGTTCATTTCGAGATACCTCACAAACCGAGTGCGGTTGAAACCTGTCGGCTAGCGCGGTACCGATCCGACCGCAGCCCTAGGCGCAGCGCGTACGCAGTGTCCGGATCGGTGGTGACCCACCGTCGTTCGCGCTGGCGCGAGGAGTTTTCGTGCGGGGATCGCGGTAACAAGTAGTCCGGAACGCGAAAGCCCCGAACCGGCAGGTTCGGGGCTTCGATCGGAGCTGGCCGAAGGTCTTGGCGGAGAAGAAATTCCCGGGATGTCGGGAAGAAGGCGCGGCTATGGCGCTGCAAAAATCGTCACCTAAGCGAACCTCGGTTGTCAACCTCTTGGCGCGGACCGGCAGGAAAGCCAAGGCTGGGGACTATTGGAACGAACCCGACAGTCCAAGCCCGCATCGACACCCTCAACCGCGCCCGCACCGGGGCGTGGTAGCACTCCCTCCCGCCCGCCACGATCTCTGACGAGTGGCACATGAGCGAGGGGCTTCTCGCGTTTTGCCGCAGCCATGTGCCACGTACGCGCCCCGACGCTCGTCGCCGGGGATCAGCGGGGCTCCCATCGAAGCGCCGGAGTGGGTGCACTCCGGAAGAGTGGTTCGTCTCTGAGACGCGGATTGGGTTGCTGAACCTCTGCTTTCGCGCGGATACGGTGGGCGAACTCACGTTGGCTCGGGAAGTGAACGTGGCTGCCGGACGGTTACATGAACACGTGACCACTCCTGTCGCCACCCGCATCAGCGCGCGTCCGAGCGCACCGATTGGCACATCCTCGCCATGCTGGCGCTGGCGCTCGGTGGATTCGGGATCGGGACGACCGAGTTCGTCACTATGGGTTTGCTGCCGGATATCGCAACCGCTGTGCGCGTTTCCGAGCCGACCGCGGGGTATGCGGTATCGGCGTACGCGCTGGGTGTGGTGATCGGCGCACAGTTGATCGCGGCGCTGGGCGCGGGTCGCGCGTAAGCGGCTGCTCGTCGCGCTCATGGTGGCGTTCACGCTGGGTAGTGTGGAGACCGTGCTGGCGCCGTCGTTCGAGACGCTGGTGCTGGCCCGGTTCGTCTCGGGGTTGCCGCATGGTGCCTACTTCGGCATCGCCTCGCTGGCCGCCGCGACGCTCGCCCCGGTGGGGCGGCGAGCGAAGGCGGTTGCTGGGGTTATGCTGGATTTGAGCGCCGCCAACGTTGTCGGCGTTCCCGCAGCTACCTGGCTCGGCCAGCATCTCGGCTGGCGCGATGCGTTCGTCGTGGTCGCGGTGATCGGCGCGGCCACCGCCCCGGCCCAGCTGCGCTTCGTTCCCTCGCTCACCGGCATCGCCTTGACCAACCCGATGACCGAACTCGGCGCCCTGCGGCGCTCGCAGGTGCTGTTGACGCTGCTGGTCGGGGCCGTCGGCTTCGGCGGGATGTTCGCCGTCTACACCTACATCGCCACCACGCTCACCGATGTCGCGGGTCTGCGGGCGGGACTGGTGCCGCTGGTACTGATGTTGTTCGGCATCGGCATGGTGGTCGGCAATATCGTCGGCGGCGTGCTCGCCGACCGCGGCGTGGACCGCGCGATCTTCGCGGCGACGATCGCCACGACCGCCATCCTTGGCGGTTTCATCGCCGCCGCCCACAACCCCTACACCGCGGCCCTCGGCGCAGTCCTGGTCGGCGCCTCCGGAGCCACGCTGGCCCCCGCCCTGCAAACCCGCCTGATGGACGTCGCCGCCGACGCCCAAACCCTCGCCGCCGCCCGCAACTGCGCAGCCCTGAACATCGTCAACGCCGCAGGCGCCTGGCTCGGCGGCCTGGTGATCGCAGCGGGCTTCGGCTACACAGCCCCTGCCCTGGTCGGCGCCGCCCTGGCCGCGACGGGCGTGCTGCTGTTCACCGCGACGGTCTGGGCCGCGCGCCAACGCGGCGCATAGCCTGAGGTCGCCGAGGTAGTGGTGTCGAGTTCGTCCTATTGGGTGCCGGAACCGGTCTGTGCCTGGCTCGCCTCGTCTACTTTCCGCCGGAAGGTGGCGTTCAACCGATGCGATGCCACTTTCAGGCGGTGCAGTAAGGGGGCGAGGGGGCGGGGGTCTATGTCGCGGAGTGCCTCGGTGAGCAGGCGAATGGGTTCGGTGCACGAGTTGTATCGGGCGCCGGGGTCTTTTGCGAGCGACCGGTGCAGGATTGCGTCGACCTCGGGCGGGATCCAGCGTCGGCGGTCGGAGATTGCAGGGGGTGGCTCGTGCAGGTGGGCCTCTGCGGTGGCCATGAGGTTCGCGCGGGGGAACGGTGGGCGGCCGGTGAGCAGCTCGACGGCCGAGCAGGCCAGCGCGTACTGGTCTGTCGCCGGGGACACCGCGTGCGCCTGCAGCAGTTCCGGTGCGGCATAAGGGACCGATACGACGACGAAACCATTGGTGGCCAAGGGTGGTTCGGGCCGATGCAGCCACCGGCCCTGATCGAAGTCGGAGATCTTCACCGTCGCAGGGTCGTCCGTGCCGACCAACACGTTCGCCGGTTTGACGTCGAGATGGACCACGTCGTTGGCGTGGGCGAAGTCCAGTCCCGCCGCGATCCGGGTCAGCACGTGCAGCACCTGCCGCAGGTCCGGAGGTTGGTGCGGCATCCGCACCAACCTCGAAACCGTCGCGCCTGGCACATACTCGCGCGCCGACCACAGCCTGCCGCCGGTTTCACCGTGTGCGTACATCCGCACGATATTCGGGTGTCGCAGCGCGGACAGGATGTCGAACTCGTGCAGAAATCGCGCACGTGCCTCCGGTGCCGCGCTGTCCTCCGGTCCCAGAATCTTCAGTGAGACAGGCCGCGACCGCACCGGATCCTCGGCCAGATACACCTCGCTGCTGCCGCCATGGCCGAGCCGGGCCTGCACAACGAATCCCGCAAACCGATCACCTGGCTCGAGTGCCACCGCCTCACCGTAGTCAGCGCGGCCCGCATCGCGGGCTACCCACCCTCCCTGGCGTGGGAGTGCCCGAGAACCG
The DNA here is from genome assembly GCF_001612745.1 of Nocardia amamiensis NBRC 102102. GTDB lineage: Bacteria > Actinomycetota > Actinomycetes > Mycobacteriales > Mycobacteriaceae > Nocardia > Nocardia amamiensis. Next base: position 55,536 of record NZ_BDBA01000044.1, on the reverse strand, counting down.
ATCGTTACCGGCGCAACGCTCGGCTCCCATGCTCTCGATCATCCCGGCGTGGGTGGCCGATCTTGCCGCCCATGGCAGCTGCGCACCGTAGCCATAGCGTTTGACCTGGGGTTGATACGGCGACCGAGCAGACGACCGGCAAGCGGGGCCGTTGCAAGGCAACGGCAAGCTGACTGCAAGCGGCCCGTAGCACTGTGGGCGTATGAGTTCCCAGGGTTTGCCGAAGTCGGTATGAAAGGGCCACTGTCCGCTGCCTTGGATGAGGTACGTCGAAAACTGAAGAGTCTTCTCGGCACCGCACAGGACTCCGAAGACGGGCGACCCACCGCTGGCGAGGCACTGAATCAGTCCTACCGAGCGAAGAGTGAGCCCTTGCACCAAGTGGCGGAAGATTTGGAGCGGGCCGATACCGAAGGCGCGGCAAAGGTGGCTGGTATGGCTCCCGAGACAGGAGTATTTGCCCCCGCACCCGCGCGGTTCAGCAGTTCGATTGCCGTGCCGCTCGCCGAGATACGCCCGGCAGGCGTGTCCCGGTTGATTCGCAACGCGCATCAGCCGACGCCGGCGGAGGCGGATGCCATGCGGCGGGCCTACGACGCACAGGCCACGATCATGTCCCGAATCGGTGACCGGCCACCAACACTCGACGAAGTGCGCGAACTACTGCGGCTGGTCAACCCGACGAGATCACGGACGGCGGGCAACTGCATGGAGTGCTCTTGGGCGGTGCGCGACATTCTGTCCGGGCGCCCGGCAGTGGCCGGGCCGAGCGGCGCCCAGAAGTTCATCGAACCCTCGACAGAACGTTTCCATGGCGACAGCCACCATGAGATACACGAAGCGATATCGGAGCAGCTGCGGCAGCCCGGCCAGAACGGGATCATGTCGGGAAACCGATACTCCGATGCCTTCGGACATCACTACAACGTCGCCAATATCGGCGGCGAGATCTACTATCTCGACGGCCAGACCGGCACCGTGACGGATCAGAACATCATCCCCGACGGGGACTACTACGTCGTGTTCCCGATGCGCGGCGCTTGACATGCCGCCTTCGGCGACGCCGCGGAGTCGGATTCGCCCTGCACCGCAGGCCATCGGTCCGTCCCGCGAGAACTATTCGGCGCGGCGGACGGTGACGGCGCGGCTGGCGATCTCATGCAGATGCGCCGAGGCGCGGCGCCAGCGGCGATGGGCGCGTTCGGTATCCGGATCGATGAAATTCGAGATCAGGATGCCGCGCAGTGCGTCCATGGCCGTGTAGATGAAGTCACGCGCCTCCTTGCGGCGCACGTCGTCCGGAACGAAACGGGCCACCGCCATCAAGACGGCGTTGTTGACGAACGGCTCCACCTTCTCCATCGCGGCGGCCAGCACCGGATCGGTTCGCCCGGCCACCCACAATTCGACGGTCGCGATGAACAGTGGACCCTGGTGCAGATCCCATAGGAACTCCAGCGCCGCCGCTACCGGATCGTCACCGGCTTCGACCCGGGACATCTCTCGCATGGCGGTCTCGGCCCGCAGCTGCGCCAGATGGCTGATCGCGGCCACCACCAAATCGGTTTTCGAGCCGAAGTGATGCACTTGAGCCCCGCGGGTCACCCCGGCCCGTTCGGCTACCCGCGGCGTCGTGGTGCCCGCGTACCCGTACTCGACCAGGCAGTCCACGGTCGCGTCCAGCAACCGGGTGCGCATCTCGGTGCTGCGCTGCTCCTGCGTCCGGCGCTGCTGCTTCACGACTACGCTCCTGGCCACGTGCGGATCCTACACGTACATACAGTGCTGTATGTTCCGGTCGCGCAGAATGATGGCGGACGGTGCGTGCCCGGCACTGAAGCCGATCGGCGGAAGGTGGCCGCGTCGGCAAGTTGCCTCGGGCCGCCGGCGGTCCATGGCGCGGTGAAGCCTCCCAACGCGCCAGCCCTAGCGCTTGCGAACTCTGTCCCCCGGCAGGGCGGCACATGCACGTCCAACTGTATGCGCCATACGCGAATCAATTCGCTGGTCATCCGCGTGCTGTGTGCAAATCGCCATCGAACCCTTGCCCAGTTACATACATATCTGTATGTTTGTTTTCAGCTCGTTCCGCCCCGCGGTGCACCCACAACCTGAGGAGTTCGATGACGAACAAGGTCTACGTCGTCGGTGTCGGCATGACGAAGTTCGAGAAGCCGGGCCGCCGCCAAGTGGAGGAAGCCGACGGCGCCACGCGGGCCTGGGACTACCCGGACATGACCAAGGAATCGGGCACCAAGGCGCTCGCGGACGCGGGCATCGCCTACGACCTGGTGGACCAGGCCTACGTCGGCTACGTCTACGGCGAATCCACCTCCGGGCAGCGGGCCGTCTACGAACTCGGCATGACCGGCATACCGGTGGTCAACGTGAACAACAACTGCTCCACCGGCTCCACGGCGCTGTATCTCGCGGCGCAGGCGATCCGGGGCGGGCTGGCCGAATGCACGCTGGCGCTGGGCTTCGAGAAGATGCAGCCCGGCTCGCTCGGTTCCACCTGGGACGACCGCGAGCAGCCGATGGCCAAGCACATCATGGCGCTCGCCGAGATCTCCGAGGTGCTGTTCCCGGTGGCGCCGTGGATGTTCGGCGCGGCGGGCCGCGAGCACATGAAGCAGTACGGCACCACCGCCGAGCACTTCGCGAAGATCGGCTACAAGAACCACAAGCACTCGGTGAACAACCCGTACTCGCAGTTCCAGGACGAGTACACGCTCGATGACATCCTCGCCTCCCGGATGATCTACGACCCGCTCACCAAACTGCAGTGCTCGCCGACCTCCGACGGGTCCGGCGCGGTGATCCTCGCGAGCGAGGACTTCGTGGACGCCAACGACCTCGCCGGGCAGGCGGTGGAGATCGTCGGCCAGGCGATGACCACCGACTTCGCCTCGACCTTCGACGACACCGCCAAGAACATCATCGGCTACGACATGAATGTCCAAGCGGCGCGGCAGGTTTACCAGCAGTCGGGTCTCGGCCCGGAGGACTTCCAGGTCATCGAGCTGCACGACTGCTTCTCCGCCAACGAACTGCTGCTCTACGAAGCGCTCGGCCTGTGCGGCGAGGGCGAGGCCGGGCAGTTGATCGACGACAACCGGACGACCTACGGCGGCACATGGGTGGTGAATCCGTCCGGCGGCTTGATCTCCAAGGGTCATCCGCTCGGCGCGACCGGTCTGGCGCAGTGCGCCGAGTTGACCTGGCAGCTACGCGGCACCGCGGACAAGCGCCAGGTGGACAACGTCACCGCCGCCCTACAGCACAATATCGGCCTCGGCGGCGCCGCGGTCGTCACCGCCTACCAGCGCGCTGTTCGCTGAATCCGCCCCGGCCGCAAAATAAATCGAGAAACAGGACCCATGGGACACATCGAAGCCACCAAGAACGTCAACGCCGCGCCTGAGGCGCTGTGGGCGGTCGTCGCCGACCCGCAGACCTGGGACAAGTGGTTCACCATCCATGAGCGGTTCATGGAGGAGCCGCCCGCCGTGCTGAGCGAAGGCGCCAAACTGGTCGCCAAGATCGTCATGCTCGGCATGGCGAACAAGCTGGAGTGGACCATCGTCTCGGTGGCCGCGCCGCACAGACTGACCCTGGGCGGCACCGGCATGGCGGGAGTGAAGACCGAATTCACCTTCGACATCCAGCCCAACGGCGACGGGAGCACGATCCTGGTGTCCGGCGATTTCGAGGGTGCGCTGATCAAGGGCGCGCTGGGGAAGGCGGTGGAGAAGGACGGCATCAAACAACTGGACCGATCGCTGGCACAACTCGACGCCTTGGCCTCGGCATGAGCGGTCAGGCCCGGAGGCGGCAGCGGAGCGTGACCATGGAGGGGCCCGCTCATGCCGGAAAGGACAGGGCATGAGCGGTCAGGCCCGGAGGCGGCAGCGGAGCGTGACCATGGAGCGCCCCGCTCACGCCGGAAAGGACCGCGCGTGAACCCCGACAACACGGCCGCACGCGTGGTCGAGTTCGATGACGCTGGCTTGGAAACCTGGTGCGATGAAGAGCGTTTCGAGGTCACCGCCGAGCGCATCGCGCAGTACGCCGCGGCGACGAACGATCCGATCGCGGCGCATCTCGCGGGCGCGGTCGCCCCGCCGGTCTTCGCCATCGTCCCGGTCTTCGAGGCCATGATGATGCCGGTGATCGATGTCGCGCCGATGGACGTCTTCGGCCGGGTTGTGCACGGGGAGCAGGACTTTCACTTCCATCGTGCGATTCGCCCGGGCGAGCGGCTGGTGTCGCGCGCACAGGCGGTCGGCTATACCAGCCGCTCCACCGGGACGACCATCACCATCCGCATCGAATGCCGCACCGAGACAGGCGAACCGGTCAACCATCAGTACCTGACCGCGTTCTTCCGCAATATCGATGCGGGCAAGACGGTCGGCGAAGCCGCTCCGCCACACAAGTTCGACGAACGGCTGCGCGGCCGAGACCCCATCGCCGTTGTGGCGCAGCACGTCGACCGCGACCAGACCTTCCGTTACGCACCGGCTTCCGGCGATCCGGTGCCGCTGCACCTGGACGAACAGGTCGCCGAGGACGCCGGGCTGCCCGGCATCATCGCGCACGGATTGTGCACCATGGCCTTCGCGTCCTGGGCGGTGCTCACCGAGGTCGCGGCGTCGGACGTGCACCGGCTGAAGCGATTCGCGGTGCGCTTCGCCAAGCCGGTCTTTCCCGGCGACGATCTGACGACCCGGATCTGGCAGGCCGGTTCGGCCGATGGCGTGACCAGCTACGCGTTCGAGACCGTACGCGGCGACGATGTCGTGCTCAGCGACGGACTGGCCGAGATCGCCGCCTGACAGCGGCGGTACGGACTCCGCCGCCCCCACCAACGACTTCAGGAGGCAACACATGGGCGCACTGTCCGGACGGGTCGCCGTCATCACCGGAGCGGGCCGCGGCATCGGCCGCGAGCACGCGCTGCTGTTCGCGAAGGAAGGCGCCGCGGTGGTCGTCAACGATCTCGGCGGCAGCAATGCGGGCGAGGGCGCCGACTCCGGGCCCGCTCAGGAGGTGGTGCGCGAGATCGTCGCGGCGGGTGGCAGGGCAGTGGCCAACTCCGACGACGTCGCCACCTGGGACGGCGCGCAAAAGCTTGTCGCTCGAGCGGTTTCGGAATTCGGTGGGCTCGACGTCGTGGTGAACAACGCGGGTATCCTGCGCGACGCCTTCATCGCGGGCATGACCGAGGCGCAGTGGGACGCGGTGATCGCCGTGCATCTCAAGGGCCATGCCGCCGTGCTGCACCATGCCGCCGCCTACTGGAAGCAGCAGTCCAAGGCCGGTGATCAGCCCAAGGCGGCCGTGATCAACACCGCTTCCGCCTCCGGCACAACCCTGCCAAACCCTGGTCAGGCCAATTACGGCGCGGCCAAGGCCGGGATCGCCGCGCTGACCCTGGTCGCCGCCGACGAGCTGGCGCGCTACGGCGTGCGGGTCAACGCGATCGCGCCGATCGCGCGCACCCGGCTGACGCTGGCCACCCCCGGCATGGGCGAGATGATGGCGGCCGAGGCGGAGGCGGCCGCCGACGGCGGGTTCGACGCGTTCAGCCCGGCCAATATCGCACCGCTGGTCGCCTACCTGGCCGCGGAATCCTGCCCGATCACCGGCAAGGTGTTCGCAGTGCAGGGCGGTGCGATCTCCGAGCTGGCCGGTTGGCACGATGTAAAGACCATCGAGACCGAGGGCCCGTGGCTGATCGACGACATCGCCGCCCGGCTGCCCTGACCTCGGCGGAATGTGAGGAGAACGACGATGTTCGAATGGTCCGACACCGATCTGCTGCTCCGTGATGCCGTGCGGGCGTTCATCGACAAGGAGATCCGCCCCAACCTGGATGCCCTCGACAGCGGCGAAGTGCCGCCGTACCCGATCATCCGCAAGCTGTTCGCCGAGTTCGGCATCGACGTCATGGGCGGCGAGGCCGTGCAGAAGATGCTGGCCAAGCAGGAGAAACGAGCGGCGGCCGCCGCCGCGGGGGAGCCGAAGCCGGAGCAGAAAACGAGGACGAGCCCGTTCGCCGGACAGGAATCGCTGATGGCGGTGCTGATCAGCGAGTTGTCCGGGGTGTGCATGGGCCTGGTGACCGCGCTCGGGGTGAGCATCGGCCTCGGCGCCACCACCATCATGTCGCGCGGCACGCTGGCGCAGAAGCAGCGCTGGCTGGAGGACATCGTCACCATGCGGAAGGTGGCCGCGTGGGCGATCACCGAGCCGGATTCCGGCTCGGACGCCTTCGGCGGAATGAAGACCTACGTCAAGCGCGACGGCGAAGACTACCTGCTCAACGGCCAGAAGACCTTTATCACCAACGGCCCCTACGCCGACGTGATGATCGTCTACGCGAAGCTCGACGACGGGGCGGGCGGGGACCGGCGCGAACGCAAGGTGCTCACCTTCGTGCTCGACAAGGGCATGCCCGGCCTCACCCAGGGCAAGCCGTTCAAGAAGATGGGGCTGCACGCCTCACCGACCGGGGAGCTGTTCTTCGACAACGTGCGCGTCGGCCGGGACCGGCTGCTCGGCGAGACCGAGGAGCACAAGGGCGGCGACGGCAGGCAGAGCGCCCGCTCCAGTTTCACCGCCGAGCGCATCGGCGTGGCCTTCATGGCGCTGGGCATCATCAACGAATGCCATCGGCTGTGCGTGGAGTACGCCACGAGCCGCAAACTCTGGGGCCAGGAGATCGGGCGGTTCCAGCTGGTCCAGCTGAAGCTGGCGAAAATGGAGATCGCGCGGATCAACGTGCAGAACATGGTGTTCAACACGCTGGAGCGCGGCAGGGCGGGCAAGCCGCCGACGCTCGCCGAAGCGTCCGCGATGAAGCTGTACGCATCGGAGGCGGCCACCGAGGTCGCCATGGAGGCGGTGCAGCTCTTCGGCGGCAACGGCTACATGACCGAATATCGCGTCGAGCAGCTCGCCCGCGACGCGAAGTCGCTGATGATCTACGCGGGCAGCAACGAGATCCAGGTGACCCACATCGCGAAGGCCCTGCTCGCGCAGTAGTTCCCGGACCGGCGCGGTTCCGGACGAATACACCTGTCCGCACGACAGCGGCACAACGCCTGCTTTCGAGAAGCGAGACCGGGCATTGCCCGTTCGCGGCCCGGCCCGCGTCCGACTGGCCGCCGCGTCCGCGACGAAGTCGCCAGCGGCGGTCGCTCGGACGCCAGCCATAAGGCGGCCCGCGAACACGCAGCGCCGCAGGCGCCGCAAATTGAACACAGCTCAGATCGCGCGCAGACGGGTGCGGCTGGCGTAGACGTGCTCGGCGATGAGGGTGGCGATGCGGTCGGGCGCTTCCAGCATCGGCACGTGGCCGACGCCGTTGACCAGGATGCGGTCGGCGGATTCGGGGAGTTCCTTCAGGTAGCGCCGGGCGTAGACGCGGTTGGGGATGACCCGGTCGTACTCCGACAGCAGCAGCCGGACCGGCGTTCGCAGCGTGGACAGGTCGTCCTGTCCCGGCGCACGCAGCGCGCTGATGATCATCGGAAGCATGACCGGGCAGTTCAGTGCGGCCGTGATGGCGGCAGCGGCGTCGCGCCGTGACACCGCCGCCGCGTGCTTGCTCAGCATGAGCAGGCCGGCGCGCTGGATGAGCGGATTGCGAGCCGCGAATCCGCCCAGGAGCTTGCCGATTTCGATGAGCGGAACCAGGGAGAGGAATTTCAGGTTGATCCGGACCTGGGTCAGCGAGGGCCCGTGCCAGCCGCCCGCGGGCGCGATCAGCGTGAGCGTGCGGGCGCGTCCGCGGCGGGCGAGTTCGACGCCGACCCAGCCGCCGAGCGAGTTCCCCGCGATATGGCAGGTGCGCCAGCCCAATTCGTCGAGCTGATCGCAGACCCGGTCGGCGAGGAACTGCACGTCGACGGGCCTGCCGTCCAGGGGCGCCCCGCCCCAGTGACCCGCGAACGCGGGCGCGAACACCTCGCAGTGCGTCGCCAGCCGCGCCGCGGTCTGCTCCCAGCAGTGCGGCGACATCATGAATCCGTGCAGCAACAGCAGCGGGTCACCGGAACCGACGTGCAGAGCCTTGATCGGCTGGAGCGGGTTCGCCGCTTTCCCGGAGCCGCGTGTGGCGGCGGTCTGTGCGGGAGTGCCGGGGCGATCGGCAGCGGAGGACTTGGAGGTGTCGGACGACATCGTCTTCACCCCTTCCTGGACGGCGGTGTCCGGGGGACTTCATCAGACCAGCATTGTACGGTCGAGGAGTGCCCTACATCTCGACAGTGAACGTGAACGGTGTCCGCGCGGCCGCGGGCAAGGGCCTGCTCGCCTGGCTGGCGGCCACCGAGGCCGACATCGTCTGCGTGCAGGAAACGCGCGCCACCGACGAGCAGGTGCGGGCCGCGCTGGCGCCCGCGCTCGACGCGGGATGGCAGCTGTCGCACGCCGAGCCGGAGTCCAAGGGGCGCGCCGGTGTCGGCATCCTGTCCAGGCGCGCACCGCGTGCTGTGCGAATCGGCTTCGGCAGCATCGAGTTCGGGGCCGCGGGCCGCTACGTCGAGGCCGAGTTCGACGACATCACCGTGGCGAGTGTGTACGTGCACTCCGGCGACGCGGGCACCGTGCGCCAGGACGAGAAGTACCGCTTCATGGCCGAGCTCGGCGCCTACCTGACCGCGCGCACCGGAGATTTCGTGGTGGCGGGGGACTGGAACATCGCGCACACCGAGCGCGATCTGAAGAACTGGAAGGGCAACCTGAAGTCGGCCGGGTTCCTGCCACAGGAGCGCGCCTGGATCGATGAGCTGTTGGCCGCGGGCTACGTCGACGTGGTGCGCGCCCTGCATCCCGGCGTGGACGGCCCGTACAGCTGGTGGTCCTACCGCGGTCGCGCGTTCGACAACGACAGCGGATGGCGCATCGACTACCACCTGGCCCGAGGCGATCTCGCCGCCCGCGCCAAAGCGGCGGTGGTGGAACGCGCGGCGGCCTACGATCAGCGCTGGTCGGACCATGCGCCCGTCACGGTGCAGTACCGATGAACTTTTCTCCGAAGATGATTCGCGGCCTCGGCGTCATCGGGGCGCTCGCGCTCGCGCTGATCATCGCGGTGCTCGCCCTGCGCGGAGGCACGGAGGTCACTACCTCCTCGGTCGGTCCCGCGACGAGCACCATCGCCGCGCCCGCCACCGCACCGCGCGGCGCGGACAGCGCGTCGCCGGTCACCCAGGCGGCTGGTGTCCCACAGCGCGCCTACGCCACGCTGCGGGAGATCGATGCGGGCCGCTGGCCCGACTCGGCGAACGCCCCCGGCACCAAGGGTGGTGAACGCTGGATGAACCGTGGCGGCGACCTGCCCGCCACCGACTCCACCGGTAAGCCGATCACCTACCAGGAATGGGACGTCAACCCGAAGCAGCCCGGCCGATCCCGCGACGCCGAACGCATCGTCACCGGAAGCGACGGCTCGGCCTGGTACACCGGCGACCACTACAAGACCTTCACGAGGATGCGCTGATGACCAAGACCATCACGCTGTCGCAGTTCCTTGCCCGTCCCGACGCGGAGGACCTACCGCCAAGCCCCGCGCTCGCTCCGCCCGGCGTCACGTTCGGAACGCTCGCGCTCGACTCCGCCGAATTCAGCGCGGTGCGCGACCGGGCGCCTTCGGGATATCTGGTGCGCGAGGTACGCGGCATGAAGATGCCCACCACCGCGCGGGTTTTCGACGAGTTCGCCGCCGCGTTCCAGTTCCCGTACTACTTCGGCGAGAACAAGGACGCGTTCGACGAATGCCTGCGCGACCTGGACGACTTCATCGGCGAAGCGGCCGGATACGTCGCCGTGGTGCGCGACTCGGCCGGGTTGCTCACCGACGAACTGGTCGAACGCGACTGGTTCGCCGAGGCGATGCGCGACTGCGCGGCCTATTGGACGCGGCGCGACGTGCTCTTCCGGGTCGTCCTGCAGGGTGACGCGCCCGACCTCCAGGACGTGTCGCTGCGCCTGTGACGCCCGGCGCTCACCGCAGCTTGCTCGCCAGATCCTCGCCGAGCAGGACGAACACGTCGACGGTGTGCTCGATCAGTTCGTCGCGGGTCAGATCCAGATCGCCGTGCAGCCAGGCGGCCAGCGTCTGCACCAGCCCCCCGACCAGGTACATGGCGCGGAAGTCGATCGCAGGGTCGGGCGCGGCGTCGCTGATCCGGTAGAAGTCGATGCCTTCCGCGGCCACCATGCGCGCGAACACGCGCACCGTTTCGGTGGTGCGGGCGCGCAGCTCCGGCGTCGCCATACCCGCGATCAGGGCGACCTTCGCCTTGCGTGGGTCGTCGGTGAGCAGGTGCACACCTGCGGCGATCGCGGCATGCGCGGTCGCGCGAGTGTCCGGCGGGGCGGTTCCGTCCTGGGCGGCGCGCACGGCCGCGAGGACAGCGTCTGCCAGTTCCTCGGCGATCCTGTCGATCAGGGCGGCGAGTACGGCGTCGCGGCTGTCGAAATTCTCGTAGTAATACCGCTCGTTCAGCCCGGCCCGCGCGCACAACCCGGAGACGGTCAGCTTCTCCAGCCCGTCGGTGCCGATGATCTCCAGCGCCGCCTCCAGCAACGCGGCGCGCCGCTGCGCCCGGCGCTCCTGTGCGGAGATTCCCCCGTACGTACGTTGCGCAGTCACCACCTGAGTCTATTTGCAGGCCCCTTCGGCACTGCGGGTTCGCCCGCCGCCGTGTGGGTCCGCGTCCGAGCGACCGGCGCTTGCGCCTCGGCGGCTCGGACGCGCCGCGAACGAGGAATGCTCGGTCTTGCTGCGCTCGAAAGCGGGGGTCGGGCCAGTGTGGTTGCCGAGTCGAAATCCCGAGGATCTCAGCAGGACAGCCGAGGCGCGGTATGGGCCGTGGGCTTGCGCGATTCGCACATGGGGCAGACAGTCGAGGCGAGGCAAATTCTGGCAGAGCTTATTGCCAGAATTCTAATTCTGGTGGATGCTATTGCCAGATGCTCTCGACGAGGAGGCGGCGATGTCCGAGACCGGCTATTTCAGCGATCACTCGATGATTCGGCGGGTGATGAGCAAGCGCGCGGTGGGGCTCACCTACGGCCTGCGCGCCCTGGTCGTCGGCGCGGTGCATCCGCTGCTCTACGTCGGCACCGCGGAGAACACCGAGCACCGGATGACGCCCTACACCCGGCTCGCGCTGACCGGGCACCTGTTCGAGGCGGTGTTCCTCGGCAGCAAGGCCGAGGCCGACCGCGCGCTGGCGTTCACCAGGAAGAAGCACCTCGAGGTGCGCGGCGCGCTGCCCGAGGACGCGGGCACCCGGCATCCGGCGGGCACCAGGTACGCCGCGCTCGACCCACACCTGATGTTCATGACCATGGCGTTCACCTTCGACTCGGCCGAGGTGATGTACGACCTGCTGGTGCGCACCATGACCGACGGCGAGCGCGAGGGGCTCTACCAGGACTACGTGCGCTGGGCCGAGCTGTTCGGCATGCCCGCGGACGCTGCGCCGGGCAGCTACCGGGACTTCCGCGCCTACTTCGACGGCTATCTCGCCTCGGACGAGGTGTTCCTCACCGACGAGGCGCGGCTGGTCGGCTCCTACCTGGCCGGTCAGCAGGTGCCCTACTCGCAGGGTGTGCCGTTGCAGCAGGTCACCTCCGCGTTCTATCTGCTGGTCCAGGGCAGCCTGCCGCCGCGGATCCGGCGGATGTACGGGATGCGCTGGGGTGTGGCCGAGCAGGTCGCCTACCAGGCGCTGACGCGGGCGGTTCGCACCGCGCACGTCTCGGTTCCGCTGGTGCCGCCGGTGCTGCGTCCCACGCTGGCCGGACCCAGCGCGCCGGTCTACAAGTTGCTCTCCAAGCGGGAGCACGAACTGGTCAGCAGCGGGCGGCCGAGCATGCCCGGGATCGATCCGCGCAACTGGGTGCAGCGAAATTCGGCTTGAGCCGCATGCGAAGATCGGGGTATGTCCAGTCCTGCGCCCACCCCGGCCGCCGAACGCAAACAGCGGGTTCTGTCCGGGATCCAGCCGACCAGCTCCTCGTTCCATCTCGGGAACTACCTTGGCGCGCTGCAGTACTGGGTGACCATGCAGGACGACTACGACGCGCTGTATTTCATCCCGAACCTGCACGCGATCACGGTGCCGCAGGATCCGAAGCAGCTGAAGGCGCACACCTTGGCCGCCGCCGCGCAGCTGCTCGCGCTGGGCATCGACCCGAAGAAGTCCACTCTGTTCGTGCAGAGCCAGGTGCCCGAGCACGCCGAGCTGGCCTGGGTGCTCAGCTGTGTCACCGGCTTCGGCGAGGCCAGCCGGATGACCCAGTTCAAGGACAAATCGGTGAAGCAGGGCGCGGAGAACGCGACCGTTGGCCTGTTCACCTACCCGGTGCTGATGGCCGCGGACATCCTGCTCTATCGCGCCCATCAGGTTCCGGTCGGCGAGGATCAGCGCCAGCATCTGGAGCTCACCCGGAATCTGGCCCAGCGCTTCAACACTCGGTTCAAGAAGACGTTCGTGGTGCCGGAGGCGCATATCGTCAAGGGCACCGCGAAGATCTACGACCTGCAGGACCCGACCGCGAAGATGAGCAAGTCGGCCTCCACCGACGCGGGCCTGATCAACCTGCTCGATGACCCGAAGATCACCGTGAAGAAGGTGAAATCGGCGGTCACCGACACCGGACGGGAGATCGTCTACGACCCCGACGGCAAACCGGGTGTCAGCAACCTGCTGGTGATCCTCAGTTCGCTGACCGGGACGCCGATCGTCACGCTGGAGAAGGACTTCGAGGGCAAGGGTTACGGCGAGCTCAAGTCCGACGTCGCCGACGCGCTGGTGGAATTCGTCACGCCGTTGCGCGCGAAGGTGCAGGAGTACCTGTCCGACCAGGGCGAACTCGACCGCATCCTGGCCGCCGGAGCCGAGCGTGCGCGGGAGATCGCCGGCAACACCCTCGCTCAGGTATACGACCGGGTCGGTTTGCTGGGCCGTTAGGCGGCTTCCTTCCGCGAACTGACGGCGGACTTCGTCCGACAGCGTCTTCTCTGCCGCTTCGTCAACCTGCGCTCGGCCGCGCCCGTTAGGCTCGTGCGAGGTCTGTCTCACGTTCGAAGGGGCGCAGCGTGCAGGTGATCGACAACATCAAGGCCGGGATCGAACGCCGGATTCAGGCGATGCCGTGGCTGGATCATCTGGTCCGGGCGGCGGGGCGCTATGAGCAGCAACGAGGCGACTACTACGCGGCCGGCATCACGTACTTCACTGTGCTATCGCTGTTTCCGCTGCTGATGATCGCGTTCGCGGTCGCGGGCGTTGTCCTGTCCCGCAATCCGGAGCTGCTCAGCGAGTTGCGGGCCAACATTGTCGAGAACATCCCCGGCTCGTTCGGCGATCAGCTCAACGAGTTGGTCGACAAGGCGGTCGAGTCGCGGCGTACGGTCGGCGTGCTCGGTCTTCTCGTCGGCGTCTACACCGGACTCGGCTGGATGGCCAACCTGCGGGCCGCGCTCACCGAGCAGTGGGAACAGAAGACGCCGGACGGCAACTGGCTGGTGACCAAGCTCTCCGATCTGGGCGCGCTGGTCGGTCTCGGTCTGGCGTTCGTGGTCTCGCTGGGGCTGTCGGCGCTGGCGTCGAGCGCGCTCGGCAGGCAACTGCTCACCAGCCTCGGTCTCGCCGAGCTGCCCGGCGCCGGGGTTTTGCTGACGCTGCTGTCGACACTGCTCGGGTTTCTGGCCTCCTGGGCGGTGTTCGCATGGGTCATCGCCAGGCTGCCGCGCGAACCTGTCACACTGGCCAGCGCGGCCAAAGCGGCGGGGCTGGCCGCGCTGGCGTTCGAGGTGTTCAAGATCGTCGCCTCGATCTACCTGCGATCGGTGCTGAGCAGCCCGGCGGGCGCCACGTTCGGCTCGATCATCGGTCTGCTGGTGTTCACCTACGTCACCTACCGCATCGTCCTCTTCGCTACCGCCTGGGCCGCCACCGCCGCCGAGAACGAGCCGGAAGCCGAGATCCCACCGCCTCCGCCCGCGGTTATCGCGCCGCGAGTCCACGCGCGCGATGTTTCGGTGGGTGCGGGCGCCGCTTTCTTCGGTGCGGGTGCACTTGCGGCCCTTGCGCTTTCGGGGTTACGCCGGTTGCCCGGCCGCCGGTGAGCGGTAAGCAGGCCGAGTTGCCCTGCGAGCAGGGGTGATCAACGTCGTCGATTGGCTCGGCGTGCCCCCGCCAGCAGGACGAGGATCACGATGACGCCGACGGCGATCAGCACGGTCCTGGTATCGACGCGGCGCTCTTCGGCAAGTGGCATGGCGGAAGGGTCGGTTCCCGACGCGGGTGGTGCGGCAAGCGCTACTTCGCTCTGCTCACGCTGGGGTACCACCGCGTCACGCTGGGGAACCACCGCGCCCGGCAGGTTGCCGATCGACGCGCCGCTGGGCAGCGCGAAGCTGTAGTCCAGCAGCCGGGCCGCCTGTTCCCACGGGCGCAACGGCCGCACCTCGGCCTGCAACAGGGTCACGACCAGCCTGCGGCCGTCGCGCTCGGCGGCGGCGACGAACGTCTGGCGCGCGTCGTCGGTGAAGCCGGTCTTGCCGCCGAGGGCGCCCGCGTAGTTGTACAGCAGCTGGTTGTCGTTGCCGATCGGATATCCGGGCCGGTCGGTATCGCCGGGAATCTGGGGATCCGCGGGATAGCCGGGGAAATCGACCTGCTCGGTGCGAATGAGCTCGGCGAACAGCGGGATGGTCATGGCTTCGCGGAACAGCACCGCCAAGTCGTAGGCCGAGGTGCTCATGCCGGGGCCGTCCAGGCCGGACGGGGTGGCGGCACGAGTGTCCATGGCGCGCAAGGATTTCGCCAGTTCGTTCATCTTCGCGATGGTGGCCGCGTCGCCGCCCAGTTGCGCGGCGATGGCGTGCGCCGCGTCATTGCCGGAGGCCATGATCAGCGCCTGCATGAGCTGGCGATTGGTGTAGCGACCGCCCGGACCGATGCCGACCCTGGTGCCGTCCACATCGGCGTCGGCTCGCGTCCCGACCACCACCTTGTTCAGATCCAGTGTCCGCAGCGCCAGCGTGGCGAGCAGCACCTTGATCGTGCTCGCGGGCCGATAACGCCCGTGCGGGTCCTTCGCCGCGACCACCTCGCCGGTGTCCAGATCCGCCACCAGCCAGGCCGTCGCCGAGATGTCCTGCGGTGCGGGCGGTCCGGATCGCGGTAGCGCGACTCCGCACTCGCCGAGCCGGGCGCCGCCGATCGGAGGCGTCGGGATCGGCAGCGGAGCCGGTGTCGGCTCCCCTGGCGCGGGCACCTCGGACGCATCGATCGGTGGGGGCGGCAGTGTCTTCTGCGGGCAGCCGTCGGTGTTCGGCGTGGTGAACGGCGTGCTGGTGGTCGGCGCGGCGAGCGAGGGCACGGCCGTCGCCCCGATCGCCACGACGGCCAGCAGGGCGCCCGCGTAGAACCCGGCGCGGCGACGGAACTGCGTGATCTTCATCGGCAGTGAGCCTAGCGAGGGTTCCGCCGGTCAGCCGCGCATATCCCCGAGCTCGTCGAACAAACTTGACATACTCTCTCAAATGAGAGCTACTATCAAAAGGTTGTAGCTTTCTTTTCTGGAGGTGTCATGAAGACCGACTCGACCCGTCGCTGGCTCGCGCTCGGCGCGCTGGCGGTCGCAATGCTGACCATCGGGCTCGACGTCACCGTGCTGACCGTGGCCCTGCCCACGCTCGCCGTCGACCTGAACGCGAATACCGCTGCGTTGCAATGGTTCAGCAGTGCGTACACGCTGGCGCTGGCCGCCGTGATGCTCCCCGCGGGCGCGCTCGGCGACCGCTACGGCCGCAAGAAGTTCCTGCTGGCCGCGCTGGTGCTGTTCGGGATCGCGTCGATCGCCTGTGCCGTGGCCACCTCGCCCGGTCAGCTCATCGCGGCGCGCGTCGTGCTCGGCATCGCGGCGGCGGCGATGATTCCGCTGTCGATGTCGGTGTTGCCCGACATGTTTCCCGGCCGAGCGGAGCGGCAGCGTGCGCTCACCATCTGGATCACCTCGACGGCGATCGGACTGCCGCTCGGCCCGATCGTGGGTGGATGGTTGCTGCGCAACTTCTGGTGGGGTTCGGTGTTCCTGATCAACGTGCCGATGGTGGTGATCGGCGCGCTCGCCGTCGCGGCGCTGGTGCCGGAATCGCGCAGTGCGCACAGCTTCCGCATCGACCTGCTCGGCATCCTGCTGTCGGCCGCGGGCATGCTCGGGCTCACCTACGGCTTCATCCGCATCGGCGAGGAAGGCTGGGGCGACGGCCGCGCCTGGGCGATCGTCGCGGGCGGTGTGCTGCTGCTCGGTGCTTTCCTGGCCTGGCAGCGCAGGACCGCGTATCCGCTGGTCGATCTCGGCTTGTTCGCCGCGGACGGATTCCGCTGGGGCACGGCATTTTCCATCGTGGTGAACTTCGCCATGTTCGGCATGTTCTTCACCGTGCCGCAGTACTTCCAGGCCGTGCTCGGCGTGGACGCGCTCGGCAGCGGACTGCGGCTGCTTCCGCTGATCGGCGGGTTGCTGATCGGCAGCAGGCTGGTCGACCGGATTCTGCCGAAACTGGGCATCCGCGTGGTGATCTCCGCCGGATTCGGGTTGCTCGGCGGCTCGCTGGCGCTGGGCGCGCTGACCACCGTGGACAGCGGCTACGGCTTCACCGCGGTGTGGCTGACGCTGCTCGGCGCCGGCATGGGCCTGGTGATGCCCGCGGCCATGGGCGTGGCGATGGGTGAGCTGACCGCCGAGCGCTCCGGGTCGGGCTCCGCGCTGCTGCAGGCGCTGCGCCAGGCCGCGGGCACCATCGGCGTCGCGGTACTGGGCACCGTGCTGTCCACCCGCTACCGTTCGGAGCTCGGCGCCTTGAATCGCGACCCGATCTCGGACGGTGTCAACGCGGGTGTCGCGACAGCGCATGAGTCGGGCGATCCGGCGATGCTGCACCACGTACAGGACGCGTTCGTCGGCGGCATGAGCGCGATGCTGTGGGCCTGCGCCGCATTGTGCCTGCTGGCGGCGGCGCTGGCCGTGGCGTTCGTGCGCACCCGGCGACCCGACCAGGCGCCGGAGCCGGGTGCGGCAGAATCGATTCATGTCGGTTGAGCTACCCGCGAGCGGGACGGCGCAGGGTCTGCGCGAGCGGAAGAAGGAACGGACCCGCCGGACGATTCGCATGGAGGCGTTCCGGCTGTTCCGCGAGCAGGGCTACAACGAGACGACGATCGAGCAGATCGCCGCGGCCGCCGATGTCTCGCCGAGCACCTTCTTCCGCTACTTCCCGACCAAGGAACAGCTGGTGCTCGCCGACGACCTCGATCCGCTGATGATCGAGGCGCTGCGACGGCAGCCGCGCGACGTCTCGCCGTTCACCGCCTTGCGCAACGCGGTGCTCGAGGTCTTCGGCGGTCTGCCCTCGGCCGATCTGGCGTTCGAGCAGGAACGGCAAGCGCTGCTCTATCACGTGCCGGAGCTGCGGTCGGCCATCGGCTGGGAGATCATCCGCAGCATCGATCTCCTCGCCGGCTTGCTGGCCGACCATGTCGGCAGGCCCGCAGACGATTTCGAGGTGCGCGTGGCGGCGGGCGCGATGGCAGGCGCCGCCCTGGCCATGGCCACGGTCACGCCGTTGAACATCGAGAACATCACCCGCACCTTGGAGTTCCTGGACGCGGGCATGCCGCTCGGGCCGCAGGCCTGAGCGGCTTCGACCCGGCTCGGTGTGCCGGAACTACTACGCTCCGGCTGGGCTGGCGTGCCGCAATCGATCGGGTGTGTCGTCGTCCATGGTCGCGAAGAAGCCGCCGATCACGTCCTCGATCTCGGCGATCGATTCCGCGCAGTAGAGAATCGGCTGGTAGTGCGTGATGTCGTAGACCGCGGTACCCATCTGGGCGATGTCGAGCGGACGCAGCTCGGCGTGCCGGAACTCCTCGATCTCGCCGTAGGACGACAGCAGACCCGCTCCATAGCAGCGGACCTCGCCATGTTCCCGGACGACGCCGAATTCCATCGAGAACCAGAAGACGTCGGCGAGGAACTTCAGCGCACGCTCGGTGCTGAGCCTGCCGACCGCCGCGCCGACCGCGGCGTAGACCGCCGCGAAGCGCGGGCTGGCGATCTGAGTGGCGTGCCCGATGATCTCGTGGATGGCGTCCGGCTCCGGTGTGTACAGCGGCGCGGAGTGATGCCGGATGTACTGGGTGGAATGGAAGATCCGATCGGCGAAGGAGCCGAAGAACTCGCGCAGCGGCACCAGGCCCGCGGCCGGGACATAGCGGAATCCGGTCAGCGGTGCGAGCGCCGCGGACACCTCGTCCAGCTGCGGGATGTGATCGGTCGGCAGGGCCAGCGCCTCGGCCGCCGCGAGCACCTCCGCGCTGGCGTAGGTGCGGTGTTTGCGCGTGAGTTCGGCCGACACGATCCGCCACACCTGCTGTTCCTCATCGGTGTAGTCGATGCGGGGGAGCGGTTTTCCTGGCGCGTAGTCCAGTGCCAGCGCGGCGATGGCGTTGCGACGGGCCCGGTACTCGGGATCGTGCACGCCGGGGTGCTCGTCGCTCAGGTGCACTGTCACGTCGTCGCCGGTGCGGGTGACCGGCGAGTACAGCTGAGCCTCATTGAACATACTTCGATGCAAGCACCGCTGACCGCCGCCGACAACAAAAGCCCGTCCAGCTGAGCAAACTGCCTAGCTGAACGGGCCACTTTCCGGCGTCGGCGGCAGGAAATGCTGGGCCGCGTGCTGATCAGTGCCCGCCGTGCAGCGAATGCACCACCGCGTGGCCCTTGCCGCGTCCGATCATCCATTTGTTCACCGGCGTGGTCACCACGAACGCCACCGCGAAGGCGAAGGCGAGGGTGATCCAGAACAGCGCGCTGTCCAGGTGGGCGTCCATCGCGCCCGGGACAGCGAGGATCACCGCGTTGTCCACGATCTCCATGACGGTGATCGACACGGTGTCGGCGGCGAGGGCGGTGCTCACGGCCGCGGCCAGCGGCAGTCCCGCCCGCAGCACGCCGCGCATGGTGAAGGCGTAGCCGAACAGGAACGCCAGCACGATGGCCAGGGCCATGGTCGCGGCGTTGCTCCAGCCCAGCGCGGTGCCGATCACCATGCCGAGGACCTCGCCGATGGCACAGCCGGTGAGGCAGTGCAGGGTCGCCATGGCGGCCATTTGCCAGGTAGCCGACGGGTGCTTCGCGGTGTGCTGCTCGGCGGTGTGCGTCGCGTGCGCGTGCGAGGCGTGGTCGCCGGAGAGGTCGTGCCTGTGCTCCATGCGTGGAACTATACCCCCGTAGGGTATGAATGCAAGGCCTAGTTCGCGATTTGCCGGACATGAGCGGGCGTCATGCCGCAATATGGCGAATGTACGAAGGAGGACGCATGAAATCCGTGCGGATCGATCTCGACCAGAATCTGCTCGCCGCTGCCGCCGCCATCATGGGCACGGCGACGAGCGACGCCACCATCAACGAGGCCCTGCGCCGGATCGTCGTCCACGAGCGGCAGTTGCATCACTTGGAGAAGCTCGCCGCGAAGGCCTTCCTCACCCCTCCCGAGCCGGATGCCGCGGCCGTCGAGCGTTAGGGGATCACCCGGATGGGCGGCGCCACCTCACAGCAGCGCACTATCGCTGCTCGCGCCGTTGCTGTCCGAGTGCACGCAGCCATACGGTTTCGAACTCGCGAGCATCGACCGCGAGGGCAGAATACTCGACCTGTTCGTTGATCTCGTCCACCATCGGGATCGGCATCCGGCTGAGCGTTGTCGTGCCGGTGCCGCGACCGGCATCGGCCCAATCCATGCGGCCGTCGGAAAATATCTCCACCTTGCGCACCTCGAAACCGTCGTCGCCGATCTCGCTGAACATCTCGACCGGCTCGTCGGTGAAGTTGTGATGCCATTGCGCCTTCAGGTACCACATCGCCCATCAACTCCCAGCTCACGGACTGACTTGGTGACCGAACCGCCCATCAGCATATGGGTTGCGTGCTGATTCCCGGATAGGCGGCCGCCTTGTCTCCGCTCGGCCCGGCGCGGGGCTGTGTAGCGCTCAGGTTCGAGTGGCGACGCCGTACTGCCGTGGCCCGAGTGCGAGCAGCAGTCGGGGAGAACCGGGATAGGACTGTCGGCATGCAGGCGGAGCATGACGGGCTCCGCGTGTCGGCAGGAAGGCACGACCGCGAGCGACCAGCTCCGGCCGAGATGTCGGTGGTGGCTGGCAGAATCCCGGGCACTGTTGGCCGGACCGAGGGGTGGAGTAATGGCGGTCTCTCTTGTCGATGTGCCGGTCGCGCAGCGGCCGCGCGAGCGGTTGCTGGTGCTCGGACCACAAGCGCTCAGCGACGCGGAGTTGCTCGCGCTGCTGTTGCGGCACGGCAGGCGTGGTGCGAGTGCGCTGGATCTGGCGGCGGAGTTGCTGGTCGAGCACGATGGGCTGCCCGGATTGGCATCCGCGCGTCCGGAGGAGTTGTCGCGGCGGGCCGGGATCGGCGTGGCGAAGGCGTCCGCGATCATCGCCGCGTTCCACCTCGGAGCCCGCGCACGCGGCGGCCCGGACACCTCGTTCCGGTTGACCAGCGCCGCCGACGTGGCCGCCGCGGCCCGCCCGCAGTTCACCGGCGCCCGCGTGGAGCGACTGCTCGTGCTGGTATGCGACACGCAGAACCGATTGCGCCACAAGGTTTTCGTCGCCGAAGGCGCCGTCGACCAGGTCGCCGTCCCGGTCCGGGAAATCCTGAACACCGTCCTGCGCCACGACGGCCGCGCCTTCGCCGTCGTCCACAACCACCCCTCCGGCGACCCCACCCCCAGCCCCGACGACCGCCGCGCCACCACCATCCTCACCGAAGCCGCCCACACCGTAGGCCTCCGCTTCCTCGACCACGTCGTGATCGCGGGCGAGAAGTGGGCCAGTGCGCCCGGGTATCCGACGCGCTGACGGTATGGCGAAGGTCGCCTCGATGCTGAGCCGGTACCGCTCTACTGCACATTGCGATCAATCCAGGTCTAAGTGGAGGCGTGCGTCGTGAGCTCGTCGAGAGCGATGGTCGCGAGTTTGATGATGTTTCGGAGGGCGGCACCGTCGAGGTACAGCTCGAAGGTGTCACAGTCACCGAAGATCAGGGTGACAGCTTGGTCTTCCGGGTGGAGGAGTGGGCGTACGGGGCACCGTCCGTCGATGCATGCCCAAGCGCCGACCTTCAATGTTTCGAACATGACTGTCCTCTTGCGTGGGTTCGGGTTGATATCTGGAGCTGTGCCAACGGTCGCAGCAAGGAAGGCCTGGTAAGGAGTGTCATCAGGGGTATTACAAGGGTTCGTCGGGGGTATGCTGCATGCACTCGACGGGTATGGGGGTAGTGCCTATGTCTGTTCAGCTTCAGTGGACCGGGCTGGAGGTACGTGCGCTGCGGGATGCGCTGCGTGAGACGCGGCTAGGGTTCTGTCAACTCGCTGGGGTTCCCTTCGACACGCTCCGGAACTGGGAACGCAAAGGTGCGAAGCGGATCCTCCGTGCGCAACACGCCGCGATCATGGACACCTTTCTCGCGCGAGCAGACGCAGACCAGCTGGCCAGGTTCCGACTGCGTTGCGGTGAACTGCGACGACCGTCCGGGCTGCGCCAGGCGTCGGAACGAGCGTCTGAGCTCGACAGCGACGAGTCGCCCGGTCTGCACGGCCCCCAGTACCTCACGGAGATCGATGACATGAATCGGCGCGAACTGCTGCAGTTGCTATCCGTGTCCAGCGCGGCGCTGGCGACGTCCATCGACTGGGACAGGGTCGTCGAATCCGATGACCTCGAACGCCGAATCGAGATTGCCACGACCGATCAATACGCGGCGATGAATCAACTTCTGTGGCAGGAGTATTCATCAGCGCCGACGAAAGCTGCAGCCTTACCTGCAGTCCGCGAACACTTGCGTGTCGTGGTCAGCGGTCTGTGCCGTCCCGATAGTGACTCGGTCCGTCGTCGTCTCTGCGAACTTGCCGCCGAGGTCTCACAGTTGGCGGGAGAGATTCTGTTCGACGATGATCGGTATCCTGAGGCGGCATACTGCTATACGGTTGCCGCATCTCTCAGCAAAGAAGCTTCTGCTTGGGATCTTTGGGCCTGCGCCTTGACCCGGCAGGCTTACATCAGCATCCACGACAATTACTTTCCCGCGGCGGTAACACTCGCCGAGTCGGCACGGCAGATTGCGCGTCGTGGGGATCATGCTCTGACCACGAGGTATTGGGTCGATGCGGTGCATGCGCGGGCGCTGGCTGGACTGGGCGACTATGCCGGGTGGGAGCGTGCCACCGACTCAGCGGAAGGAGTCCTGTCCATGAGTCACCTGGGATCCAACGGGTGGTTGAGATTCGACGGCGATCGTCTGGCCGAGGAACGAGCTACGTGTCTTGTCCAACTCGATCAGCCTGACCGCGCTGAACAGATTCTCGATGACGTCCTGAACAACTGGCTTTCGTCTCGGCGCCGCGCCAGCGTTCTCGTAGATCTCGCTGCCGTCGGCGCAGTGAAGAGAGACCCTCTCCAGGCGGTCATGTATGGCGACGCTGCTCTGGATCTTGCCCGGCAGACCCGCTCCGGATACATCGGTCGTCGGCTCGAAAATCTACGCCGCCGACTCGCGCCGCTCGGCGACGACCGGCATGTCGAGCACCTCGATCGCCAGATCGTCGCGTTGTCACAGAACCACGCCAATCAATCTGAGGAGAGTCGTGCAGGAATTAGACCGCGGTCGCGTCTTCCGACAGGCATGGATCGACGGAGTGAAGGCTCATTACCCCGGTGATCCGAAGCCGGGGTACATCGCACCCTGGGAGGAAATGCCTGAATGGGAGCAGGCCAGCGCGATTGCCGTCTACGACCAAGTGGCCGCCTTTGTAGCAGCTAGCGGTGGGAGTACGAGCAAGCTCAGCCGGACGCAGAAAGGTAGATGGCTCGCGCTGTGCTGGATCGGGCAGATCTACAAGCACATTCCTGACCCGAAGCCGGGGTATGTGGCGGATTGGGATCAGTTGCCCGAGTGGCAGCAGGAGACGGATGCCGACATCTTCGAGGTGATCGAACGTTCGATGGCGGGAGCAACTCGCTGATACGAATGGCGAAGGCCGCCAGGGCGTAAGTGAGACCGACCATGCCGAGCGAAGCCAGCGTGAGACCGACTATGTCCAGCGGCCCGGTTGTTCCGGCAGGTTCGTCGGCGGGCAGGAGTCGTGCGGCCAGGAGCAGCCCGAGCAATCCGATCGGCGCGTTGATCAAGAAGATCCATTGCCAGCCGCATACTCCAGTAGCAGACCGCCGATGGTCGGCCCCACTGGAAGAGGTGGCCGAGCCGTACCACCTGAGCGTTGTCGAGCGGATTCGGTGGAGCGTCGGTCAGCGGACCTTCGGCAAAATATTCGTCCTCGGCGTCTTCGTCGCCGAGGCTGATCGCAACGGGGTCGATGCCGTTGCCGGGGGTCTTTCTGTTATCCGGGGGGCGATGAGCTCTAGGAAATCTCGGATTTCGGCGAACTTTGCGGCTCCTGGTCGGAGTCCCCGGGGTCGCGGGCGGGTTCGTTGACCGTGGGCGGGCCAGGGACGGGCTTCGCCACACCCGGTGCGCCGGGGCGGGATCCGGTGTAATGGCCGTCGGTGCGGAGGAAGTGGGCGTCGATATCCGGAGGTCGGTTGCGATGGCCCGCAGGTTCCGTGAGTCGGTGGGTCAGTGCGTGGATGCTCTTGGTGACGTCTCGGCCGGATTGTCCGTCGACGTAGCGGATGGTGCCGTGGTAGTTGACGACGTTGACGGTGTGGCCTTGTGGACCTCCGAAGGGTTGGTGGCGGTAGGCGATGATGCCGCGTGCCAGGTGGCCGGCGTCGAGGAGTTGCTGTTCGAGGCCGGTCCAGCTCTCGACGTGCTGGAACGTCGTGTCGTAGTGGGCCTGGATGAACCGGATGTGGGATCGGCTGTCGTCACCGGGTGCTCGTCCAGTTTCCGGCGGTTCGGCGACGATGTCGGGTCGGCCGCTGAGCCGGAGGTCGGCGGCGATGGTGCACTCGGCGCTGTTGTCCCAGTTGCGTAGTGGGTTGATGCCGCGGATCCGCTCGAGCAGCGGGTCGCCGGGCGCGGGCTCCGCCGCGGTGGGTGATGGTTGCGCCGCGCCGCTGTCCGTGACCGGACGACCGGAGTCACCATCGGGGGATTGCGTGGATTCGGCGTCGGACGACGGTTGTGCTGCGGCATCGGTCGTCTCCGTCCTCGCGCCGGGGCTGGAGAGGAAACGGCCGTGCAGGTGGGCGGCGAGGTTCTGTATCAGTACTCGGCCCTCGCTGCGAGCCATGCCGAGCAGGTACCGGTCGATCACCCCGAGCATGTACTCGTCGACCGACCGGCTTCCGATCAGCGAATAGAGGCGGGCCGCGAGATATCTGGTGCGCAGGTATTCCGGCGACTCGCGGTCGAAACCGCGGCAGCCGGGGAAGTGCAGCGCCGACCACAGGTCGTTCTTGAGGTGGTGCTCCCAGAATTTGTATTCCTCGGGTGTGAGTACTTTCCGCATCTGGACACGGTCGCCGTCGAGCATCGGTCTGCCCGCCAGGTAGGACATGGTTCCCGTCGCGATGGACAGCAGTTGCGGCAGCTCATCGAGCGATGTGTCGCGCAGGTACCGCTGGAACGGCATGGCCCGATCGACGGCGGCGCTGCTGGTGGGTCCTTCCGGCTCGTCCTCCGGCAAGGTCCGGAATTTCCAGACGGTGATTGTCTTGTCACCCTGTATTCGCTTCTCCTGCTTGAACAACAGCGGGCCGGAGTCGGAAATACCCAGCAGCTGTTCGGCTTTCAAACCGGTAGCGGCGACCAGCGCGAGCGTCAGGTAGATGGGGGAGCGGCGCAGCAAGCGCTTCAGTTCGAAGAAATCCTTGGCGGTGAGTTCTACGGTTCGCAGCTTGGCGCGATCGCCGTCGAGCAGCGCCCGGAACCACTGCCCGCGGTTGGCGACCCAATCCGGCCCGGACGGTTCGGCGGCGCTGGGAATCGGCATGTTCTCGAGGTAGGCGAACGGACGATTGCCGTCCTTGTCGCGGAAGGTCAGCAGTTCAGCGATGAGCTGCTCGATTTCGGCGGCCTCCGCCGGAGCGAAGCCATCGTTCAGTGCGCGGGCGCGGGCGGCACGCCGGCGTTCCGGATCGGTGAGACGAGGGGCCGGACCGCGGCCCGCATCGGCCGGTCGATGTTCGGCGCGGGTAGCCTCGGCGCCGCGGCCCGCGGTGATCAGGCCGATATTGTCCAACGACTCGGTCGGCACCCGGGCCTCGACATCGGCATACGAGTTGTAACCCTGATGGACCTGCATGCGCTTGCGGAACTCCGGTGTCTTCGGTGGCTCCGCGGTGACCCGTACCGCTCCCCAGGATTCGCCGGCAGGATCCGGTCCCAGACCACGGTTGAGGAATCGGCCGCGCCCGTCGGGAGTGGTGGCGCCGAGCCAGGCGATGGGATCACGGGTCGCCGTCAGCACGTAGACGTTCTCGGCCCCGATCCCGAAGTCGGTGGCCCGGGTCATCGGGCCCGCGCCCGGGGATGCGGTCAGAACCACTTGGTCGATCTCGCCGGCCAGCCGTCCATCTTGCCCCGCGTAGCACACGGTCGTGGTGCCGTAGCTGTGCCCGAGGAGAGTGTGCAGCCGCGGCATCGCGATTCCCCGATACTCGGCCAATGCCTCGCGAGTAGCGTTGTAGGACACCGTATCTCGCGCCACGGCATAGCCACCGACTTCGGCGAACCGGTGATAGGCGGGATCGAACGG
This sequence comes from Nocardia amamiensis NBRC 102102, assembly GCF_001612745.1. GTDB lineage: Bacteria > Actinomycetota > Actinomycetes > Mycobacteriales > Mycobacteriaceae > Nocardia > Nocardia amamiensis. The sequence continues at coordinate 29,696 of NZ_BDBA01000044.1, read as the reverse complement.
GAGAACCGGCGCCGTTCCCTTCAGCAGTTTGGTCGGGTGTTCGTAGCCGATATCGATGATGGCCGCCACGGTCTCTTCGGGTGCATACCGTGAGGTCATCTCGTACTGCGCACCCGCAAACCCATATCGGTACAGCAGTGACCGCAGCGTGGTCCCGAAGCCGCCGACATGGCGGGTGACGTTCGTCGCCTCGTCCGCGTTTCCGATGGAGACGGAGATCCGGCCGTTGCCGTTGTATTTCTCGGCGTCGTAGGCGAGGAGTTGTACCGGCGGCGAACCGAATTCCTCGACGCGGCGTTCTATTTCGGCCAGTTGATCTCGGGTGGTCTCCAGGTTGAGCAGATGCGTCCTCTCGGCGGCGGTGAGTTTGCGGTGCCCGATGATCCGGCGCAGCTGCGTGAGCTGCCGGGTGATCGATCGGCGATTGGCGTAATCGCGCACGGTGTACGGGATGCCGTCGGTATTGCCGATCAGGGCGGGGTGTACCGCCACCATCCCCGACTGCTGTTCGGTGGACAGCGAGAACCACCAGCGCGCATTCCTTCTGGCGCGGGCTCGGGCGGCATCGACTACCTCGTCGGGGTCGACGCGCTCGACCAGCGACCGCAATGTCGCGTGCTGCCCGAATTGATGGCGCAGTGCGGCGAATGCCCTCGCCGCGTGCTTCTCCTCCTGTTGGGTGGGGTGCGGATCGGCTGGAAGCGTGGATCCTTGCTCGCCCTCGGCGGTGCCGAAAGCCCAGCGCGAGTCGGGAGTTGGTTCGGCTGGGGCGGTCTCGCCGTCGAACGGGGGCGTGCTGTCGCCGAGGTCGATTGCGACGGGGTCGATGCGGTTGCCGACCGGCGGGTTGTTCGTCTGTACAGACCGATTCTGTTCCGGGCCGGACCGGCTGCCGGATTCTAATGTGGAGATCGCGAGTGTGCGTGCAGCATCCACTATCTCGGCGGGTTCGATCCCGTGATCGATGGGTTGTGTCTGTCCCGAAGCCGGAGTCTCGGACCCGCGCCGAAACAGATCGATGAGGCGTCGCTGGCTCTCCGTGAGGCTGTCCAATGCAGCCCGGACATCCGACATACGAGCACGGGCCAGTTCTTCGATGGCCGGGTCGCCCACTACGACGGTTCCGGCACGGATCAGGAAATCCTGGAAATCTCGCCAGAACTCGGCGATCTCGCGGTCGCCGGACACGGGCCGTTTCGAATCCTGTGGTGCGTCGTCGGAAGCGTGCTCGCGCATCCCTTCCAGCCGCGCGAGCACCCGTCGATGCCCGTCCACGGACCCGTAGACCAGGAACAACGCCCGCAGTGCGCTGACGGTACGTATGTGCTCATCGAGTTCTGATCGGCTCCGGTCGATGGCCGCCCATTCGTACGGGTCGGCTTCGTTGTGGAGGTCGACGCCGGTGACATAGCGCTGCGAGATCGGGCTCGCACTCGGGTCGAGGGGCTTCTCCAAGGCGAACGCGTGGTCAAGGCCGTAGTAGTGGTGTCCGTCGCGCAGGAGGTTGTCCATTCGGTCCCAGTTGTCGACGATCACATCGAGGAAACCGAGCTCGCGCGTGTCCGGATGGTTCCGCAATATCTCCAGAGCAGCAGCATCCAGGGTGGCAACGTTCGGAACGGCATCGCCCGGTAGCCGCGGCATCAGCACGGTATCTTCGCGGTCATATGCGGGGATCACCGGCGGTACGGGTGCCCCGATCAGATAGCCGACAGCCGACACCAGGATCTCGGCGGCGCGCCACTCAGACGCCAGCAGGCTCTTCTCGATCACTTGGAAACCGTTGGGATAGGTGAGCAGTTCCGTGAGGCTGTTCCGGCTGGCGATGTGGCGGGGGCTCGTTCGGACGGGCGGCCCGGAGCGTTCGGCTTCATCGAGCAGCACGGCGAATTCGACGGCGGACATCCGGGAACCGGGCTCGGGTGGCGTAGTGGTTTCGGCTGGCAGCGGTGCCTCGGGCGGATCGTCGTGTGTGGAGTTGGGAATCCAATCACCTGCGTGCTGGGCCGCGATGGTGAATCCGTAGGGGAGGGTGGCCGGCACTTCGTGGCCGAAGTGGTAGTAGCCGAGTATGTCTCGTCCGGTGATTCCGCCGATGAGTTGGGCGGAGCGGTCGGGGTCGTCGCGGAGGAATGCGGCTTCGGGGCGTGCTGCGAAGACACGGCCGGTGGTGGACCAGCGGCGGGCGTGGTCGATGTCGCGGTAGGCGGTGAGGGGGCCTTCTCCCTTTGGGAGGATGCCGGTGGTGAAGACTTCGGTTGGTGAGCTCCCGGGGTCGGGGATGTAGACGATTCCCGGGTCGGTGCTGTATTCGACCGGGAAGTGGTCGTGGTTGCGGGCGAGGATTGCGAGGTTCAGTTCGACATCGACGTTCCGGTCTGCCGCTGAGGGCATGGGGTCGGCGTTGTCGGGCAACCCGATTCGCTCCCGTGCGGTAGGTGCGGGCGCGGGTTTGCGGGCTGCCCATCCCTCCTGGGTGATATCCGGGATTGCGGTGCGGGTTCCGCCTTCGGACCGCAATGCGGCGTGCACCTGTGTGGTGAGGTCGCCGTCCTGTTTCTCGCCGGGTCGGAACGGCGTCGCTGTGCCGCGCATGCGCTGGTACTGCTCGCGCATCGGTTCCAGGCCGAACGGTCGCACGGGATCCACTGCAGGACCGAGTCGTTCGAGTTCGCGCGCCCATCCGGTATATCGGAGGCTCCCGGCATGGACGGCCTTCGCCCACTCGGGAACCGTTGTGAACAGGTCGTTGTTATACGAGCCGGGTACGGCGCTGGGTGACAGCCCCGCCCTTGTCAGGCCCCACACCAGTGCCACCAGCCGGGAGAAACGGCCGTTGAAGTCGGGAATCCATGGATGAATGGTGATCAGTCGCTGCTGTAGTTCCGCGGAGACCACATATGGATCGTTCCTCGGATCCCGGATGGCCTGGTTGTACCAGCGGCACACGTCATCCAGCGCGGCCCGCGTGCCTTCGGCCCCGCCGAACGCCGGGTAGAGGATCCCCCCGTGTTCGACCGTCTCATTTTCCGGCCCCCAGAACTGCCGCAGCGGGTCGGCTTCGATAGCGGCCAATTCTTCTTCGGTCGGGGGCGACTTCAGCCAACGCACCGTCGCCGCTCCGGGGCGGCCCTGGTGCACGGGTTCGAAGACCGCTCCGTGTGGTCCTGGTCCGAATGGCCCCGGCACGTATGTCAGTAGTCGGTTCTGCTCGACGGCGGCGACCTCCCCCTCGGTCAGCGGTGCCCCGAGTTCTCCGAAGCCCCCAGGCGCGGCTCGGAATGTTCCGACCATCTCGGGATGGTGCCGAATCGTCAGTCTCCGTCGGATCTCCAGCAGGAACCCGACGTTGAGGTCCTGATCAGGATCCTGCTCGAGCCGCTGTTCGATGTAGGTCCTGGCATCGAGCCAGCTCGCCCATCCCTCGGGACCATCGAAAATTTCCTCCGGCCGATGCTGGCCCGCGACGAGGGCGATGTCTCGGTAGCAGTCCTCCATGAACAGGCTGAGCTCGAGCGCACGCTCGGCGTCGGTATGTATGCCAAGTGCCTCTTCGAACTTGCGGATCGCATGCCGTATGTCGTTGGTCTCAGCAGTTGCCGACCCTTGTCCGATATCGCCGTCGGGGTCGGGGTCGAGGTCGATGGCGACGGGGTCTGCGCGTCCGATGTGCTGGTCGCGGGATGCGACGGCAGGAGGGCTATCAGGGGGTGCGATTCGAACCTCGAACCATGTGACGCGTTGCGCCGTAGCGTCGACAGAGTATGTGCCGCTGTCGTCGACGTCGATCGATTCCGTCAGATCATGGTTCGGGACGGCGTCGTCGGTGACTTCCACCCGCACCGGATCGGCGGGTCCGGTGACTGTTACGGCGATCTGTATCTCCGCGCGGCTGTGCTGCAGCGGCTCAGCAACTACCGTGCCGAGCGCGACTGCCACACGTGATATGTCTGCGGCGGTTCCCCATCCGAATTCGCTCAATCGGTCGACCAACCAGTCCACCGTGGGCTCGGTGCTACGCATCCGAGCGGCGGCCGAGAATCGGGGTTGGCCGATACGCATGTCGGATTGCCAGCCCCTGCCGGTGGGCCGCCAGTATGCCTGCGGCGACGTCATCCGCGTGGCAGAACTCGGGGGCGTCTCGGCATCCCCCTCGAAGCTCTCGGTGATCAACACCGCGGCACCGGAGTTGCGCTCGAGGAGAGCGGCGTCGATCGTCGCGCGGATCAGACGGAAGGCGTTGCCGGACAGGGCCGGATGGTTGTACATGACATAGGCGTAGATGAACCCGTCGTCGTGGACGACGTATCTGATCCGGCATTCCGCCGTCACGTCCCCGATTCGCACCTGGAGATAAGGCAGTTCCAGGGCTTCTTCCACCTCGTCGTGCCATGCGGGTGTTTCGACCGTGTGCAGGGACAGCGAAGTCCGGGGACGGTGGTCGGTGCCCGCCTGCACGGCGAGTGTCGTCGATGTGGTGGTGTCCGCACCGACCGCGAAGACGACGCCGGACATCTCGCCGTCAGGCCGTCCCGGCTCCAGATCGGCAAGCTCGTCGAATTCATCTACACCATGGACGACGACCGCGCCGGCCGGCTCGGGTGGGGGTTCGTGCTGTGGCGGCTCGAGGGAGCGATCGGCGACGCCCTCGCGGGATGTGTCAGCCGGACCGGCGGTCTCGGCGTTGTCGGATGCGTCCGGTTCGTGGGGGTCGAGGTCGATGGCGACGGGGTCGATGTGGTTGCCGGATGATGTCGGCTTTGCGGGTTCGTGCGGGGTGGTATCCGGCTGGTGCGCTGTGTCCCTGCCCCCATTCGGCCCTTCACGCAGCGATCGGTCGACGATTGCCAGTACCTGCTCGTCGGTTTCGGGGAGCGGCGCGTCCGACAGCAGCGTGGCCAGCAGTCGCTTGCAGGCGAGGGCATCGTGCTGTTCTCCCGGCACGAACGGCGCGGGCCTTCCACCCATGCGGCGGTAGCGCTCTCGCGCACCGGCGAGACCGAGCAGTGACACCGGATCCGCTGTGCCCGCGGATTGTTCGACCTGGGCTTCGAGCAGTCGGTACCGCAGGCTTCCCGCCTTGACCGTGTCCACCCAGTCGTCCCGCATGGTGAGGAGATCTTCGTCGAACTCTGGAATGGCGCTGGCGGGCTTTCCTTGCTTTTCGAGCGCCCAATTCAGCAGGATTCTGGACAGCCGGCCGTGATAGTCGCCCTTCCCGTGATGCCCGGAAATGCTCCACAGCTCCAGGTCTGCGGCTACTTCGTAGGGGTCCTTGTCGGGATTGGTCACTGCGGCGTTGAACGACTCACACATCGCTGCTACGTCCGCGGCCGTCCCGTCCAGGCCGCCGAAATTCGGGTATACGATGATCCCGTATTCTTGGGTCCGGAGTGCGGGCCGGTATCCGAGCAATGGATCCTTATTGATGGCCGCGATCTCCGCCTCGGTCAACGGCGCATCCAGGACTCGGACCCGGCGTGCTCCTGGCTTACCGTCGTCTGCCGGATAGAACACGACACCGTACGGGCCGGATTCGAGCGGCCCAGGCACATAGGTGAGAAGACGGTTGGCACTGATTGCCGCACGCTCGTATTCGGATGCGGGCCAGTACAACGAGCCAAAGTTGCTGTTTTTCGAATAACCGAACTTTCCTGCCGACTCCGGGTCCATCCGCCGCCCGAGCAGCTCATGCAATTTCAGGATGAACTCCACGCTCAGCTCGTCGCCGAGATGCTTTTTTGCGTAGTGGCGAGCTTCCAGCCAGCTCAGCCACTCCTTACGTCCGAAGAGCAACTCGGGCCGATCCACCCCCGCCGCGATCGCTACATTCCGGAATTTGTCCTCCATATACAACGTCAGCTCGAGTGTGCGCTCGGCATCGGTCTCGATGCCGAGCGCACGCTCCAGCTCACGTATTTCGGCGTCGAGCGCCGCGTCTTCTTCGGAAATCACCGGTGGCGCGGTCGCGTCGGGGGTCTTGTCCTGCTCGGCCGCCTGAATCTGCGCTGTCTTCTGCGGAGCCTGCAGCCAAGCTAGCGAACCGGGCGGCAGCATCTCGGACAAGCTCGCCATGGCGCGGCGCTGGGCCATGGTGACGGCCCCGCGGCTCTTGCCGAGAAGTCTGGCCACCGCAGCGGTCGTGTGCCCCTCGACGAGCTTCTGGCGCAGGCATTCTCGCTGCAGATCGGGGAGTTTGTCGACACGCCGGGCCAACGCTCGCCGGTTATCACCTACAGCGGCCCTGACCTCGATCGGCAGCCAGTCGGCGTGCTCCAGGGCGGCCACGATCTCGGTTGCCGTCCTGCTCGCCCGAGGTCCCTCCGCCGGCGCGGCCGACGGGTCAGGCGACTCGGCGTCGTCGATCGGTGGTGTGGGTTCGTGCTCGTCGCCGTCGCCGAGGTCGATCGCGACGGGGTCGGCGCTGTTACCCGGGGTCGTTCCTGTGTGCGTCGACGGTGGTGTGGTGTCGGAGGCGGGGACACCGTTCAGCGAGAGGGCCCGGACCACGGCGTCGCGCACCTCGGCGGACAGGTCCCGATCGGTCTCTGACAGACCCACCGCAGCGCGCACCCTCGCGGTAGCCTCTTCGAAGGCCGTGATGGTCCGCGCGTCTTGCTCCCCGAACACGTACCCGCGCACCGCGGCTTCGGTGTAGCTGCGCAACACCGCATTCTCTGCCCGGCGCAGTGATTCCCGGACGCCGCCCGACACACCCAGCGGCGCAGGGAGTCTGGCGATGACGTCATCGATGACGTCATCTCGGCCGAGCCCGCCCCGGGCGAGTTCCGACAACAGCGGCAGCAGCCGATCCTCGGGGATGCGGCGCCACGCGCTGGTGATGGCCCGCCGAGCGGCCTCGGCAGCGGACAGCATCGAACGGCTGTTGTCGAGCAAGCGCGGTACGGTCCACTCGGAGTTACTGCCGGAGTAGAACTTTCGCACCACATCGTCGACCTCGGCGCGGAGGCCGTGGAAGAATTCGCTGACAGCCAGGTCCACGGCCACGCGCGGGGGTCGGTCGGCGTCGAGATCCGCGAGCAGCGAACGGGCCGCCGCGCGCAGCGCTTGGACGTAGCGATCATTCGCCCCGCGCAACAACCCTGACATTCGGCTGCGTTTCATCGGGACGATCTCGGCGAGCGCTCGGACATCGCTCTCGGTGAGGTCCGAGCGAGAGGTCAAATCCCGCAGCGTGGCAATCGTCTGATCGTGCCGGCGCGCGGCATCCGGGCGGGCTGCCAGCCGGTCGTCCATGAGGGCGTCCAATTCCGCACGGATACGAAGCAGCACGGTCGGGTCGATCATTCCGGCGCTGTCGGCCAGTTGCCTGAGCGCACTCTCCAGGTCGCGCATCTGGTCGATGACCTGCGTAACTTCCTGCTCGGGCTCAGGCTCGGGGTCCGGTGAGTGGTCCACCTCGCCGCTGTCGGCCGTTGTTCGGGGTGCAGCGACGGAGTCCACCAGCAGGTCGTACATCAGCCCCACCGGATCGTTGACACTGTCGCGGCCGTTGAGCACGACATCGGCGAAGGCCTCGGCCAACGCCTCGGTCGGGTTGAAATAGCCGTTCTTGTCGAAGCTGTATACGGTCAGATAGCGGTGCAGCCAGGCCGTAAACGCCGCGTAAGTTTTCTCTCCCAGGCGATTTGCCTTGTAATGATCGAACAGCATCTCCTCGGCACGGTAGTTAGCCTCCCGCCGCCCCGCGTAGTCGAGCATGTGGCCAAACTCGTGCACGACGATCGCATACGCAGGACGGTCGGCCATGCTGGGATGCGCCTTCCCGGAGGCGATTCGGTCCTGCATCCACCGATGAAGTTCGTCCGGATTCGCGGCGAAGTCGGCGTTGAACGTCATCCATTCGGTTGTGACGGCACCGGTGATGGGATCGGTCTTCGACATCGTCCTCGCGCCCACCTTCGACGAGAGCTCGCCGATGTCGATGCTGCCGATATCGACCTGCGGGTGCTGCGTGGCCATGTCGACCAAAGCCCGGGCGATCTCACGGATAGTCTCCGGGTCGAGATCGGGCCGGTCGAATTCGTGGACCTCAACGTCGGGATTGCCCGTCAGTCGGCGCAATTCGTCGCGCAGCCATACACCGACCTCCGCCGGGCTCAACCTCGATACCGCGTCCCCGCCGGTGTCCTCGGGTCGGCCGAGGAGCTTCACCGGGTGTTTGCGGTGCAGGAAATCGGGCCGGGGGCGACGGGCGGGGGTGGGGGTGCCCGTCTTGGTGCTCTTGAAATAGGCGGCGAAGGCCTCTTCGAAGGTGTCGTACGAGGGTTTCCATTTGGTCTCACCGTTTTCGTCGCCGTCGTAGTTGCGGACGTGGAGGTCACGTTGTTTCCGGGTGCGTTTCGCTTCTGATGCGGTGCTCGCATCCGGGGTGGTGGCGGTGTCGATGAGGGTGTCGAAGATGAGGATTTGGCCTTCGACGTCGACGATGTAGTGGATGTGTCCGGCAACGGTGACAGCGGCACTGTCGATTTTGTTGCGTTTGTCGCGGATTTTTTCGACGGCTATGGCAATGGGGTCGAGGCCCTTGGTCTTCATCGGGCGGAGTTGGGCGCCGAGGGTCTCTTCGGTGATGCGCCAATTGTCTTCGGCCTTCCATCGCGGGTCGCTGTCGACGGGTTCCGGTGCGGTGTCGTCGCCGAGCGCTCGGTGGACGCGGCTCATGTGGATGGCGCAGTTGCCAATGACCTCCGGCGCGGGTGCCTCCGGCGCGGGGGTGGGTGTATTCGGAGCCGTGTGCGTGGGCGAGCCCGCGCTCGCTTCTGCCGGGATGTGCGTTGGCGCGGTTGCGGTCTCGGTCCCGGCGGGGCGCTCGCGTCGTCCGAACCACCCGCGGCCGCCTTTGCTGACGATCCGGTAGAAGACGCGGCCCTGTCTGACGAAAAGGACAACGCCGTAGCCGACCGCGGTGATTGCGCTGATGGTCGCCGCCAGCGCGGCAACCGTGTCGCCGCTGTGCGCGTTCGCTGCGGCACCGCCGATGAGGGCGCTGGCTACGAACAGACCGGCACCGGCGGGGACATTCGTTATCCCGCCTTTCACGCCTCCTACTCGACCGAATATTTCTGAGGGGATGGCTTTTTGCTCGTAGGTGCCGGCCTTGGCGATCATGGTCCACATAACCATCGAGTCCCAGAATGTTGCGGCCGCTATTACTGCAGGGTCGGTTGTCGCGGCCTGGAGCGCGAAGCCCCCGGCCATATTGGCTAGTGCTATCGGGTAAAAGGTGGTGGTCTTTACGTTACGAGTCACCTTCGAGAGAACGCCGCTCATTATCCCACCAATGGCGGGTGCGGCAACGACCGCGCCTCCTGCCCAGCCCAGGTCGGAGGCTTCCACTACGGTGGCGGTGCGGAAGCCCATCATCGCAAATGCGGCGTTGTTTATCGCGGTGATTGCGGTGTAGTCACGAAGAAACTTGTCGTCCCACAGTGCCCGCGCACCGGTTGCAATATCACGGAACAGGGACTGCGGCGCGCTGAAGGTCTGGGGCGGCAACGACAAGTTCTTTATGTTTACCCAATTCGTCAGATAGGAAAGGGTGTTCAGTCCGAACGGCGCCGCGGGCGCGATGCCGGCCAGGCCGGGACCAAGGGCTTGTCCGGTGACAGATGCAGCGGATCCGGTGACATTCCTCAGCTCGTTGCCTGTCTGCTTCTGTGCATCGGTGACAAGAAGGTCCTTGGCCGCTGCTTGAAAGGCGCGGAAATAATAGGTGGCCGCAGTACCTTCGACCAGTGATGCCGCGGCGACCGTAAGGGCGAGATTCGGCGCATCGAAAAGGAACAAACCGGTGGTGGTGGCGGCAGCCGCCGCGCCGATCGCTTGGGCCCGGAGCATTATTTTTCGCCGATCGGAACGGTCGGCGCCGCGGCCGGCCAATGGCTCGGCGCCCTTTGCAAGCCACCACGCGGCGGCGGCTATGGCGGCGGCCGCCGCTGATTGGTCCGCGTTCAACAGCGCATAGGGTCCGGCAGTCGTAGCGAGGCTGGTGCCGAAAATATTGCCGACCTCTGCCGGGAGATACCACTTGCCCAGCAATAGGCGTGCGAACGGTTTGTTGACTACGAGCAGCCCTCGCGTCGACAACGACTTCTCGGCGGGCGGATCGGTCGGTTGCTGTGATGTGGCGGGCTCCTCAGCGGGCTCGTTGCCCGCTGGCTCCTCCGGATCGCCGAGGTCGATCGCTACGGGGTCGATGCCTCCGGGGCGGCGTGCTGATTTGTCGGTCTGCGGTGTCTGATCAGTGGTCTCGGCCGGCGCGGCCGGATTGCGCGGGGCGGCCGCGGCGGTGCTGCCGGCCTGGCCGGCTCGGATTGCTGCGTCCAGCTCGTTGCGCCCCTCGACGCCGAGTTCGGCGTCGATCGACGTGGCTTGCTTCTGCACCGCCCACGGCGTTATTGCGAGAGCGTGTGGCACGAACTCTTTCCGAGTGCTGCCTGCGTTCCGCGCGGCCTCGGCGAGGGACGCTCTGTCCTTCCAGGGTGTCCAGCCGTCTGTTCGAGGCTCCGATGCGGCCGGATCGGGCCGAGCAGTGGATGGCGATTCGGATGGCTGCCACGGTGTCCGTGCCGGCTGCCGTTTTGTATCACTCGGCGCGGCATGCGGCGGGCGGTCGGGCAGCTGCCCGGGGCCGAACTGTTCGATGATCGTGCGGTACATCGACTCCGGGTCGTCGCCCATCCGCACGCCCGCCATCTCCAAGCCCCGCACGATCTCGTACACCGTGTGCTGGTGGGGAAGCATGAAGGCGAACAACGCCGCAATGAAACCGTGCCGGGAGACGCCCGGCGGGCGCAGCCAGTCGAAGCGGGCGAGCATCCGGGTGGCGGTGCCGGAAATGCCTGCGTTCGAGGGGATTTCCTGCTCGGCCAGCCTGCGGATGTCGTCGTTGCTGTCGTCGGGGGCGACGTAGACGTATCCCGGTCGCCACGGGAGCTGGATGACCCGTTCGGAGTGGTCGAGGGCGAAGGCTTCCTCGGGACCGACAGTGCCCTCATCGTGATAGACGCTGATAGATGCGATGCGGCAACCATTTTCGTCGACCATTCGCCGTCCGCGTGGGTCGAGGATGTAGGTGGGCGCGACATAGGCGACAGAGTTGTCGTGTTCTCTCAGCTGGGCTTCCAACCGGGAGGTATCGACGCGGCCGTCCTCGAGACGCGGGATTGCCACGCCGTCCTCGAGTTCGAGTTTGCTGATACGCAGCACTCTCCGCTCCGGCATCGCGGCGAATTCGCGCAGCGACAGCGGCATGCCCAGCGCGGCGGCATCCCGGGAAGTGGGAGTGAGACGTGGCACGTCCGAATTTCGTTCGGGGAATGCCGCCTTTCGCCGCTCGTACTCCGCGTAGGCCCGATCGGCGGCGTCGCCGTGCTTCCGCACGTACTTGACCGAGTTGAGGTCTTTCCAGGTGATCGGTTCTCCGGGCTGCTTGTCCTCGAGAACGGCCGCGCGAACCGCCTCCAGCGCGTCGAAGTCCAGCCCCAGTTCGCGCGCTTTGCTCCGTCGCCACTCCTGCGTCTGATTCATGTACCGGGCGATGCCCTGGTCCAACGTCAGACCCACGCCTGCTTCCAGCTCGGCATTGCGAATCATGGCGTTGAGCATCGCCGACAACAGTTCGCGCAGGTTTCCGTCGCGCTTCAGCTCGTCCATCGGCACCGACGGCAGCACCATGCCGCCCCACCGCGGCCTCGCGGACGCGTCGAAAACCGCTCGGATCCGCTCGTCCCGCTCCGTCGCGGGCAGATCCTCGAGCACGTCCTGGAACAGGCCCCTGATCACTCTCTCCAGCCGGTCCAGCACCGCCACCGCCGCAGCCTTGACCTCCGGCCGACCGTAGAGGTACCGGGCCAGCTCCGCCTCCTGGACCCGATGCAGCAGAGGACCAGGCCGTGAAACGCTCACATTGAGCGCTGCGGTTCCCGGCGGTGTCTCACTCTGTGCGGGTCGAGCCCACGGGGTGGCGCCGCGCGTCGTGGTGCCCTGCGCTGATTGCTCCGCCGGTCCAGAGGCGCGCGACGGCTGTGGTGTGACCGGCGCAGGTTCGTCGGCGTCGCCGAGATCGATGGCGACGGTGTCCGGTCTGCGGGGTGGCCTAGGCGTGCTCGCTTCGCTCGCGGGTTCGTCGATGGCTCCCAGCCGCACGGCTTTCATCAGCATCGGAGTTCGCTCTGTCTCGCCGAGTACGGCGCCGATCCGGGCTCGGCGGCGTTTGACGGTGAGCGTGGCCACGCCCAGCACCTCGGCGATGGCCTGATCCGTGAGGCCGTCGGCCATCAACTGGAGGAGTTGCCGTTGCTCGCGGGACAGTCGGACGGTACCGGCCGGTGGTCGGTCCCCGTCGTGGATGAATCCCTGCCGCTTGGCCGCCAGGACCGTCGGGATGACGCCGGCGGTACCGAACTTCTTGGCCGCACTCCTCTGGTAGTTACTGACCGCCTTCGGGTCGACATCCAGCCGTCGCCCGATTTCCGCATAGGTCAAACCCTGGTAGATCAGGTTGAGCACCTCGAGTTCCCTGCTGGTGAGCCAGGGAGAGAATGTCGTTGTGGACGGGCTGCTGGGTCGGTCGATCCGAGCTACGCTGCTTGCGGCCCGAGCCGGTAGCTGGGCAGGGAAGTTCGCGGCGGCCGCCACCGCTGTGGCCAACTGGCGTGCTGCGACCCAGAGCGCATCACGATCGGATTCGGTGCCGTTGGGCGCGGTAGGTGATGTGCCCGGACCCGTGGGCCAGAAGGCGCGGATCAAGCGGTCACGCCGGTGGCTCGGCAACCCCTCCAGGATCCGCCGCACATCCGTGGTTCGGGCTTCGGCCAGCAGCCGGATCAGTGGATCGGTTTGCTCGAGTTGTGCGCACTCGGAAACGAACTCGCGGATGCTGAACCAGGGGCCCGCGATACTGCGATGGTTCCGGATGACTTCTCGCGCAATGTTGTTCAACCACAACTCGATATTTCGGTTACCGAGCTGCGCGAGGCGCCCGATCGCCGTAGCGCATATCTCGTCGGCGATGTGGTGCGCGGCCGTTTGACCGAAATTCTTTGCGAGGCGCGGTATCTCGGCCTGGAGCCGTTGCCGGAGCAGGGCGGTCGCGAGCTCCGGTCGTCCGCTCGCGACATGCTGCTCGAGGACCTGCCGCAGCTGCAGTGCGCTGTCCCACGGGGTGCCGACTCTGCCGGCGGTGTTCGCCTCCTTAGTCGTGCCGTGCGGTCCCCCGATGCGATTCGGCGAGTTCCGCGGCGGGGTGGTTCCGGGTTGTCGTGACCCGACCGGCGTGGGATCGGCTTCGTCCGGACCGAGGTCGATCGCGACGGGGTCAGGGCCGCGATTGGCCGGGGTCGCGGGCCCGTCGTGGTCCGTCGCCGCATTCGCGGGGGTGTCGATGTTCGCGGCCGACAGGAATGCCGCTGCGGCGGTTACGTCGTCGGCTGTGCCCGCTTCGATGCCTGCCCGTACCAGTGCGCGCGTGACGGCGCCGAGATCGCCCGGGGCCTCGGCGAGCGATCGCCGGACGATGGCCGCGATGGGTTCGGGGTCGTCGGGACTGATCGGTTCCCACACACCGTCCGTCAGCGCCAGGACGACACCGTAGCCGCGTATGTCTCGGGCCTTCTCGCGCGGTTTCAGCCCGTCCAGAGACCGGCCCAGGTCGTGGGTGAGACCCGGGCCGCCGATCGACGAGTGTTCGGCTTCTTCGCGGGTGATGTCGTCGAAGACGTCCAGCATATCCTGGACCTTCGAGTCGTCCCTGGTCAGCTGTATCGGCGGGCCGCCGTCCAGCGGAATCCAGTACGCCCGGCTGTCGCCTACCCAGTCGACGGTGAGCCGTCCCGACTCCATCAACGCGACCACGATCGTGGTGGCGGGCGGCTTGTCTGCGGGCGACTCCGGGGGCAGGGCGAGTACCGCCTCCTGAGCGGCGGCCACCGCGCCTTCGACTACGGCCACCGGATCGATCCGGCCGTCGCGGTCGGCCTGCCGCAGCGCCGCCACCACGAAATCGTGGGCGGCTGCCTTGGCGGCGGCGGAGGCGCGGTGACCGCCCTTCGGCCGGGAGAGACCGTCGTTCACGATCAGTGCGGTGGCCTCTTCGCCACCGACATTCACTCGGATCAGGGCAAAGGCGTCCTCGTTGTGCGCGTGCTGGCCCTGATCGCTCGCTGCCGCGACCGAACCCAGATCCTCCACCGTCAGGTTCTGTTCGACATAGCGCCGCGGTGCGGTTTCATCGGAGCCGCGGGGTTCCTCGACATGGTGTCCCCGTGGGTGTTCCGATCCGGCCTGCGCTGCGCGGTCCTCGGAGGTTCGATCGGGCGACGCCGACCCGCCGGGACCGGGCTCGGTGAGATCGTGCTGCCGGGGCTGGGTCTGTGCGATGAAGTCGGGCTGTCCGTCCGCGCCGGGCCAGACGACGGGTGCGCCGGGTTGCGCTGCCGGGGGAGCGGCCGTCGCGCGATGCTGCGGTTCGCCGAGCATCTGCGCGATATTGCGGACCGCGCGGTCGGCCATGCCGTAGCTCTCGGCGGCTTGCGCGAGTCGTCGTTCTCGATCGGTCGCACCGGCCAGGGCGGCGGCCGCAGTGTCGCGAATCTGGGTCGCCGCCAACAGCTCTGAGATCGTGCGGAAGTGGTCGAGCAGGAACGAGAGGCGCTCCCGGCCTATCCGTGTCAGATCCCATTGCTCCGCGAAGGTCAGCAGTTCCTCCAGCCACTGCGACATATCTCGCAGCGCGTCATAGCGCCGCGTGGCCTCGGCGAGCTGATGGCGGTCGGGGGTGCTCTCCGCATCGATCGCTGGCCCCGCGGCCACCATCTCCCCGAAGATCGTTTCGGCCACGTCGCGCAGCCGTTCCGTCTCTCCTGGCCGGAGGTGGTCCGCGGGCCGGGTCACGATCAGCGTGTCTGTTTGGGGGCGGGGCTGTGCCCAGACCTCCGCGACGGCGGCGAGAGCCGATCCGAGCCGGATCTCCGCGGCGTCCTGCCGGGCCCGCAGGACGGCCGGCGTCCCTTCCCGCAGCCCCTGCTCGTAGGCGGCGTTTGCCTCGGCGGCTTCGTCCGCGCCGGCCAACCATGCCGACATCTGGTGCGCGAACTGCTCCAGCAACCGCAGCCGTTCCGCCGGGACCTGCGCATCCGGCTGGCGCCGCGCGGCCACCAGTTCATCGATCAGAGCGGGTGCGCGATTCAGCACGGGATCGTTCGAGACCTCCGCTGTGCCTGCCAGTCTCGCGGCGACCGCGGCACGCAGCGTCCGCAGCTGTTCGGTGTCCCGGGATTCCACGTTGTCGGACTGCCGGTCCGCGGGTGGGTTTTCGTCGGGGCCGAGGTCGATAGCGACGGGGTCGGGTCCGGGGGAGGCGGTCGGCCTGGCGTCTTCCGGCTGCTCCGTCCGGCGAGCGTCATTAGCTTTGAATTCCCGGTGCTCGCCGCGGACTCCTTCGGCGTCGTCGAGGAGACCGGACTTCTCGCGATACTCCTCGACCAGCGGGAGTGCGCGGGCCTGGCGGGCGTTCAGCTTGCCTTCTCGCTCGAGTTGCAGCAGCGCCCCCAGCAACCTGTCCACCGCTGCTGCGCTCGACAGATCTGCGCGCCCGTTGCTGAGTTCGAGGAGTTGCTGCCGCAGTGCGTCGACTTCCTGCCGCAACGTCTTCAGTTTTCCTGGATCCGCGACCAGTTCCTGGGTTGTGGGCAGCGGGGCGGGGTCGTGTTCGTTGGGGTCACTCGGTGCCCGGTGGGTTGAAGCTGTCGATTCGGGCGTTTCCGGTTCGTCGAGGGCGAGTGCGACAGGGTCGATTCGGTTGCCGGGCGTGGGTGGGTGCTGGCTGTCGGTGTCCGTGGGTGGGGTGGACTGGTTCTGCGTCCCATCATTCGCGTCGGTGGGATCGGGGTCCGAGCCTTGGAGTGTTGCGATTTCTTGGTTCGTTCGTCCGGCGGCGACCAGGTTGAGTGTCTCCCGCTGTCGGTCGGTCACCGGGGGGCGTTGCGTGGCGGATTCGGTGTTGCCGTGCCTGCCCAGGATGGGGTTGTCGGTGCCTCCGAAGTTGGCGTTATCGGGTGGAGGAAGGGGGGTGAGGGTGCCTTTGAGGCCGGTGTCGCCGGGGTCGGTGATGGTGGTGAAGTAGGCGACGAAGGCGCGGTTGATGGTGGGGTAGGACTGTGTCCACTTTTCGCGGATGCGGACCCGGGCAACGTGTTTGCCGGAGATGTGGGGGTGGTCGGGATCGGTGGCGGAGGGTTGGGCGATGGTGGTGTCGAAGATGATGGCTTGGCCGTTCAGCTGCGTGACGTAGTAGCTGTGGGCGTTGCCCTGATCGTCCTCGATGACGAAAGCAGCGCTGTGGATCTCGTTGTCGGGATCGAGGATCGCGTCGATGTACGCGGCGAGGGGGTCGTTGTCGGGATTGTCCCAGGTCTCGGGTACGGGGATTTCGTGGATGCCGGTGCCAAGGCCGGTGACGAGTTCGCGCCATGCTGTCGCGTCCTTGTGCGGTATGCGGGCGCCGACGAGGCCGTCCTCCCCGGCCACGCGGACGGATTGGACGACGCAGTTGCGGATGTAGTCGGGTACGGGGTCGGGGTTGGCCGGTTGCTCTGCGGAGGTGTGCTGTTCTTCGACGGCGTCGCGAAGGAACCGGCCTGTCGTCGTGTATCGGGCGGCGGCGGCCTTCTTCGAGCCGAGTTGGCGATGGGCTGTGGCGATCTCGCCGTCGGGGGGTGTCCGCCAGTGTTCGACGGATTGTTCGATGGTGTTCTTGCCATTGGCGAAGATGAGACGTCGGACCGCCACGGTGCTTTCGGTGATCATGATTTGAGTGCCGCGGCCGCCTTCGCGCTCCCATGCTTGTTCGTCGTCGGTCCAGGGCGGCAGTTTCGCGGCGGTTCCCGGTGCGAGCTCGTTGGTGACGGTGACATGCACGTCGCCGGTGGCCGACACGGAGAGGTCGAGGACTTCTTCGGGTGCGAGTCCATGGTCATCGGCGTTGCTGTAGAGGTGCTTCTTGGCGTTGGTGACCAGTTCGCTGACCGCTCGCAGTATCGGCGCGATCTCGTTGCGGGACAGCCACGGAAGCCGTTGTTCGACGGCGGTTCGCGTACGTCCGACCTCGGGCTGATAGCGGGGAACTTCGTCCTCGTCCCCGAACATCTCCAGCATTCGGGCGAGATCGAGTTCGTCCGCAGAGGCTCGGTCGGGTGGCCGGGCGGCGCGTTCGACGGGCCGTGGTGTCGGGTCCAGGTGCCAGTCGACTTCGACGTAGCTGTGATCGCCGGTGATGTCGGTGAGATGGACGTGCAGTTCACTGCCGGTGAGTTGGGCGGTGACGGAGATGGTGCCGATTCCCCATCGGACCGATGCGCAGACGGCCGCGGTGATGTCGCGGATGAAGTCGGGGTTCGCCCAGCCGTCCAGCAGGGTGGTGAGTTGTTGCGCTACGAGTTCGGCCGCTGTGGTGTCACCAGCGGTGATATCGGTGACTTGAATACGTGACGGTGCCGTGTTCGGAGTTTCCGATTCGGAGGTGTGCGGTGTGGGTTCGGTATCGTCGAAGTTGATGGCGACAGGATCGATGTGGGGGCCGCGGGGCCTCTCCCGCTCCCAGCCACCGGCACTCGGTGGGTTTGGATCGCGGTCAGCGAATGCGGCCCGAAGTTTCGGCACGGCCACACCCAGGATATGCTCGACTTGCTCAGGTGAGATTCCCAAACGTCTCGCCACCCGCGTCACCGAAAGATCTTCGTACAGGCGCAGTCGTATTGCGTGTTCCGCGAGTTCGGGATCGGGCAGATCTGATAGGGCTTGCCGTAGCCTGCCTGAAAAGTCCTTGGAAAACGGCTGAATCGCGGTCAGGCGTTGATCGAGAATTGCGCGTGCCTTGGAGACTTGCGACAGTTCGAGGTTCAGCGATATCGCGATCTCGGTGTCGGGGACCGAATCCGGTTTGTCGAAAGTTCGGAGGTAAGTATCCACTCGGACGACAAGTTTCCGGGTGGTCTCGTCCATATCTGGAAATCGGTGCTCGAAATAGTCGTCCTTGCAGGCGCCTCGGGCAGTCGCCCATGCGAGATCGGAGAAATCGTCTACCGGGGCGAAGTTCAGAATGGCGATAAATATGTCGTCGGCAGCCCGGCTCCCATCCGATTCGTCCCAGCCCGCAGCCACCGCACGGGCAATCCACGCGTATTCCTCAAATATTTCCACATGGATCTCGTCTTCCTCGCGAGATCCTCGCCGCGTGGCGATCAGATCCCAGAACCGGCGCTGTATTGCCGGATTGGCCACTGTCGCATCCGGGCGTGCATAGAAGCGTCGGAGTGCCTTGACCAGTACATCGTTGGGAAATCCGAGGTTGTCCCGCAAATTCCGAAGCACGATGACTCGTGGCTTCGACAGGCCCCGCTCCATCCGGGAAATTGTCGATGTGGCTGTTTCGGCCTGCTCGCCGAACTTTGCTTGCGTCATCTTGAAATGTCGCCGCAGTGCTTTCAGCCATTGATCGATCGACGCGTAACGCGGATCATCGGGGTCCGGCAGCATTCGCGGCACGGATGCTGGGGGCGGAAATAGTTCAAGTAACTTTTCCTGTCGTCGACCGGGTGCGATTTCCTCCGATCGGGAGTCGGCTGCGGTGATAGCCATAGCCACCATCTCAGAGCGCGTCTTGGCGCCGAGTAGGTGACGAATATCCCTGAAATATATGCCTACTGCTGCGGGAGTTCTTCCGATGAGTTTCGCAATCTCCGGATCGGTCCTACCTTCTGCCGCGAGCCCGATCAGTGTGATATCTCTCGGCCTCAGCTCGGCCGCAGCCGATCCGTCGTCCGGTCCTTCGATAATTCCTCTACGTATCGCATATGCTACTACTCCTGGGCCCCGGCCCGGTATTTCGAATCGTTTGGCTACCTGGGCCAGTTGCTTCTCGGCTGTTCTGGGCGGTGCATGCCAGTGCTCGTCTATCGCGCTGCTGACCCAGCCTTTGGCGAGCAGGTGCAGCAGTTCGATCTGCTGTTCCGTGATATCGAAATTCGCTGTGTCGCCCTCATGGCGCTCAGTCATTGCAGGCCGTGATGCAAGAATGATGCCTGCCTGTGCTGCGCTGTCCAACAGGTCGCCGCGGAATTCGATTCCGAGCTTGTGTGCGATTTGGAGCCAGCGCGCGACAATATTATTCTCGGATACTTTCCAGCGCTCCGCGATCTCGATATCGGTATTTCCCGCCACCGCCATCCGGAACAATTCCTTCTCACTCTCTGTGAGAGCGCGGTAGAGTTCCTTATCCCCCACCGTCATGGTGTGCGGTGTACGAGTGGCCGAGTCCGGGCGGGGGGCCTCGGTGAACCAGTGATGTGCTGCATCGAGTGCCGATTCGCGAACGTTGAGGTTCATGAGACGGGCGATCAGTAGAAAGTGTCCGGCGACGCGGGGTGTCGAGATCCCCCAACGTTCCGCGATCTCCTCATTGGATAGGCCTGACGCGGCAAGTCCGAGCAATTGGAGCTGCAAGCCATTCAGCTCGGCCGCGCCAACCGGGGTCGTCGAGTGCCTGCCCCGTTCAGCGGCAATGGCGAGTACGAACGTTTGGACAGCGGACCACACCGCGCGGTCCCGCGCCGGGCGATTGCCCTGGGGCAGCGACTGCGCGGCATCGCCGGACCAGAAGCGGCCAAGCCTCGCGCGCTGCGTGGCATTCAGTGCCTCCAGCGCCCGTTGCAGCTCCGACGTCGTCGCCTCGGCCAGCGGTTGCCGGAGTTCTTCCGCGCCTCCGGCTTCAGTGAAGACCTGCTGGATACGTTGCCGGAACTGCGCAAACTCGGCGTGTTTGGGCATGAGGTTGCGCGCAATGAATACCACCCAAGCCTCGACGTTCCGGTCAGGAATCTGAGCGAGACGGTCGACACTCGCCGCGAATGCTTCGTCTGTGACCTCCTGCGCCACTCGGGGTTCGGCAAAGGCTCTTGAAACCCACCGAAACACCTTGTCGCCGAACTCGTGCCGCAGCACAGCGATAGCTTTATCCCGGCGACCCTGCGTGACGTATCGCTCGAGCAACTGCCGCAGCGCGGTTCTGGGCACATGTGCGCCGGGCGATCCCAGCCCAGCCCCTGATGGGGTACTTGCCGGATCGATCGGTTCATGGGCGCTACTGTCGCGTGATTCCTCTTTCTCGAGGTCCCGGACGCTGGGGTCCTCGGAGTCCCCGAGGTCGATAGCGACAGGGTCGGGACCGGACACCCGACCGATGGTGGGTGCGAGTTGATCCAGGCGGGACAGAACCTTGTTGAGCAGGTCGATCTCGGCTTCGCTGATGCGTGAGGCAGCGGCCCGTCGTTCCTCCTCGGCCTCACGACGACCGCGCTCGAAGGCGGTTTCGCCGGGTGGTGCCTGGGCGACTGCGCTTCGTCCAGCTATATGCTCATGTCCGAATGGCATTGCGCCACTCGGCCGTGTCTCACTCAGCGGCGTGGCGACGGGTATTCCGGCCAGGTGCTGTCCGAGTTGCCGGACGGTGTTGACCACGAACAACTTGGCTGTCGCCTCATCCCGATATCCGAGACCGGACACCATGGTTTCGAGGGACAGCCTGCGTGTGAAGACAGCGCGGATGATCTTCCGTTGCAGGTCCGTGAGCGTGCCGAGCGCTTCCTCCAGTTGGTCCGGGGTGGCTTCGGACAGCGCCCGTGCCAGCTGGACATCCAATCTGTGTTGCTCGGCAACGAGAATCGAAGCCAGACGTCGAGCGGCGGCGACGGCTGGCCGGGCGGCCGAATCCCGCGGAATCGGTTGTCTCGATCGCAGTTTCGCCAGTATTTGTCGCTCGATGGAGGATAGCTGGTTACTGGCCTCCGCGATCTGTTCGGGGGTGGCCTCGGCCAGCACTGCGGCAGAACCCAACTCCCCGGTCCTTGCCGCCAAGGAATTTGCCAGTGCGGAGCGGTAGGCGTTGAAGCGTGCCGCAGCATCGTCTCGGGGCCGGTCGCGCCCGGGAGTGGCCGGGCTGCTGACATTCAGATCGATCCCTCTGCACCGCGCCACCTCGAGCATTTCCGCCCAGTGAGCGGTTCCCAACTTCGCCGCCGCCGAACGCATGGCGGCGCCGACGTCGCGGCCCGAAAGTGCCAGTATTGTGGCGATCTCGCGGTGGGAGTGACCCTTCGCAACGAGTGCCAGCATGTCGATCTCGCGATCGGTCATGCCGGAATGCTCTGTACCAGAAGCGCTTCGGTCGGTGGTAGCCGATGGTTCGGGTTCCTCCCGGCCGGTTCGCGAGGCTCCGGAGGCGGTGTGTGGCGCGGCGCCCTGCAGCGGGGGCGAGACCTCTTCCTCACGCGGTATATCCGCGATCCGCAGCACACTGTTCTTTTCCTGCCGCGACAACGAACCTATGTCCCGGCCGCTATGCAGACTGTCCGCCAGCTCGAGAAACACCCAACGCGTGGTGACACCGATCTGGTCGAGGTGTCCCCGGAGTTCGGTGACGGTCAATTCGGCGAGGCGGCCGTACCGGGGATCCGATTCGGCTATGCCATCGGAGCGCAGCACCGCCAGCATCTTGGCGCGGAGAGGGTGGAACCATCTGTGCTCCAGCATTTCCCGTGCAGATTCGCGCAATCGCTGGACGACGTCGCCGCCTGAGCTCGAGTCCGAGAGCCGGAATACATCGTCATTGATCTCCAACGCCAATTGCACGGCGCGCGCGAGCCGTTCGCTTCGGCGCCCGCCCCTCGCTGATACCCCGAGCAGCGACAGCACATAGCCGAACGTGTCGAGCCCATGCTGTTCCCTCAGTTCCGCCGGGTTTGTGGGAGCGGCGGGAGCTGCTTCGACCGTATCGGCGCCGGGCAGGATGCCGGCACGGATAGCCACTGCGACCGTCTGCGGTCGGTTGCGGGTACCGAGTTTCTCGCGGATACGGGCGAGCGCCTTGTCCACCGCGCTCGAGGAAGTCTGGAGGTTCTCCGCGATATCGGCGTTCGTATCGCCGTTCGCGATCCGGGTGAGCAGATCGATTTCGGCGGTGGTCAACTCGGGAACTTCCACGGCGGTCCGGGCAGTCCCCGGCAGGAGTCCGGCGCGGATGGCGATGGCCACCATCGCTGCCCGGTTGTGCACGCGGAGCTTGCGGCAGACACGCATCAGGTAGTCGTCCACGGTGAGCGAGGACAGGCCCAGCGCCTGCGCGATGTCTTTGCTGGTCTCACCGTTCGCGATCCGATTGACCACGTTGGTTTCGTAATCGGCCAGCCATATTCGGCCGGTGCCCGGGACGGCGTCGGCAGGGTCGGCGAGCGCGAGGTCGCCGGTTCTTACGGCAGCAGCCATAATTCCAGGACGGTTGCGTGCGCTCAGTTTCCGGCCGACTCGACCCACCAACTGGTCCACGCTTCTCGGAGAGATCTCAAGGTCTTGAGCGATGTCGTCGCTGGTGTCTCCGTTCGCGATCCGCCCGAGTACGTGGATTTCGCGACTGGTGAGTTGGAGATCTTCGCGACCGGGTGTCTCGCCGTCGGCGCGGGGACTGCCGGGGAGAATGCCTGTGCTCAGTGCGATGTACACCGCTTCCGCACGGGTACGGGCACCGAGTTTGTGGCGAACCTGGGTCGCGTAGATGCTCACGGTCCCCGGGGACAACCCGAGCTCATCTGCGATCTCGGGGCTCGTCATATCCGCAGCCATCAACTCGAGCACCTCGAACTGACGCTTGGTAAGCCCACTATCCGTCTGCTGTGACGAGTCGGTTGCGTGCGTTTCGGCGGCTGTTATCACCTGCTCGCCGGCGTCGGCCAACCTGTTGAGCGCACCTCTTTGCACCAAGCTGATCGCCGCGCCACGCCGCATTGCGTCCACCGCCTCGGTGACGTGTTTGCGCTGCGTGGCATTCAGCCCGAACCAGCCGTCTACCAGACCTCCCACGATGCCGTGCAGCCATTCGCTGGGATCCGTGCCCGCATCGGCACGCCATCGGTGCGCCTCCGCGATCCGAAATGCCATGCGGTTGAGCTCCTGTGCCACCTGTACGAGCGGCCGCAAGTCGCGGCCGGTCGGCGAGGCCGGAACCCCGAGCCGGGCAAGCACTTCCCGAAGTGCGGCCCTGCCGTATCGTTCGCGTAGCTCGTTGAACGCCGTTGCATCCCCCTGCCGCGCGCGCTGCAGAACGGTGTCCGGCTCCGGGTTCGAGACATCCTCGGCGAGGTGGGCCGGTTTCGCCTTGGTGGATCCGCCGGTGTCCGAGCGAGGAGTCGGTGAGTCCGGGACGGGTTGCGTCGGGTCCGGCTGCGCATCGTCGGGGTCACCGAGGTGGATCGGGGCCGGGACAGCTGCCCGCGCGTGGGACTGACTGTGCTGCTGCCAAAACTCCGGTGGGAGCGCCGAC
This sequence comes from Nocardia amamiensis NBRC 102102, assembly GCF_001612745.1. GTDB lineage: Bacteria > Actinomycetota > Actinomycetes > Mycobacteriales > Mycobacteriaceae > Nocardia > Nocardia amamiensis. The sequence continues at coordinate 6,304 of NZ_BDBA01000044.1, read as the reverse complement.
CTGCCGTCAGGTCGTCCGGGCCCCGCCGTGCGTGATGAATTACCTTGGGGCGCTGGCGGTTCGGGCGTCTGTGCGGTGCGATCCGGGGACGATGCGACCGTGGCGCGGTGCTCCGCCTGGAGCCGGGCCAACTCGTCGAGCACGAAACCGGTGTCGGGGTTCAAGTATGCGATTTGCTGTTCCGCGTAGTTGGCGCGGGCGGTGGGGGACATAGCGCGCCATCTCGCGGCAAGGGATGCGGACGGGCCGTTCGAGGCGATGCTCGTGCCGGACTCGGACGCGGCCGGGACCGGACCGCGATAGTCCGCCTGCACCAGGGCATTGCGCTGTTCGGCTTCCCGCAACACCTGGAAATACGGAATGTCTCGAAGCAGGGCTTGCAGGACGTAGGCGGGATGTGTGCGATCGGCCGGTGCGGTCCTGCCGAACGCGTTGTTCGCCTCGGCCAGTGCTTCTGCCGGATTGAACACTTTGAGGTCGCCCAGCCGGGGTTCGTAAGTGCCCAGTTCGTCCCTCTTCGTCGCCGCGTCCGGATCGGGATGAGCTTGTTCGAATTCGCCGGTGAGTATTTGTCTGCGAGTGTGGGGATCGAGCTGCTGCAGCCAAGCGTCGTATACGAGTCTCATATCGACCCAGCCCGCTCGATCGTCTTCTTCTGTTTGCTCGCCGAAAACCCGGCGCAGCGGACCGGTAACCCGTGAGATCCCGGCTCGTTGCAGCCATTTGTCGAAAGCCGCCCGACTTTCGAATTGATTCGTCCACGATACGAAGGCCTTGTACAGGCGATCTTCTTCTGTGGACTTCTTCCTACTCCTGCTGTATGAGTCGAGCTGACCCAGCCAATCATCGAAAGCAATTTCCGATGGCAGCATGTCCGCCTTCTTGAAGGCCACGAAATGCTCGTACAGGAAACCGAAGGCCCGCGCCTCTTTCGAGTCTGCGGAGCGTACCTCCGCCGTCTGATCCGATTTCTCGGAGCGTGCCTCCCCGGTATCTTCCGCCTTCTTGGCGAGCTCTTCTTTCTCGTGTCTGATTCGTTCCTTTTGTATCGGCCGCTTTTCGTAGATGCCCTCTCGGGCGTTCTTGTCTTGCAGGTGCCCCATCTCGTGACTGACGGCGTCGTACGCAGGATCTCCGGTCGGGGCCATCAGGCGGCCTGCCTGCACCGCCTTCCGCATCGTTTTCCGGAATTTCTCCTGATCACCGAAGAGGTTCTCGTTCAGGACCATGAAGGTCGGAGCGTCCTTCTCGATGCCGTCGGGAGTCCAGATACAGGCACCGGTATTGCCGACCATGGGGGCGACCAGTACGACGTCGAGCTTGATCTCCTGCCCTGCCGCGAAACCGTCGACTATCGCATTCCTGATCGACAGAGCCGTGTCGACGGAGATCCCCGGCTTGTCCAGTCCGAGCACCTCGATGTCGAACGTCTCGAACAACTGCCGGGCAATGGCCTGCTTGGTTTTTCGATCGGCCTCGGCCGTCCTCGCGGAGTTCGCACGGTCGCCGTTCTCGGCCGAGGGTTTCCGTTGCCGGGCCGTCGAATCGGCCGCCTGCACTGCGATCTCCTGCGCGACCCACTCGAGCAAGGCGACCTGGGCGTCGGTGAGGTCAGTGCCGCGGGACTGAGGACTCAGCGCTTCGGTGACGAGTCGGCGTACGGCGGGATTCAGGTGATTAAGGCTGTCGAGCCACGTGTTTAGCGCTCGGCTGAGCAGCCAGTCGCCGATGTCGATGCCCGGGGGGACTTGCCAGCCATCGGCTTCGGCGGCGCCGAGCGTGGCGCGGGCGACGGCGTGCGCCAGGAGCTGGATCCGCGTGGGTGGGGTGCCGTGCTCTGCATCCCCGCTGAGTACGGCACACATGGCCTGGGCGGTGGCGGGGCCGAAATGGCGGTCCAAGGCCTGCGCGGCGGATCGGTCGCCCTGCTGCGCCCGCTGCAGTGTCTCGGTGCGGTCGCCGGCGGGCAGCAGGTCGAACGGGACGGTGGTACCCGCAGCGGCCGCGAGGACAGGCTGGGCGGTCGGCACCTGCGCAACCAACTGGGCGACGGCTGCGCTGTGCTCTTCTTCGAGCCGGCGTCCTTGCTGCAGCACCGTCCCGGCGTCGGTGACGAGTTGACGCTGCGCCGGATCGAGTTGGTTCAGGCTGGTGTTCAACAGATTTCGTGCGGTCTCGCGCACGTGGTCGGCGACGTCGGTGCCGATGGGGATCCCTTGCGACTCGACCTGATCGAATGCCGCGTCGCGGACGGCCTGCGCCACCGGCAGCAACGGTGCGGCCGCCTGTCCGCCGGGTGCGTCCAGCACCTGCAGGAGGTGGCGGAGGGTGCTGTCGCCGTGCTCGTCACGCAGGTTGGGTGCGACCGGTGGGTTACCGGAAGCCAGGTTGGATGTCGCCCCGGCGGCGAGGCCGGCGGCGGTCGGGACGGGGGTGCCGTTGTGGCTGGCGGCAGGGGTGTGCTGTGTGTGCGGGGTCGCATGTGAACCGGTCGCATGCGGAGCCGCTGTCCCTGCGGATTGGGGAGGGGGTTGCTGGGGTTGCTGGGTCGCGGTGCCATGTGCGTCCCTGGGCGGGGCGTTGGCTTGGTTGGCGCTCGCGTACTTGGAGGCGAGCTGATTCTGCTCGACGGCGTCCTTCATCGCCGGGACGGCATGCTTCCACAGGTCGGACTCGGCGTTTCGCAGCGCCGTTTCGGCCCTGTTGAGTTCGATGCGGGTGGCCTCGGTGTTGTGGGCTTCGTGCTGTTCCTGGGCGGCCCGGTGGGCCTGGACGGCTTCCTGGTACTGGACGATCTGCTGCGTGACGCCGTGGTCGGTGACCCGGCCCAGAAAGTCCTCGGGGGAGACGTAGTGCACCGCCGAACCCGGGGTGCCACCGTGCTCCCGGTCGTCGCCGGATCCGCCACGGGCGCCACGACCATCGACCTGGTCGTTCACCCGCTCGGAGTACGACGGCCCGCCGCTGACCTTGACGTCGACACCGCCGAGATCGATCACCTCCTGCGACGGTGTCGGGTCGGCACCGCGGCCTCCGTCCTTGTTGGTGATATAGATGGTGCCCTTGTCCCCGAATTCCTCGATCTTCTGCCTGACCAGGGCCTCGGCGGCGGCATTGCTACCACCGTGCTCGGCGTAGAATTCCGCATCGACCACCTCGAACTTCAGCTCGAATCCCTCGCCGTGTTCTTCCTTCGCCGCTGTGCGAAGCAGGTCGATCAGACCGATCCGCCCGGCATCCGGGTCGCCCCGGATTTCGCCGTTGTCCATGCACACGACCCACTGCGCACGGCCCGTTTGCTCGCCGTCGACAACATGTGCATCCCGCACAATGTCACGGGCCAGCTGCATGAGTTTCGAATGCGTGTTCTCGTAGAATTTCGGCGGTTCCACGACCCGTTGCGATGTATAGAATGTCGGAAGCTCCGGCACCGGCCCCACGCCGTACAGGTCGTAGGTGATGCCCTCGACGCCCTTCATGGTCCCGGACAAACCAGACGGATCGAACAGCAATTTGCTGCCGATCAACTGCTGATCCGACATGCGCAGCGAATGTTCCTGATTCGCCCGGACCGGCAGCCCTTCCTTGAGGTCGACGAACTGACCGACGTCCTGCCAGCGCACCTCGGTCGACTTCGTCCTGTCCCACATCGCCTTGTCGTTGGTTTCGTGAGCGAGGATGCCGATCTTCGCGCCCTCGCCTTCGTCCGCCCGGGTGATGTAGTGCGTGCCCTTCTCCAGCCCCCAGCGGGCGTTGGCGGCATCGGCGTACAGCTTGAGCTCCGAGGCGGTGACCGGTCCACCCGTCACCTTCTCCAGCTTGGCGACCGCCGCCGGGGTTGTTTCTGCGGCCCACATTCCCCGGGTGTTCTCCGGCCTCTTGAAATCCGCTGCCGTCAAACCGTGTTCGCGCTCCGCGGTCGTCAGCCGATCCCAGATCCCCTGCAGTTCGGCGACCACCTCGGGTGTGGCCTCCTCCGCCGCCCCGGGGGAAAGTACGCATTCGGAATTGCCGTCGAAGATGGTGTCGAATTCGTCGATGGTGAGCTTGCCCGCCGGGAACGGGTCGTACCGGAGGTCAAGGCCGTGGTCGGATGCCGCGGTATCCAGCCTTTCCTTGATCAGATCGATCGACGGTTTCGTATTGAGGAAGTCCCGCAGTGCCGTCACCTCCTGGTGCGACATGCCACTGGCCGCGAGCTCGTTCATCATCGAATCCGCGACCTTCAACGCGCGGAACAGGTAGTCCTCCTTCGTGCCGACGACGATCCGGCTACGGCCGGGTACCGGATCCGGCAGCGGACCGTCCTGATCCATCCGGACCACATCGATCCCGGTATCCGACTCCGGCCGCACCACGAATGCCTGCAACTCGGCGGCCAGCTCACCGGCGAGCAGATCACTACTGGTCCATGCATGTGCGGTGCCGTGATCGATGGCGTCGGACACCTTCTTCATCACCATGACGATGGTCTTGCCCTCACCGGTCTTCATATCGACCGGACCGTGCTCGAGCAGCAGGAACGCCGCGGCCTGCGTCTCCCGCACCAGCCGATGCCGGTCGTCACCCCGGCGAATCCATTCCGTCATGGCCGCGACGCGCTCCTCCCTGGATCCCCGCACCATTGTGTCGACCAACGACTCCGGTGATGCGTTCGCGAACGGGCTCGTACCGTCGGCCGTGCTGCCGGGGTTCCGCAACTCCCCGATCGCGCGACCCGCATCCAGGGCCGCGCGTACCCGCTCCTGGGCAACTACCTCGAACACGGCGTCGCGATCGGTGAGCACCCCGGCCTCGTAGTCGTTGATCAGCGAAACACCCGCGTTGTCCGAGATTTCGACCAGGTCACGGGCTCTCGCCTGGGCTGCGGCGTCATGCTGGGCTACCGCCGCCTCGTAGGCATCCCGGCACTCGGCCAACCTCGCCCGAGCCTGCCCGAGCTGCTCCTGAGCGGCCCGCGCGGCTTCGACGGCCACCCGATCCTCCGCCGTGCCCCGCCCGAACAGATCGCGTACCTTGTCGCCGAGGCCGACGCGGGTGGCCCGCTCATGCTCCTCCGCCACCCGTACGGCCTTCTCCTGCCGCTGCAGCTCGGCAAGGGCGGCCCGCTCGCGCTCGGCCGCCGCTCCGACACGCTGCCGGTGGTGTTCGCGCACCAGCTCGTTCTGCTGCCGCTCGGCCGCATTACGCTGCTCTACTTCGGTTCTCGCCCTCGCACGCGCGTCGGCGGGGTCTTCATCGCGAGCGGTTGTCGGTGCGTCCGAGTCATTCTGTGCGCGAGCGGTTGGCGGTGCGTCCGAGTCATCCTGTGCGCGAGCGGGTTCGGACTCGGGTCGTGGCGCGTTCGCGTCGTCGGCGGTATCGGAATTCGTCTTCGCTTGCTGCTCACTCGCACCATCGTCGCCCGCACGACCGCCGGGGACATCGTCTCCGCTGGTATCGGACTCACCGGGCTTCGGTTGCGATGGTCCCGCCTCGTCGACTACATCGGGATGACCTTTGGCCTGTTGCCCATTCGCGCTGTCGTCGCCCGCGCGTGCGTGCTCCGGTGCATTCGCCTCATCCGGATGCGTCGCTCGGGCGGTCTCGTCGCCTGTGGTGCCGTCGGCCGTGCGACCGTGCTTCGACTCCGCTTCGGCGGCCGCGGGCGGTGTGTTCCGGTTGTCATTGTCGGTGGCGTGGGCGGTCGCCGACCCTGACGGGGCACGACCGTCCTCGGCCTGCCCGCGCGCTCCTTCGACCGGTTCGACGGCCGGAGGGCGCTCCGCGCCAGCATTCTTCGGGGCCGACACACGTGGCGGCCGATTGCCTCCGGCAGCGCCGGGTGGCCCACCGGCAGCGGGTGCGCCAGGCTGCACCCCAGCGGCCGGTCGCACTGGGCCACCCGTCGGCTGCGCGGTCTGCCGTTGCTGCCCGGCCGCGTCCACGGGCCTGTCCCCGCCGGGTGTGCGCGGACCGGGATCGCCGCGTTGTGGAGCGGGCGCCGGGTCGGTGACGACCGTCATTGTCGGGGACGCGTCCTGGTCCGGCGACAATCCGCCGACCGAATCCTTGTGCGCCTGCGCCGGTACCAGCTGGGACACGATTGGTTCGGGATCGGCCGCTGCGTCAGGAGCCTGTTGTGTCCCTTGGCGCTCGGTCGCCGACGCCACCGGACCCGGCTGCGCCGATGCGTCGTGCGGGTCGGCCGTGACAGGTTGCGGACCGGATTCCTCGTCCGCTGCGACACCTCTTTGCCGAACCGGTGACGACGGCCCGGCTGCCGCCGGATCGTCGCCGCGGGCATCCGCGACGGCGCGGCCTC